>JAFAKN010000018.1 GCA_019235415.1 Alphaproteobacteria bacterium
CGTGTTAGCGTCATCGATGATGTATCAGGCGTACGAATGGCAGCGCCAGATGGCGCGTCCCGTCCGCCTTTGGGCCAATACTCTCGAGAAAGTGTATTCGAGCCCCTACAACCCGCTCTCCGAGACCTGGTTCGGCAAGTCGGTGGCAGCCAGCGCCGAGATCATGGCGCGCCTGACCCAGAACTACGGCAAGCCGGCGTTCGGGCTCGCCACCACCTTGATCGGCAACGAGACCGTGGCGGTCAACGAGGAGATCCTGCTGCGCAAGCCGTTCTGCCAGCTGCTGCATTTCCGCCGCGACACCGAGCACCGCGATCCCAAGGTGCTGGTGGTGGCGCCGATGAGCGGCCACTTCGCGACGCTCCTGCGCGGCACGGTCGAGGCGCTGCTGCCCGACCATGACGTCTACATCACCGACTGGACCGACGCCCGCGAGGTGCCGTTGGTGCAGGGCAACTTCGACCTCGACGACTACGTCGACTACGTCATCGAGTTTTGCCGCTATCTCGGGCCCAACGTGCACGTGATGGCGGTGTGCCAGCCGTCCGTGCCGGTGCTGGCCGCTGCCTCGCTGATGGCCGAGGCCGCCGATCCGCGTCAGCCCAAGTCGATGGTGCTGATGGGTGGGCCGATCGACACGCGCATCAGCCCGACCACGCCCAACGATCTGGCGATGCGCAACTCGATGATGTGGTTCCGCGCCAACGTCATCTCGTCGGTGCCGTTCAGCTATCCCGGCGCGATGCGGCGGGTCTATCCGGGGTTCCTGCAGCTCACCTCGTTCATCAGCATGAACCTCGACCGGCACATCAATGCCCACATGCGCCAGTTCGAGTACCTGATCAAAGGCGACGACGACCTCGCCGAGTCCCACCGCGCCTTCTACGACGAGTACCTCGCAGTTATGGACCTCACCGCCGAGTTCTACCTGCAGACGGTCGAGGTGGTGTTCAAGGAGCATCTGCTGCCGCGCGGGCTGTGGGTGAGCCACGGCCGACCAGTCGATCCGGCGGCGATCGAGACAGCGCTGATGACGGTCGAAGGCGAGCTCGACGACATCTCCGGCATCGGCCAGACCAAGGCCGCCCACACCCTGACGCCGAACATCCCGGGCGCACGCCACGTGCACTGGGAGCAGCCGCGCGTCGGCCATTATGGCATCTTCAACGGCCGCAAGTGGCGCGAGCAGATCACGCCGCGCGTCCGCGACTTCATCCGCGCCAACGACGCGGGGTGAGGCTCATTGGACCGCGGACCTCCTGGTCCGCATCATAAGTACGAGCGGACCAGGAGGTCCGCGGTCCGGCAAGATAAGGGCAACCGTCCGTCGCGGCGGTACGTTTGCACCGGATGGACCTCGACCATTGGGACAATGCCGCCGGCGCGATCGTGACTCTGGTCACGACATACGGCCTGCGCGTGCTTGGCGCCATCGTGATCCTGGTTGGTGGCTGGATCGGGTCACGGGTGCTCTACCGTCTCGTCGCGCGCCTGTGCGGCCGGACCGAGCACATCGACCGCACCGTGACGCTGTTCCTGGCCGACGGCGCCAAGTACCTCACGATCGCCCTGACGCTGGTCGCGGTGCTGACCACCTTCGGCATCGCCACCACCAGCTTCGTGGCCGTGCTGGGCGCCTTCGGCGTCGGCGTCGGCCTGGCCCTGCAGGGCACGCTCAGCAACCTCGCGGCCGGCATCATGCTGATCGTCATCCGGCCGTTCCACATCGGCGACCGCATCGAGACCGGCGGCGTCGCAGGCCGCACGCAGGAGATCAACCTCTTCTACACCGAGATCGACAGCGACGATGGCGCGCGCATCGTGATCCCCAACGGCAAGCTGTGGGGCGAGATCGTGCGCGTGCCGACACGCAACAGCACCGCCCGCATCGAGCTGCGCTACCCGCGTCCGGCCAGCGAGGACATCGGCTCGGCCATCGCCCGCCTGACGGACCTGATCGGGCGCGACAAGCGGGTGCGGCGCGTCGCAAACGTCGGTGTCGATAGCCTGGGCGACGGCACCTATACCCTCCTGGCCCACGCCTGGGTCGACCAAGGCGACCAGCAGGCCGTCCAGCTCGACCTCAATCGCGCGGTGAAGGAAGAGTTCGACCGCAAACCTGCGAAGGCGAGCCCGGCGCCAGTGGAGCGGTCTTTGGAGCGGCCTGTGGAGCGGCCATTAGAGCGGCCTGTGGAGCGCCGCACGGGATAAGGCTAGCATCGCCAACATGGACAGCTCGACGGCCCTGCCGGTCGACGTCGCCGAATGGAAGGCGGCGCCGTTCGACGTCAAGGGCGAGACGATCTTCGCCATCGGCGACGTGCATGGCTGCGCCCCCGAGCTGCGGGCGCTTCTCGGCACCCTCGCCGAGCTGGCGCACCAGGCGCCGGGCCGGCGCCGGCTGGTGTACCTCGGCGACATCATCAACCGCGGCCCCGACAGCATCGGCGCGCTGGAGCTCTGGGCGCGCGATGCGGCGGCGCACGGCGTCGACCATGTCGACCGCCTGATGGGCAACCACGAGATCGTGATGCTGCTGGGCGTGATCGGCGGCCCGCATGCGCGGCACGCGCACAGCCTGTGGCTCAGCAACCGCATGGGCGGCCATACGCTCTTGCAGCAGATGCGCGCCAAGGTGCGCCAGCCCGAGGCGGCGCCCAGCGTCGAGCTTCTGGCGGCGGCGCTGGGCGAGGCGGTCGTGCACCAGCTCTATGCCATGCGCAGCCACGTCCGCGTCGGCAACGCGCTGTTCGTGCATGGCGGGCTCGACCCGCACGCCGACCAGGACGAATTTTTGGCCCGTCCCTGGACCATTTTCACCGAGGCGCGCTGGGCCTGGATCAACCACGGTTTCCTGGATTGGACGGGCGGGTTCGACGGCACGCTCGTGGTGCACGGCCATACCCCGCCCGACAAGCACCGGTCGATCAGCGGCATGGAAGACCCGCACCTGTTCGAAGCCGACCGCCTGGGGCTGGACGGCGGCAGCGCCCGCACCGGCATCGTGACGGCAGCCGAAATCCGCGACGGCCGATACCGCATCCTCAGGGCCGGCATCCCCTTCCAGCGGCCGATCTCGTCGCCGCACGGCTGAGCCGGGCCCTGTCATCCCGAGCGAAGCGCCTGTCATCCCGAGCGCAGCGAGGGACCTTTCCTGTTTGCCTCAAAGGTCCCTCGCTCCGCTCGGGATGACAGTGAGCACAATTTCTTGCCGCGCGACTGTCGGAAAACCGGCCCGTTCTTCGTCCTTGGGTCGAACAGGAGCATCCGCATGCTGTACGCCATCCTTTGCTACAACGACGAGAAGGCCGTCGCCGCCTGGTCGAAGCCCTATCACGACCAGGTCATGCAGCAGCTTACGGTGGTGCAGGACAAGCTCGCCCGGCAGGGACGGCTCGGCCCGGTGGCGCGGCTGCTGCCGACCACGGCCGCGACCACGTTGCGCAAGGGGCGCGAGAACATGGTGATCGACGGCCCGTTCGCCGAGACCAAGGAGCAGCTTCTAGGCTTTTTCATCGTCGACTTCGCCTCGCTCGACGCGGCCCTGGCCTTCGCCAAGGAGCTCGCCGACGCCAATCCCGGCACCGGCAGCTACGAAGTCCGGCCGGTCGCGGAGCTGCAGGAGCATCGGCTCGCCCAGGAACGGAAGCCGGCGGCGTGAACGACCCGACCTGGCTCGACGGTGTCCTGCGGTCAGCGAGGCCGACGGCGCTCGCTGCCCTGCTGCGCTACTTCCGCGATCTCGACCTGGCCGAGGAAGCCTTCCAGGAAGCCTGCCTGCGTGCGCTGCGCACCTGGCCGCAGAACGGGCCGCCGCGCGAGCCGGCCTCGTGGCTGATCTTCGTCGGCCGCAACGCGGCGCTCGACGACGTGCGGCGCCGCGCCAAGCAGACGGTGCTGCCGGACGAGCCGCAGATATCCGACCTCGACGACGCCGAAGACCGCCTTGCCGACCGGCTGGACGGCGAGCAGTACCGCGACGACATCCTGCGGCTGCTGTTCATCTGCTGCCATCCCGAGCTCCCGGCCACGCAGCAGATCGCGCTGGCGCTGCGCATCGTTTGCGGACTGTCGGTCAAGGAGATCGCGCTCGCCTTCCTGGTGAGCGAGGCGGCGATGGAGCAGCGCATCACCCGCGCCAAGGCGCGGGTCGGCGCCGGCGAGGTTCCCTTCGAGACGCCGAGCGCGGCGGAGCGGACGGAGCGGCTGGAAGCCGTCGCCACCATGATCTACCTGCTGTTCAACGAGGGCTACTCGGCGCGCCGCGAGGACGCCGAGCGGCGCGCCGAGCTCGCCGACGAGGCGATCCGACTCGGCCGCCTGCTGCTGCACCTGTTCCCCGCCGATCCGGAAGTCATGGGCCTGCTGGCGCTGATGCTGCTGCAGCGCGCGCGTATGGCGGCGCGGTTCGACGAGGCGGGCAACGTCGTCCTCCTGGAAGACCAGGACCGCAGCCTGTGGCACGCCGGCCAGATCGCCGAGGGCCTGGCGCTGATCGACAAGGCGGTGCGCCATCGCCGACCCGGCCCCTATCAGGTCCAAGCGGCGATCGCGGCCCTGCACGCGCGGGCCAGCACGGCGCAGGACACCGACTGGGCAGAGATCGACCTTCTGTACGCCAATCTCGAGCGCCTGAGACCTTCGCCGGTCGTGACGCTCAATCGCGCCGTCGCGGTCAACAAGCTGCGCGGGGCCGAGGCGGCGCTGGCGATGATCGAGCCGCTCGAGCCGAAACTGTCGGCGTATTTCTACTTCCATGGCGTGCGCGGCGCCCTGCTGCAGCAGCTGGGGCGCACGAGCGAGGCGCGCGAGTCGTTCGGCCGCGCCATTGCGCTCGCCAACAGCCCGGCCGAAGCGGCGCACATCCGCCAGCATCTCGACCGATTGCAGGCGGCTCCGCAAAATTCCTGATCCCTCTGTCGGCGCCGCGGCGCGCGGTTCGTCCTGTGGCCGATAGCAAGAGGGAGACCCCATGGACGATGCATTCTCTTCACGCGCGGCGCTCTGGACCGGTCGGATCCTGAGCGGCATCGCAGTGCTTTTCCTGCTGGTCGACGGCGCCATCAAGCTGGTGCCGATCCAACCGGTCATCGACAGCATGCGCGAGCTGGGCTATCCGGCGAGCGAATCGTTCGCCCGCTTTCTCGGCGTGCTGACGCTGGTCTGCACTTTGCTCTACGCCTGGCCGCGCACGGCGCTTTTAGGCGCAGTGCTGCTGACCGGCCTGATGGGCGGCGCCATTGCCAGCCATCTGCGGCTCGGCGATCCGATCTTCACACACACGCTGTTCGGCGTCTGGCTCGGGCTCTTCCTGTGGGTCGGGCTGTGGCTGCGCGAGCCGCGCCTGCGCAAGCTGATGCCGCTCGCCGGCCTACGCTGAAGCGGCGGCAGCGGCGGCGTGGTTCTGGACCAGCTCCAGGAACGCCGCGCCGTAGCGCTCGAGCTTGGCATCGCCGACCCCGTGGATTTCCCGCATGGCCCGCAGGCTGGTCGGACGATGCGTCGCGAGCTCGACGAGGGTTCGATCGGAGAACACCACGTAGGCCGGGACGTTCTGGGCGACCGCGAGCTTGGTGCGCAAGGATTTCAGGGCCTTCAGCAGAGCTGCATCGGCGTCCGATTCGAGCGCGGTCGAGACCTCGGCCTTGGACCGCGCCTTCGACGCCTTTGCCGTGCCGAGGGCCACCTTGCGCAGCTCGATGCGCTCCAGTCCCTTCAGTACGCGCCGTCCCTGGTCGGTGACCCACCAGCGGCCATGCTCGGCGAGGTCCTGCTCGATCAATCCGGTGGCCGACAGCTGGCGGAAGATCGAGCGCCATTCGCTCGGCTTGCGGTCCTTGCCGACCCCGAAGGTCGGCAGCCGGTCGTGGTTGAACTTTCCGACGTTCTCGGTGCGATCGCCGACCAGGATGGCGATCAGGTGCTCGACACCGAACCGTTCGCCGGTGCGCAGGATGGCCGACATCGCCTTCTGCGCCTCGATGGTGCCGTCGAACAGCTCGACCCCTTCGCGGCAGAGGTCGCAGTTGCCGCAGGGCTGGGACTTCTCGCCGAAATAGGCGAGCAGCGTCTGGCGCCGGCAGCGCGGCGCCTCGGCCAGCGCCAGCAGGGCATTCAGGCGCTGGCGCTCAATGCGCTTGCGCTCGTCGGACGAGTCGCTCTGCTCGATCTGCTGGCGGCGCAGCTGCATGTCGCCCAGGCTGTAGAGCGTCAGCGTATCGGCCGGCAGGCCGTCGCGGCCGGCGCGGCCGATCTCCTGGTAGTAGGCCTCGACGTTGGACGGCAGGTCGGCATGACAGACGAAACGCACGTCGGGCTTGTCGATGCCCATGCCGAAGGCGACGGTCGCCGTCATGACCAGCCCGTCCTCCTGCTGGAAGGCATCCTGGTTCGCCTTGCGCACCGGATTGTCGAGCCCGGCATGGTAGGGCCGCGCGCGATGGCCTGATGCGGCAAGCGTTGCGGCCAGCTCCTCGACCTTGCGACGCGACGCGCAATAGACGATGCCGCTCTCGCCTTCATGCGCGCGCACGAACGACACGACCTGTTGGGTCGAGCGCTCCTTGGCCTTGAAGGCGAGTCGCAGGTTGGGGCGGTCGAAGCTGCGCACGAAGATGCGCGGCGGTGCGGCGAACAGCTTCTCGACGATGTCGCGGCGGGTCGGCGCATCGGCCGTGGCGGTCAGCGCCAGGGTCTGCAGGCGGCCACCGATCTGGCGCGCCAGGCTGCCCAGCGTCAGGTACTCGGGGCGGAAGTCGTGGCCCCATTGCGACACGCAATGCGCCTCGTCGATCGCCATCAGCGCGACATGGCTTTCCGCCAGCATTTCGAGCGTGTCCGGCCGCGCCAGCCGCTCGGGCGCGACGTAGAGCAGGCGCAGCTCCCGGTCGCGCAGAAGACGCAGCACGCGCGAATTCTCGCTGGGTTCATTGCTCGAATTGAGGCTGCCGGCCGCGATGCCCGCCGCCAACAGCATGCGCACCTGATCGCGCATCAGCGCGATCAATGGCGACACCACGACCGTGAGGCCGGGCCGCGCGATGGCCGGCAGCTGATAGCAGAGCGACTTGCCGCTGCCGGTCGGCATGACGGCGAGCACGTTCTCGCCGGCCAGCACGGCGCGCACGATCTCCTCCTGCCCGGGCCGGAAGGCCGCAAAGCCAAAGACGGAGTGGAGCAGGCTGCAGGCGTGCGCGAGGGGGTCGCTCATCTCCGCCGTCAGCGCCGTGCTGCCTGTCCGCCGTCCAGTGTCATGACGACGCCGCTGATGTAGCTGGCGCGGTCGGAGGCGAGGAACACCGCGAGGTCGGCGACCTCCTCGGGCTCGGCCGCTCGGCCGAAGGGCATGTGCTTGGTGAGCTCGGGCCAGCGTTCGGCGTCGCCGAACTGCTGCTGGGCCGTGTGGCGCAGGAGCGTGAGCATGCGGTCGGTGCGAGTCGCGGGCGGGTTGATGGCGACCACGCGCACACCCTGGTCGACGCTCTTGGAGCCGACGGCGCGGGTGAAAGCCATCAGGCCCGCATTGGCCATGGTGCCGGCGACGTAGTCGTAGCTATAGGACTCGCCCGCCAGCCCGATGATGTTCACCACCGCGCCCTTCTTGCGGGCATACATCTTCTCCAGCATGGCGCGCGTGGCGTTGATGTAGCCGAACACTTTCAGCTCCCAGGCCTCGCGCCACTTGGGCTCGGTCATGGCCAAAAGATCGCCGCGCGGGATGGCGCCGGCGTTGTTGACTAAAATGTCGGCATGGCTCACGGCCTCGACCAGGCTGCGCGCGATGTCGCCCTTGCTGAGGTCGGCGACGTGGATCTCGACGGGTACGTTGTGCCTGCTCCTGATCTTGTCCCGCGCGGCTTCCAGCGACTCCTTGGACCGCGAGGCAATGTGCACGGTGCAGCCTTCGGCCGCGAACGCTTCGGCGCAGGCGAAGCCGATGCCGCGGCTGCCGCCGGTGATCAGCACGGTGCGGCCGGTGAGCTTCAGGTCCATTGCGTATTTCTCCTTTCCTTCATTTTTCCTCCCCAGCTTCGCTGGGGAGGTGTCGCCGTCTTCCGGCGACGGAGGGGTCATGAGTCGTGAGCATGACCCCTCCGGCCGCTGCGCGGCCACCTCCCCTTCGCGGCATCCGCGAAGGGGAGGAAGAGTCAAAGCCGGTACACGCTGTCGATTCGGGCGTGGCCGTCGTCGGTCCGGACGCGGCCATCCTTCACCATTTGGATCAGGTGGGCGAGCATCGAGCGGCCGGCGGCGGCATGGAGATGGAGCGGCGTGTCGGCATAGTTCTTCGCCACCATCTGCGGGATGGTCTGGGGGCCTTCCTTCAGCCGCGCCATGATCTGCGCCTCGCGGCCCAGGCGATGCTCGATGTAGGCCTGCACGAAGGGGATGGGATTGCGGATTTCGGCGCCGTGCGTTGGAATGAACAACGCCTCCTCGCGCGGCAGCAGCTTGCGCAAGGAAGCGAAGTAGTCGGCCATGTTGCCGTCGGGCGGCGAGATCACCGCCGTCGACCAGCCCATGACGTGATCGCCCGACAGCAGCGCGCTGTCCTCCTTCACCGCAAAGCAGAGATGGTTGGAGATGTGGCCGGGCGTGTAGACCGCTTCGACATTCCAGCCGTCGCCCGGCACGACGTCGCCGTCGGCGAGCTTGACGTCCGGCGCGAACGCGAGGTCGCCCGCCTCTTCCGGCTTCTCGCCCGCGGGTGGCCTGGGATGCGGCCCATAGGAATAGACCTTGGCGCCGGTCGCCTTGGCGACCGCCGGAGTCGCCGGCACGTGGTCGATGTGGGTGTGGGTGACGAAGACGTGCGTCACTGTCTCGCCGCGCACGGCGCGCAACACGGCATCGATATGATCCTGCTGGTCGGGCCCGGGGTCGACGATCGCCACCTTGCCGTGGCCTATGACGTAGGTGCCGGTTCCCTTGAAGGTGAACGGGCTCGGGTTGTTGGCGACGACGCGGCGGATGAGCGGCGTCACCTCCGTCGCGGTGCCATAGTCGAACTTGAAGTCCTTGATGAAGGGAATGCCGGGCATGCTTTTCCTTACGGCTGAACGGTTGGCGGAGTCAGCCTGTAGAGCGCGTTGCGGATATCCGAGCTGACATAGACGACGCCGGTGCGACCGACCGCGACGCCGGTGGTCACCAGCGCCGGCGGACCGCCGGGGTAAGTCGGCAGGCCGATGTCGAGGTTCGAGGCGATCACTGTCTTGTTGCCGCTGGCGGGCTCGATCGTGAGCACGCGCTTCTGGCCGACCTCGGCGACGTATAAAAGGCCGTCCGGCCCGACGTCGATGCCTTCCGGCCCGGCCAGCCCGTCGGCCACCACGCGGCGCGCGCCGCTCGCCACGTCGATCTGGGTCACGGCGCCGGCGGCGATCTCGGTGACGTAGACGATGTTGCCGGCGCCTTGCGCCATCGCCACCGGCGCGCGCAGCTCCTTCAAGACGATCGACCGCGTCTTGCCGTCCGGCGACACCTTCACCAGGTTGCCGCTGCCCTGCTCGGCGACGTAGATCGTGCCGTCGGCCATCTCCAGCGCGTCGACCGGAGCGGCGAAGTCGGCGAGCGTGGCCACCAGCTTGCCGGTCTTGCGATCGACCTTCTCGACGGTGTTGGAGAACCAGCTGCTCAGCAGCACGTGCTTGGGGCCGACCGAGATGCCGATCGGATAGTTGTGCGTGTCGCCGTGCACGCGCAGCACGTCGGTCACGGCGCCGGTCTGGCCGTCGACGGTGCGATAGCTGAACACGTCGGCCACCTGCACGATGTCCTTGCCACCCTCGGAGATCACCGCGAGGTCGGAGGGGATGGCGAGCTTGCCTTCGACGATGGTGCGATGCGCGCCGGTCTGCTTGTCGACGATGTAGATGCCGTTGTCGGTCATCGAGGTCACGAACAGCCGGCCGCGCGAATCGAAGGCGAGGTTGTCGAGCCCGGGCTTCATCGAGGCGACCAGCTTCTTGGCCCTGCTGGTGAGGCTCACGCTCCAGATGCCGCCCGAGCCGGCGTCGACCACGTAGACGTTGTCGCGGTTCTGCGGATCGATGTTGGCGGCGGCGGGGATCCTGAAGCCGTCGGCGATCACCTCGATGGCGCCGGTCTCGAGGTTGATCTTCACGATCTCGCCCTTGAACCACAGGGGTCCATAGAGGAAGCCGTCGTCCTTGTGGATCTCGAAGCCGTTCAGCCCGCCCATCTTCTCGGCGATGCGGCGCAATTCATTGCGCGAGGCCGGCTTGAAGTCGGGCTTGTCGACATTCTTGATGTCGATCTCGTAGAGCGCATCGCCGAGGAACACTTCCGAGACGAAAAGCCGGTTGTCCTTGCCGAAAGCCAGCGAGTTGGGGCCGCTCATGCCGTTGGCGACCTCGATGGTCTTTCCGTTGGGCTTGCGGATGTAGACCTTGCCCATCAGGAAGGCCGTCCACGCCATGGTGCCGTCGTCGGCGAAGGCGATGTCGTCGGCCATGCCGGTCGGTGGATCGATGAAGCGGTCGACTTCGGCGGCGTCGACCTGCACGCGATAGATCGTCTGGCCGACCACCGAGCCCGCGAACAGCTGGTCGTCCTTGTTGAAGGCAAGACCGTGCACGCCGTGGAACCAGGAGCCGGCGACCAGGAACTGCTGGTTGTATTCCTTGGTCGGGAGGGGCGCCGGCTGCTGGGCGCCGACGCGGCCTGCAATCAGCAACGCAAGCACCAGCGATGTGATGATGCGGGCCAAGCCCATCCACTTCCCTCCGAACCTTCTGCGGCGCGGACTTTAGACCGGGCGTCGCAGGACTGCCATCCCGCCGCGGGTGACACGCCCGCGCGATCCGCTAACATCGACGTCGAACAACGCGCATTTCGCAGGAGGAAAGTCATGGCAGGGCCGCTCTCGGGGCTGACCATCGTCGAGCTGGCCGGCATCGGCCCGGGGCCGATGTGCTCGATGATGCTGGGCGACATGGGCGCCGACGTGATCCGCGTCGATCGCACCAAGGCGCATGTCATGGACCGGCTGGCCGATCCCAAGTTTGCCGTCCACAACCGCAGCCGACGCTCCGTGTCGGTCGATCTGCAGAAGAAGGAAGGCGTCGAGGTCGTGCTGCGCCTGATCGAGAAGGCCGACGGCATCACCGAGCCGTTCCGGCCGGGCGTCGCCGAACGGCTGGGGCTGGGGCCCGACGTCTGCCTGGCGCGCAATCCCAAGCTCGTTTACGGCCGCATTACCGGCTGGGGCCAGGAAGGCCCGCTCGCCAAGGCGGCCGGCCACGACATCAACTACATCGCGCTGACCGGCGCCTTGCACGCGATCGGCGTCAAGGACAAGCCGGTGCCGCCGCTCAACCTGGTCGGCGACTTCGGCGGCGGCGGCATGCTTTTGGCCTTCGGCATGGTGTGCGGATTATTGGAGGCGCAACGCTCGGGCAAGGGGCAGGTGATCGACGCCGCGATGGTCGACGGTGCGGCGCTGCTGCTGGGCGGCGTGTATGGGCTGGTCGGCGCGGGTTTGTGGAACGACAACGACCGCGAAGGCAACATGCTGGACGGCGGCTCGCACTTCTACGGCACCTATGAATGCAAGGACGGCAAGTTCGTCTGCGTGGGCTCGATCGAGCCGCAGTTCTACGAGCTGCTGCTCGAGAAGACCGGTCTCAAGGGCGAGAGCCTGCCCGCGCAGCAGGACCGCAAGGCATGGGCGCAGCTGAAGAGCCGACTGGCACGCGTCTTCCACAGCAAGACGCGGGACGAATGGTGCACGATCATGGAAGGCAGCGACGTGTGCTTCGCGCCCGTCCTCACCATGAAGGAAGCCTCGCAGCATCCGCACGCCAAGGCACGCGGCGCCTATGTCGACGTGCTGGGCTTCGCCCAGCCCGCGCCGGCGCCGCGCTTCTCGCGCACCAAGGAGAGCATCCAAAGCCCCGCCGCCAAGCGCGGCCAGCACACCGACGAGGTGCTGCAGCAGCGCGGCTTCTCGGCGAAGGAGATCGACGCGCTGAAGACCGCCGGCGTCGTGGGGCCACAGTGACGGCTGTCATCCCGAGCGTAGCCACTGTCATCCCGAGCGTAGCGAGGGATCCTTGAGGCAGCAGGAAGGATCCCTCGCTATGCTCGGGATGACAGGAGAATGATCCGCGCGTTCGAGCTGGCGGTGCGGCAGCTGGGCGATCCCAAGCTGCGCGGCGTCATCTGGTGGTCGCTCCTGCTCAGCATCGTGCTGCAGGTCGCCATCGCCGTGCTCGGCTGGTGGGGCTTGCACACCCTGGCGCATTTCGAATCCCGGTGGATCAACGACGCCATCGACTGGCTGGGCGGCGCGGCCGTGGTGGTGCTGGCCGTGATCCTGTTTCCGGCGAGCTTCGGCATCGTGATCTCGGTCTTCATGGAGCAGATCGCCGATATCGTCGAAGCGGAGTACTACCCCGAGCTCGGCCCGGCGCACGGCATCCCGATCTGGACCGGCATCTGGACCGGGCTTGCCTTCCTGGTGGCGGTGATCGTGCTCAACCTCGTGATGCTGCCGTTCTACATCCTGGCGCTGTTCGTGGTCGGGCTGGGGGCGGTGGTGTTCTACGCCCTCAACGGCTGGCTGACGGCGCGCCTCTATTACGAGCAGGTTGCACTGCGCCGCCTGCCGCCCGCCGAAGTGAAGGCGTGGCGGCGGGCCAACTGGGGCGTGCTGTGGCTCACCGGCATCGTCATCGTGTTCCTGGGCACCATTCCCATCGTCAACCTGATCGTGCCGGTCCTGGGCGTGGCGGCCATGGTGCATGTGGCACAAACGCTCAAGCCCCCGGCGGGATCCGGACGGCCCTTTAATCCGACTGCCGCCGGACGGTAGACTGGCCGCATGAAGCGGCCATCAGCCCTGTGCGCGCTCGCTCTGTTGCTCGCGGGCTGCGTGTCCGATTCCGGATCGCCGAGCACCGG
The DNA here is from genome assembly GCA_019235415.1 of Alphaproteobacteria bacterium. GTDB lineage: Bacteria > Pseudomonadota > Alphaproteobacteria > Reyranellales > Reyranellaceae > Reyranella. The sequence goes on from JAFAKN010000018.1 coordinate 12,928, forward strand.
CCTCTACGAGAAGGGCGTCTTCAACTCGCGCAATCCGGGCAGCCCGATCCCGCTCGAACGCATAAAGGGCCTCGACGAGACGCAGCTCGCGGCGCTGTTCGGCGCCGGCGCGCTCGACCGCAAGGACGAGCCGGCGCGTGCCTTGCGCTACCAGTCCGACACCTGCCAGCTCTTCGTCTTCCTCTATCGACGCGATGGCACCGTGTGGAAAGTCGAGTACGCCGATGCCTACGACCTGCAGCTGCGCCCGCTGCCGGTCGCTCAGTGCGCCGGCTCGGTGGCGGCGCAAAAGCGACCGATCGCCTGAGGTTCATGATGGCCGACTCGCCCGTTTTCCGATCCGTGAGCGGCGACGAGTTTCGCCGGGCTCTCGCCGATTGCTCGGCGTCTCCTGCCTTTCGCGAGGTCATGAGCCGGCTGGTCTCGTTCGACGACTGGATGAATACACAAGCCGCGATCCATGAGGGCTCGCTAAAGGTTGTCGGCTCGCTCGCGGCGCCTGCCCTCTGCACGCTGATCACCGGCGACCTGGACGTAGAGGACGTGCTCGATATCCAAAACGGCGCCGAGCAGGGCTTGTTCATCGTGGTCGGAAACGTGCGCTGCCGGCATTTCATCAGCGCCTACGACTGCTGCTCCATCATCGACGGCGACCTCGAGGCAGGTCAGTCCCTGATCAACGGCTTTCCGGACTCGGGGCTGTGGGTGACCGGCGGGCTACGCACGCGCCTGTTCATCGGCTTCGACATCTGGGCGGAGGTCGGCGCCGGCGCCGTGATGGACTACGGCATCGGCTATTGCCTGCCGCTCGGCTACACGGACGCCGTCGCCGAGGCAATCGCTCCGCTGCACGACGAAGAGGAGACGGCGCAAATCGTCGTCCCAGAACCGGCAGAAGACGGATATGGCTTGAATGTGAAGCAGTTCGTCGATCTCATTCGCGCGGGCAGGCCGATCTTCCGCTAGAATCGAAGCGCGAGCGACTTCCCTCGGAACCATTGAGGTCGGCAATGGCCAACGACATGGGCGAAGTGAGCGGCGAAGTTGACCGGGTGTTGCAGCCCGCCATGCATGAAATCATCGACTGGCTCGCCGGGGACGAATGTTATGCCTTGGACGGCGCCGGATTGGCGGCGGAACTCGGACGCCGCCTCAACGCGTCCGGCCTGCCGCTCGACCACCTCGGGCTGTACCTGCGGACCCTGCATCCCGAAATCGTCGGGTACACGATCGGATGGGCGCCCAACGAGGCACCGCAAGTCTTCAACCGGGAATACGGCATCGAGCATAAGCCCTTCTTTGCCGGGAACCCGATCCACCACGTGCTGCAAACACGGAAGCCGGCTGTCGTGCGTATCGACTATAAGAATCACGCGTGGGCTCACATCGACATATTGGAAGGCCGGCACCTCGTGGAGCTTGTCGTCCTGCCGCTGCACAATACCGGGGCGTCGCCGAGTGCCGTGTCTTTCGCCACGGCGCGCGAGGCCGGCTTCAGCCCTGCCGAGCGCGCGGCTCTAGAGCGGATAGCGCCCGCGCTCCGCAACATCTGCGAGCTCCGCACCCTGCGCCATGCCGAACATGCGTTGCTCGGCGCCTATGTCGGCACCCTGACGGCGCGACATGTGCTCGAAGGTCATGTCCGTCGCGGCGAGGTCGAGACGCTCGAAGCGGCCTTGATGGTTTGCGATCTGCGCGGCTTCACCGAGATGTCCAATCGCCTGCCGTGCGATCGCGTCCTGCAGCACCTCAATGCCTATTTCCAATGCGTGGTGCCGCCCATCGGCGATGCGGGCGGCGAGGTGATCAAGTTCATGGGAGACGGCGTGCTCGCCTTCTTTCAAGACGACAACGCAGCGACCGCGTGCGCTGCGGCCCTTCGCGCCGGCGTGACGGCGCTCGAGCGCCTGGAAGCTCGCGTGGCGTCCGACGCCCCGCTTCGCGCGGGAATTGCGCTGCACTATGGCGAGATGAGCTACGGCAACATCGGCTATGGCCACCGGCTCGACTTCACGTTGATCGGTCCCGACGTCAACCTCGTGAGCCGACTGCAAGGGATTTGCAGCAAGACCGGCCGGCCGCTCCTGATGTCGGAAAGGTTCGCGCGGCTTCTCGATCCCATGCCGGTCGTGGCGCTTGGCGGTTACAAGCTGAAAGGTTTCACCGAGCCCGCCGAGGTTTACGCTGTCGACGGCCCCGGCGGGTCGAACTGAGCGCCGTGCGGTGCGCGGGCTGAGAGCCGAGCTTCGCGGGGCTCGCATCAGTGGCAGCCGAGGCAAGTGAGCGGCGCCTTTGACGCTGGATCCGCCAGCCGTGCCGCCGCCGCCTTGGCGTAAGGCGTGCCGGCGAGCTGCTTGGCCATGCGCTCGAGGTAGGGCGCGGCTTTGGCCGAATCGCCGAGGCCGAGCCAGGCGTCCGCCAGCCCGCCCAGCAATTCGCCGCGCCCGTGCTCGCTCAGTCGATCCCAGGCACTCGCCTGGAGCGTGAACTCGAAGTCGCTGATCGCGGTCGCGGTCAATTGGTCGGCTTCGGCGCGATTGAATGGTCGTTCGAAGCGGGCGTACGGCAGCAACGCCGTGGCGCGGGGAATGCGCACGGCGATGACGTTCGGGGCCAGCGCGACGGCGCGGTCCATGTCGGCCAGGGACTGGCGTTGCAGCTCCTGCCCCTGGCGCTCGTCTTTGCGCTGGAACGCCTGGCCGGCGAGGAACAGGCGGCCGGCGCCGCGCCACACCAGGGCCTGGGCATGGTCCGGATTGGCGGCCAGCGCCGTGTCGATCAGCGTCATCGCCCTCTTGAAGGCGTCGGCATCGCCGTCGAAGCCCGCGAACATGTCTTCGCGGACCTTGAAGTCGAAGCGTTCGACCTTGTCCTCGCCGACCAGCTTCTGCCACGCCTGGGCGATGGCAGCAGTGCCGCGCGGGTCGCCGATCATCGCCAGGTGGCCGAGGCCGGGCGCGACGGTGACCGAGATGCGCGGGTTGAGGCTGGCGAACAATGGCTTGAACTGCGGAGCGTTGAACAGCTCGTCCTCAGCGCCGAGCACGACCGCGGTCGGCCGATCGATGCGCGCGATCTCGGCGCGCCAATTGCGGTCGAGATGCATGCCGGTCAGCAGCCGGTAGGAGTAGACCGGCGTGCGGTTCTCGTCGGCCTCGGCGGCGGTCGCGAAATGCACCACCGGCAACCCCTGGAACCAAGGCAAGCCCAGGCCATCGAGGATCGACAACGCGAGGAAGCGCGGCAGCGCCAGGCCGACCCAGCCGCCGCCCTCTTTCCGCGAGGTCGGCGAATCGTAGGCGATGTAGGGAGATACCGCGACGTAGTCGTCGAACAGGGCGGCATTCGGGCCACTCGCGGTGCGCAGCACGAAGCCGCCGCCGGACGAGAAGCCGATCAGCGTGCGGTGGACCCCGGATGTCGAGAGGCCAGCCGCCTTGACGAAGTCGAAAAGGTCGTCGTCGAGCTGAGCCTGGTACGAGGTGTCGCCGTTGCGCGTGCCGCTGCCGCCGTGGCCGCGCAGGCTGATCGAGTAGACCGTGGCGCCGGCCGACTGCAGCGCCTGGGCGACCTTGTGCATGGAGTAGCTCGCACCCGAGGAGCCGTGCACCAGGATCACGGCGCGGTCCTTTCGACCGGGATAGAGCCGATAGGTCAGAGGCGCACCGTCACGGGCCGAGATGCGCGACACCGGCGGGATCTCGGCGGTGTTCCAGCTCGAAAGCCCGGGCAGCGTGTCGCCGGCGGCGAGCCGCGGCGGAGCGACCGGCGCATTGAAGCCGATCACGCCGGCGACCCCCAGGACCACGAGCAGGACCACGACACCAAGGCCGAGCGACAGAGCGCGTAAAAGTCTTACCAGCATGGCTCACCTCGCCGCGGCAGCGGTTGGCCGAGCGCGCAGCACCAGCCCGGCCAGCCAGCCCAAGCCGATCCCGGCGATCAGGCCGCCGGCGCCAGCCGACAAGCCGATCCATACGGGGTCCGCCTTGAGGGCTGGGGCGATACCGAAGACCACGCCCAGCGCATAGCGGACCGCGAAGATCGACAGGGCGAACACCAGCATGAACCAGCCGCCGGCGATCTCCAGCCGCCCGTCCTCCAGCCACCGCGCCTCGCGTCGTCGGCCGAGCGCATGGCCCGGCGGCAGCCCGGCGAGCAGGGCCAAGGACCAGGCGGCAAATGCCAGGGCCGGCTGGGCAGATTGCACGATGCCCGCGAGAGACAGGACGACGCCGACCAACGGCAGGATGGCGAGTCGTCGCGGCGGCAGGACACGTGGCCGAAGACCATAGAGGCCAAGGGCGACGATCGCGGCCATCACGGCCCAGACCCAAAGCGGGGTGTGGGCCACGATCTGCAAAAGTGACGGCATGATGAACCTCCTCGAACGGTGCGGCTTTCGTCTGAGGCAGCTTCCGCCCGAGGGCATCGAGCCTCCATTGTGCTTGCGCGGAATCGCTGGCGTTTTTCGCGATCCGCCGGGAACATCATTCCACGATGCGTGAATCGCCCTATTTCCGAGCGCTGGTGCGCCATTGGCCATGGGCCATTGGCCTTGCCGTCGTGATGGCCGTCATCGGACCGTTCGGCAGCTACAACTTCCTGGGGCTGAGTGGACGCCTTCTTTACTTTACGATCACCGGCGTTTCGTTCTGGCTGATGATCACATTCCTGGCGGCCCTTTTAGGCGGTCTCGATTGGACCGAGCGCTGGCCGGTGCCGTTCAGGATGGCCATCGCGGGATTCGTGTCGGCCGCGCCGGGAACGCTCGTCATCTTCCTGGTTCATGGCTGGCTCGTGCAGCCGATCCCGATTCGTTTCGCGCCTCAAATTTTCGCGGAATCTGCGTTTCTCGCCGTCGTCATCTCGGTCGTTGTCGGCTTGTTCGTCGACTGGCGCCTGCACGCCGAGGCGGACCTTGAGCGGGCGCGGGTCGCCGGCGCGGCCCAACCAGCGCCAGGGCCGACGCCAATGTCGATGCCAGGGCGGCCTGCGCAAGTACCGTCCGCACCACCGGCGACGGACTTCTTCCGCCGCATTCCGCCGGCGCTCGGCCGCGAGCTCCTGGCGCTACAAATGGAAGACCATTACCTGCGCATCCACACCGCGCTGGGCAGCGACCTGATCCTGCTGCGTCTGCGCGATGCGATCGGCGAGCTCGGGCCCGAACGCGGGCTGCAGGTGCATCGCTCGTGGTGGGTGGCCAACGGCGCCGTCGCGTCCGTCGAGCGCAGCGCCGGCCGCAGCCTCCTGGTCCTGCACAATGGGCTGCAGGTCCCGGTGAGCAAGAGCTTTCGCGAACGGGTGAAGGAAGCGGGCTGGCTCGGCTGAGGATTTCACCTAGACTGCCCCGCCCGCTCAAGAGGAGGAGACCGATGGCATTCTATCGAGGCATGAGCTGCGAGAACGTGACTCTCAAAGGCGACCAGGGATTTTCGATCGTCGCCTACACCGCCAAGCCTGAAGGACCCGGACCGTTCCCCGGCGTCGTTCTCATCCATCATCTCCCCGGCTGGAGCGAGTTTTATATCGAGACGACGCGCCGCTTCGCGCATCACGGCTATCTCGCGATTTGCGCCAACCTCTATGAGCGCGAGGGCGGCCAGAACAACCCCGACGACGTCGCCGCCAAGGTGCGCGCCGAGGGCGGCATCGCCGATTCGCAGATGGTCGGCGACACGGCCGCCGCCGTGCAGTGGATGCGCGCGCATCCCAACTCCAACGGCAAGGTCGGCGTGTTCGGCTCCTGCTCGGGCGGCCGGCATGCCTTCATCTATGCCTGCCAGAAGAAGGACGTCGATGCCTGCGTCGACCTGTGGGGCGGCCGCGTGGTGATGGGCAAGGAGGAGCTCAACGCCAAGACGCCGGTGGCGCCGATCGACATGACCAAGGAGCTCGCCTGCCCATTGCTCGGCCTGTTCGGCAACGACGACCGCGCGCCTAGCCCCGAGCAGGTGAACCAGCACGAGGCCGAGCTCAAGAAGCTCGGCAAGAACCACGAGTTCCATCGCTACGACGGCGCCGGCCACGGCTTCTTCTACTGGCACCGGCCGCTCTACCGGATCGAGCAATGCATGGACGGCTGGAGCAAGGTGTTCACCTTCTTCGGCAAGCATCTGGCGAAGTAGGAGAGCGTCATGTGCACCTCGATCATCGAGATCGCGCCGGCCGAGGGCATGGCCAAGCGCGGCGACGAATGGTTCGCGCTGTCGCAGGCCGTGGTCGCCTACGACCACGCGCGCCACGCGCCGCTGGGCGACGTCATCACGCTCGACTTCTTCAACAGCGCTCTCGACCCCGGCGCCCGCGCCGGCGTCGAGCTGACCTTGGAGAGCGCCAAGGAGCTGCGCGCCGCCCTGGACCGCGCCATCGCCGCGGCCGAGTTCGAGGAGGCGGAAGTGCGCGGCAAGGGCGCGCCGCTGCGGCTGGTGCGGACGGCGTAGGGCTCAAGCCGCACTGCTCCAGATCCGTCCTCTGTCGTCCCGAGCGCAGCGAGGGATCTTTCGGCAGCAGAAGGATCCCTCGGCTTACAGCCTCGGGATGACATGAGCGGGCCTGGAGGTCCGCGGTCCGGCGTGAGGCAGCCACTTGCCCTGCGCAAGACGCATTCTCCGAGCAAGGTTCGCAGCATGAAAACGCGAACGTTCCCCCTCGCTTTCTTGCTTGTGGCCGCGGTCGCGGCCACAAGCAACGCGAAGTCGCCGCCGAAGCCGGCGACCGAGACAGCCGCCGCCAGGCCGACCACGCCTGACGCGCCACCCGCTTCCGAATGCCCCGCAATGGGCGCGTTGTCCGACGCCTGGTCGGGCGTCGCTTACGCCATCGATGGCGTCACGCTCAGCGCCGTGGGATTGAAGCCCAACATCCGTCTGTGGGGCATCCAGGCGCCCGAGTTGCGCGACGACGCCAGGCAGGAAACCACGGCCGGCATGCGCGCCCGCGCGACGCTGGAGGACCTGCTGTCGAAGTCCGATCACAAGCTCAAATGCCGCATCACGCGCTTCAACCACCAGTGCCAGGCCGTGGCGCACTGCGTGATCGACGCCGGTGCCGATTCGATCGACGTCGGTGGTGCGATGATCGCCAGCGGCATGGCCTACGGCTTCTCGCTCGACCAGACGATGCCGTGGGAACCCAAGGCCAGCCAGCGCTACGCCGACGCCGAGTTCGACGCCCGCAAGCAGCGCCGCGGCCTGTGGTCGGTTTGGCTGGGCGAGAAGTAACAAGACATGACGACGGCCCTCGAGGACAAGGAGGCGATCCGCGAGCTTTTTAGCGAATACTGCTTTCGCATGGACGATTTCCGGTTCGCCGAGCTCGGCGCGCTGTTCACCGCGGACGGCAAATGGATCGCGCGCTACGCCCAGGCATGCGGCCCGGCCGAGATTGCCGCGCTGATGGCGCGCAATATCCCGGCCGAGCCCAAGCGCAAGCACTTCATCATGAACAGCCTGATCCGCGTCGACGGCGACCGCGCCACCGCGCGCACCAGCTATCTGGTCGTCCTCCAGCCCGCCGGCGGTGGGCTGGTACCGTCGGTCGCCGGCACCTATGAGGACGTGCTGGTGCGGACGGCCATCGGCTGGCGCTTCCGCGAGCGCCGCCTGGTGCACGATCTAGCCGGCGAGCTCGGCCTCAACCTGCCGAGCACGCGCAATTCATAGCTGGGGGCGCGCCACGCACTTCGTCTCCTCCCTGCGCGAAGCGCGGGGAGGTGTCCGCGATAGCGGACGGAGGGGTCATGAGTCTCGATCCATGACCCCTCCGTCGGCGTAAGACGCCGACACCTCCCCAACTCCGTTGTCAACTCCGTTGGGGAGGAATACTCAGCGGCTGCCGCGATCCTCGCGCCAAAGGTCGAGGCGCTCCTGGATGGGGCGGTCGGAGAAGGAGAACAGGACCGACTCGCTGGCCGCCGAATGGACCACGGTGGCCCAG
>JAFAKN010000305.1 GCA_019235415.1 Alphaproteobacteria bacterium
CATCGAGTTCGCGCGCGGCCGCTTCGTCATCGCCGGTACCGACCGTGGCGTGTCCATTATGGAACTCGCCGACAAGCTGCGTGGCGGGCTGAAGCTGCCGGCCGACCTGCCGCAGTCGCTCGACGTCAGCCATATCTCCGACAATCCGCCGTTCTCGTTCCCCAACGGCTGCCACGTCGCCGAGGTCGAGATCGATCGCGATACCGGGACAATCGAGGTCGTGCGCTATTTCATGGTCAACGATTTCGGCACGGTCATCAATCCGATGCTGACCGCGGGCCAGGCGCACGGCGGGGTGGTGCAGGGCATCGGCCAGGCGCTGATGGAGCGCACGGTCTACGATCCGCAGGGCCAGCCGATCGCCGGCTCCTACATGGACTACGCCCTGCCGCGTGCCAGCGATGCGCCGGGCTTTGCGATCGAGCACCATTCGGTGCCGTGCAAGACCAATCGGCTGGGCGTCAAAGGCTGCGGCGAGGCCGGCTGCGCCGGCGCGCTGCCCTCGGTGATGAACGCCATCGTCGATGCGCTGTCGGAGTTCGGCGTCACCCACATCGACATGCCGGTGACGCCAGAGAAGGTGTGGCGGGTGCTGAATGGCGCGCGATAGGCGGGCGCGCTACAGCGTCCGCTCGAGAAAGGTCGCGACATCCGCTTCGAGCCGCTTGTGAAAGGTGGCTCGATCCACCCCGGCAGCGTCCTTGCACACTACCGGCGCTTCTTCCTCGACCACGGACGGACAGGGATCGACGAATACGAAATGGCCGCCTGGCGTCGCTTTCATCTGCGGCGGTCGCGGCAGGGCAGCAGCGAGGGCGAAGATGTTGCCTTCGGCGCCGAGATCGCTTTGCTCGGCCCGATAGAGCAGAACCGGCAGTTTGACCGATTGCAGCCCTTCCCGATCGAACAGCGCGCCGAAAGGCTCGAGCAGCACAATCGCCTTCAACGGAAGGACGTCCGCCGACTTGCCGTAGACCGGGACCCGCGCGCCGTTCTTCGGCGCCCCGCCGCACCCTCTCGGATCGTCGGTGCGATCGGTGCAGTAAGCCGCGAGGTGGGCGAGGCTGGGAATGCCGCCCGCGGCGATCAGCGTGAGGGCGCCGCCGTAGGAAAATCCGATCATGCCCAGACGGGCTTGGTCGGCATGCGCAGCAAAGCGCGGATCGTTGAGCACCAGCTCGAGCGCCTCGTGGTTCTGCCGCGGCCGGTCCTCCAGCGGGCGGCTGGTCGCGGGATGGAATGGCGCAATCACGATGAAGCCGCGACGCGTCAAAGAGGTGATGAGAGCCTGATGGACGAGGGGCCCGGCTTCGCTTTTGCCGTTGCCGCCATGGGAGAACAATACGATCGGGAAGCGTGCTCCGGTGGCGATCGGTGCATCGCGGGTGGCCGCGATCGTGAAGGGGCCGGCCGGCGTCGGAACCTCGCTCGCCCCTGTCGGATAGGCAATCAGCGCCTCGAACGGCGCGGCATCCTGCACCGTGACGCGCGTGACGCCGACGTGGAACGGCGGCCCGTCGGCACGTGCATAGCCCGATGTGGCCAGCAGGAAGACGAGCGCGGCGGCGAGAACACGCATCGCGATCTACTTCTTCGTATCGGTTGCTTCGGCGACCTGCGTGATGCGGCCCGATCCCGAGACATGGCTGCGCAGGTGCGCCGGCCGCGTCAGCAGGCGAACGCTGCCCGAGCCCGAGATCTTGACGTCCGCCTCGTCCTTGGGGGCGGCCTCGACATTGCCGCTGCCTGAGATTTTCACCGCGAGCTGCTTCACCGCGAGGTCGCCCAGCTTCGCATCACCCGAGCCCGAGACGTGGAGGGTCAGCCGATCGACGGAGCCCTGGCCGCGCAGGTTGCCGCTGCCGCTGATATTGATCGCGAGCTCGGGTTGATCGAGGTTCTCCATGTCGAGCTGCGCCCACCCCGAGAGGTTGATCCGCCGGAATGCCCGGCCGGGCAGGGTGATCTCGACGGCGCGCGTGCCCGACCGGCAGTCGAGGAACAGCCGGCTGCCGCGCAGCTCGACATGGCCGATCAGGTCGGGAGCGCCGCGCAACAGGATCTCGTTGCCCTCGCCGCCGCGAAAGCGCACGCGCGCGGGAACCGCGATGTCGATCGTATCGCCGCCATTCCAGGTCAGGCGGCGTTCGCCCGATCCGGTTGCTTCGCCGCCGCAGCCGTGCCACGCGAACAGGTCGTGGTGATCGAACATGCGGTAGGAGTCGCGGCCGCCGAGCGTATAGGCGAGCGCGAGGGAGACGAAGCCGATGCCCAAGCCGAAGAAGGCAATCCGGCCCAGCGTTCTGGACATGCGAGACTCCTATGAGGTTGCTGCGTCCGCCCTGTTGAGCAGCGCGTAGTGCAGGCGGGCGAACTTGCCGAGCAGGCGCACCACGTAGTCGACCGCCAACGCCAGCAGCGCGCCGCCGCCGATGCCCAATCCGAGCAAACCGATGCCGCTCAGGATGCGCGACAGGTAGTGGAGGCTGAGGCCATGGTCGAAGCGGAACAGGTTCAGCGTCAGGACCACGCCCGCTATGCACAGTCCGAGCAGCGCGAGGCCGGCGACGAAGGCGAGCACCGCCAGTCCGCCCAACAGCGGCAGCAGGAACATGAAGTCGACCGCGATCAGGGCCAGCAAGGCGAACAGCACGGCGAAGAAGTTGGCCGGCGTGCGCGCCTCCTCCCAGCGGCGGAAGCCCGCTTCGGCGCGCAGCTCGCGGGCGAGCCGCATGGGATCGCCGAGGGCGGCGGCGATCTCGGCCTCGCTGCGGCCGGCCGCCGTGCCTTCCGCGAAGTGGGTGGCGTAGTCGCCGACCAGCTCGTCGATCTCCTCCGGCGGCAGGCCCGCCAGGCGGCGGCGCAAGGTGTCGAGGAATTGCCCTTTGGTCATCTCATTCCTCCAGCGGCTTTGTTGAAGGTCGCGCCCTGCTTGTCGTCCGACAGGACCCTCGCCACGGCGGCGACGAAGCCGTTCCATTCGGCCTTCTGCTCGGTCAGCGCGGCGTGGCCGGCTCGGGTGAGCTGATAGTACTTGCGCGGCGGGCCGCTGCTCGATTCCTCGAGGTAGGTCTTGACCAGCCCGTCGGCCTGCATGCGTCGCATCAGGGGATAGATCGTGCCTTCACCCATGCCTATGAGCTCGGCCAGCCGGCTCGCGATGTCGTAGGCATAGCCATCGCTGCGCGACAGCAAGGCGAGCACGCACATGTCGAGAACGCCTTTGCGCAGTTGGACTTGCAGCGACTCGGACACCGGCGACTGGCCCCCTCTCTATCCTCTATAACATGGTACCTTGCGTAACAAGGTAGTATGCGCTAACGTCTTTGTCCAGGAGAACAGGAGAGGGCCTGCTGTCATCCCGAGCGCAGCGAGGGATCCTTCCTGTTACCCTAAGGATCCCTCGCCCTGCTCGGGATGACATGGTGCCGGCATGCAGCCTGTCGCATCGCGCTATCACGCCCTCGACGCCCTGCGCGCGGCGATGATGTTCCTCGGCATCTATCTCCATGCCGCCGCCGCATATGGCCCGTACGGCGAATGGCACATCAAAGCGCCGCAGACGACGACGGCG
>JAFAKN010000412.1 GCA_019235415.1 Alphaproteobacteria bacterium
CTTGTGCCTGGAAAGGCGCATCAGCGCCAGCAACAGCCCGAGCAGGCCGCCGAAGATCAGCGTGCTGATGGTGAGCCCGATGGTCCATAGCGCGCCTTCCAGCAGATAGAGATTGGTGAAGTAGCTCCAGAAGCCTTCCCAGTTCCAGACTTTCATTCTCGATCCGCCCGCTGGGGTCGCGCCACTCCAGTGGCGCGTCTTGTCAATGCGGACCGCGGGCGTCCCGCCCGCATCATGAGCGGGCGGGACGCCGCGGTCCGGAAGAGGATGAACGCGCCACTGGAGTGGCGCGCCCCCAGCGAGCAACGCTCAGCCCGGACCCGGGCCTTTGATCGCGAACTGCGGCTCGTCGATCTTGAGCACGCCGTACTGGTCCAAGAGCTTGGCGTAGGTGCCGTCCTTCTTGAGCTCGTTCAGCGCGCCGACGACGGCGTCGGCCAGCGGCTTGTTGGCGACCGCGAAGCAGGCGGTTTGCGGGAAGACGCCGCTGATCGCCCGGGTGAAGTCGCCGCGTTGCTGCATGAACATCGCCGTGGCGTCGATGCAGGTCGCGGCGTCCGACTGGCCGGCGCGCAGCGCCTGGAAGGCTTCGGCGAAGTTGTTGAAGGTCATGACGGTGAGCGGCTTCAGGCCCTTCTTGGTCACGATGTCGTTGACCTCGCGGGTGCGCCGCTCCTCGATGCCGCCCAGCTCGACCGAGACCTTGCGGCCGGCGAGGTCGTCGATCGTCTTGAGACCCAGCGGGTTGCCCGTGACCGCCAGGAAGGAGATCGCCGCCTGCTCGTAGGGGATCATGTACATCAGCTTGGACCGCTCCTCGGTCCAGAAGATGCCGGTGTTGATCATGTCCCAGCGCTTGGCGGCGAGGCCCGGGATCATGGTGGCGAACTCGGTGCGGATGTACTCGGGCGCCAGCCCGAGCTTCTTGCAGCATTCGTTGGCGAGCTCGACCCGCATGCCCTTGAGCTCGCCCTTGTCGTCGACGTACTGCAACGGCGGCAGGGTCGGGTTGATCGACATCACCAAGGCGCCCGCCTTGATGATGTTGGGTGGGGCGATCTTCGGTTCGGCGCGCAGCACGCAAGGTGCAAAAGCAACCAGTGAAGCGGCGGCGCCCGCCTGGAACAGGTGGCGGCGCGTGCCGACGATTGAACGGCGCATTGTTCCCCCTTTCGGTCCCCCAACCGAAAGCAAGTTTGACGCCGAAGCGCCCCCCTGTCAGCCGCCCCTGTCAGCCGCCCTCGTCAGCCACCCTTGTCAGCCAGGGACCACGTAGCCGTAGCGTAGGTTGGACGGCGCGCGGCCGGCGCGCTCGTAGTCGGCCTTGAGGGCGGCGAAGCGGTCGTCGCGCCACGCCGCCTTCTTCACCTCGTAGCGGTACATCTTGGCCGAGTTCTCGCCGAAGATGGCGCGCTTCAGCGGACCGTCGGCCGGCCCGAGCGGCGCATAGCCGTACTTCTTCTGCATCTCCTCGGGGATCTCCAGCCGGCGCAGCCCCTCGATCTGCCATTGCGGCGATCCGGTCCACAGCGCATCGGTGCCCCAGACGACGTGGTCGGAGCCCAGCCCCTTGACCAGCATGCCCATCAGCGCCGCGGCGAGTCGCGGCTCGGCGACGGCGGTCATGGCGAACAGCTGACCCAAGTCGCCGTAGACGTTGGTGACGCCGTACTTGGCCGGAATGTCGGCGAGATCGCTGGTCCATTCCAGCCGGCCAGTCTGCTCGAACTGCGCCCAGGCGTCCTCCGGCCTGCCGCCGACCCAGCGGTAGGCCGAGTGGTAGATCACGAACCGGATGTTGGGCCAGTCCTTGGCCGCCTTGCCGACGTCGTCGACGCCCGCGTAGGCGGTGAGGTTGGGGAACTGCTGCGCCACCGACGGCGCGAAGAGTCCCTTGTGCACGCAGACGATGTCGTAGCCCGCCTTCACGATCTTCTCGTAGAAAGGATAGACCAGCTTTTCGTCGTCCATGCGCCAGGGATGATGGGCGAGCTGCTTGTTGGTGTTGTCGCCGACCGTGTAGCCCTTCCACGAATCGGGCTTGTCCACCTCGATGGCGCGATCGACCTCGTCCATCCAGCCGGGATAGCCGGGCGCGAAGACCGCGTGCGAGAGGCAGCGGCGCGAGCCCGCCCAGTCGTTCACCTTGGTGCGCGCGTCGCGCTTCATGTCGTTGGTCAGGAACCAGTCGCGCGGCTCCTCCGACGGCGAGCCGCTGATCAGCGCCACCTTGGTGTCGCTGTCGAGATAGATCTCCTTGAACCAGTTCGGGTATTTTAGGTCGTCGACCGTTTGCGGCTTGCCCACCAGCTCGGGGTTCCAGCCCGCCTTGCCGACCGCCTCGCGCATCTTCGCGAAGCCGACCAGCCGGGTGTCGTCGCGCAGGAAGTGCGTGTGCACATCCATGATGAACTGGTCTTTCAGGCCCTCGGCGCGCGCCTGCGCGAGATCGACGCTCTTGGCCTCGGCCGGCGTCGCGCCGAACAGCGGGCCGTAGACGTCGTTCATGGCGACGAAGGCGGTCGCCATCCCGGCCGCCGTCTGGAAGAAGCGGCGGCGCGAGAGGCCGTTGCGTCGCCCCCATTCGTCGCCCAGCGCGTTCATGCGCGCTTCGACCTGCTTCTGGCGCTCGGTCTGCGCAATCGGCAGGTACTCGTCGCTGGAGACGAGCTGCGTCGGCACCGGCGTCGCATCCGTCGCCAGCGGCGCGCGGACGAGATTGGCAAGCTCTTGGTCGCTCAACATCTGGGAACCTCCACCGGTTACCTGAGGCGCGGCATCACCTTGGTCCAGAACGCCTCGATGGATTTCATCGCACCGAATGTGGAATCAGGGCGTTGTAAGTGTAGCAGAACACCCAATCGATCGGCTGCCGCTTTTGTTGCGTCTCCATCGACCGCAGCACGGAGGCGGAGGGGGCAAGCCATATCTGTCATCCCGAGCGGAGCGAGGGACCTTTCGTGTTGCCTTAAAGGTCCCTCGCTTCGCTCGGGATGACACACGTTGAGGCTTTCCCCCTCCGTTACGGGGTGGAGGGTGGCACGGTGCCTGGCTTGGGGTCGATGGGCAGCAGCCTGTGCAGGCCGAGCAGATTCTCGTAGAGCGACGCCGCCTGCAGCAGCGCCGCCTCGCCGCGCGGCTTGCCGACCAGCTGCAGGCCGACCGGACGGCCGTATTGATCAAACCCACAGGGCACGGCCATGGCCGGGCAGGCGGTCATGGTGATGGCCGCGGTCAAGGTCGAGCCCGAGATGTAGGTCTCGAGCTTCTTGCCGCCGATCGTCTCGGCATGGCGCAGGTTGACGTCGAAGGCCGGAGTGAGAGAACCCGGCGTGACCAGGAGATCGTAGGTTTCGAAGAACTCGATCATGCGACGGTAGAAAGCAGCGCGTTCGCGCTCGGCCCAGGCGATGGCCGACGGTGTCTGGTTGAGGCCGCGCTCGGTGTTCCACACGATGTCGGCTTTCAGCTTGTCGCGGTGCTCCTTGAGCTGCAGCTCGCGGTCGACCACGAAGTGCTGGCTGCGCAGGTTGAGGAAGGCCTCGTCGATGTTGCCGATGTCGGGCGAGGCTTCCTCGACGAGGCAGCCCAGCTCCGCGAAACGGACCGCCATCTTCGTGCAGATGTCGCGGACCTCGCGGTCGATCGGCAGCCGGCCGTTGTAGTCGGCTGTGAACGCCACTCGCCTTGGCGCCGCTGGCCGCGCCAAGGCCTCGCTGAAGGACATCGCGGGCGCGTCGAACGTCATGGGATCGCGCGGGCAGTGGCCGGCCATGGTGTCGAGGAACAGCGCGAGGTCGGCGACGGTCCGTGCCATCGGACCCTGGACCGAGAGCTGCGACCAAAGATTGCTCACCGTGCCGCGGGTCACGCGTCCGGGTGACGGCCGCAGCCCGACGACCGAGCAGAAGGTGCCCGGTCCGCGCAGCGAGCCGCCGTGATCCGTACCCTGCGCCAGCCAGACTTCGCCAGTCGCTACCGATACCGCGCCGCCGCCGGTCGAGCCGCCGCAGGTGAGCGACGTGTTCCAGGGATTGCGCGTGCGCCCTAAGACTTCGTTGAACGTGCTGCCGCCGGCGCCGAACTCCGGCGTGTTCGACTTGGCCACGACGATGCCGCCCTTGCGCTCGATGCGCTCGACCAGAGGGTGCGACTTGGTCGGCACATGGTTGGCGAACAACGGCGAACCGTAGGTCGTGCGTAAGCCGGCGACATCCGTGAGGTCCTTGATCGAGACCGGCAGCCCGGCGAGCCATCCTGCTTCGCCGGAGGCTTCGCAGGCTGCGCCGCCCACCATGATGCGCTTGGCGTGGTCGCGGGCGCGATCGAGGCAGAGCGTCGGCAATGCATTGACGGCGGGCTCGACCTCGGCAACGCGATGGGCCGAGGCTTCGATCAGGTCGAGCGGCGTAATCTCCTGCTTCTTCAGCAGCGTCACGGCCTGCACGGCGGTCAGCTTCCAGAGGTCGTTGCTCATGGAGCATGCTTATCATCCGGATGGGCTTGTCGTCTTGCCGCTCGCCCATCCTCCGCCACGACGCGGAACGTCTCGGACGCCTATGCGACGCTCGCGCCCGAGATGCCTACCAGGCCTTGAGCCGGCTTGTCCTTGATCGGAAAGTGCAGCAGGGCCGCCATCGCCCCCGCTGCGGCCGTCAGTGCCCAAATCAAGGAATAGGATCCGGTGATCTCGAACAGGAAGCCCCCGAGCCAGGCGCCGAGGAACGACCCGATCTGATGGCTGAAGAAGCACACGCCGAACAAGGTCCCGAGATGGCGCGTGCCGAACACCTTGGCGACCCAGCCGCTGGTCAGCGGCACTGTCCCCAGCCATGTCAGCCCCATGACCGCGGCGAACGTCACGACCGACATCTCGCTCTTCGGCAGCATGAAGAACGCTGCGATGGCGACGCCACGGATCAGGTACAGCCAGCCGAGCACGTGCTGCTGACGAAAGCGACCGCCCAGCCAGCCGCACCCCCAGCTGCCGATCATGTTGAAGAAGCCGATCAGCGAGAGCGCAGTCGCCCCCAGTCCGACCGGCATGTGGCAAAGGGTCAGGTAGCCTGGCAGGTAGGTGCCGATGAAGGCGAGTTGAAAGCCGCAGGTGAAGAAGCCGATGGTGAGCAAGCGATAACCCGGATGCCGCACCGCCTGCGAGAGGATCTCGCCGAGGCCGGGCGTCCGCAACTCGTTGGCCGGTGCGACGGCAGGAGACCGGCGATCGAGCAGCACGCCGAGCGGCGCCGCCGCGGCCAGCAATGCGGCAAGCATGCAAAGCGACATCGTCGGCCCCCAGGCCTCGGCGCCCAGCTGCGTCAGCGGCACGAGGGCGACCTGCCCCAAGGAGCCTCCGGCGCTCGCCAGTCCCATGGCCAGGCTGCGCTTTTCGGGAGAGGCCGACCGGCCGACCGCGGTCAGCACGACGCCGAAGGTCGTGCAACTCATGCCCAGGCCGACCAGCAATCCCATGCCGAGCACCAGCGTGACTTCGGAGTGGGTAACCGCGGCGATCGTCAAGCCTGCCGCATAGCTCAAGGCTCCGACGGCGACCACCGGAGCCGCGCCGCATCGGTCGGCGGCGGCGCCTGCCAGGGGCTGTGCCAGGCCCCACACCAGATTGTGCAGAGCGATCGCCAGGGCAAAGACGGCAACCGGGATGCCGCGATCCACTGCAAAGGAATCGAGGAACAGACCGAAGGTCTGACGGGCGCCCATTGCCGCACTGATGATGAGTGCCGCCGCGATGATGACGATGGTTGCCTTGCCGTTGCGAGCCTGCACGCCGGAGCCGTCCGCCACTTGCATCGCCTTTGCCCTCCAATCCGGGCAGGACAATGCGGGCGACTAGGAGCGGCATCAAAAGAGAAGTAGGCGACGGTGCATGAGCATCCCTCACTCGGCGCGTTCATCTCCGATGGCCTGCGCTTCGGCAATCAGCCAGCGCTTGAAGTCGCGCAGGTCCGGCCGCCGGTCGGCATTCTCCGAGCTCACCAGCCAATAGGCAGTCTCGGCGACGAGAGGCTCGCTGTAGAGCTCGACCAGACTGCCATCCTGCAGATCGCGATCCACCATCGGACGGCGCCCGAGGGCGACGCCGAGACCGAGCGTGGCGGCCGCGAAGGCAAGCTCCAGCGTATCGAGGCGAATGCCGGCCTTGACGTCGACATCGTCGATGGCCCTGGCCTCGAGCCAGGCTTGCCAACCTTCGCTTGCGCTCGTGACGTGGATCAGCCGCGCACGACGAAGATCGACGTTGCCCTGACCGTCGATCAGCCGGCTGCGATAGGATCGGCTGCACACCGGGACCAGCTGCTCGCCCAGCAGCTTCACCCAGGCGAGCCCCGCGACAGGCGCGCGACTCATCCGGATCGCGAAATCGAACTGGTCGACCGGGAAGCCGACCTGACCTCGCGACGTGTCGACGGTCACGGTGACCTTGGGCCACCGCTCGATGAAGGCCGGCAGGCGCGGCATCAACCATCGCGACGCAAAGGTCGGCGCGCAGCTCACTGCGATCGAGCGTGTCGATCGCCGATTCGGCAATCGCTGGGTGCCGATCGCGATTAGCGACAGTGCCTCGCTGACATAGGTCAGATAGTCGGCGCCGGCGGCCGTGAGCGAAAGGCCACGCGGCCCGCGAACGAAGAGCTCGGTGCCGAGCGCCTGCTCGAGGCCGACGATCGCATGGCTTACCGCGCTCGGCGTGACGTTCAGCTCGGCGGCTGCGGCCTTGAAACTGCCGAGCCTTCCGGCCGCTTCGAAAAGACGAAGCGCGGGAAGCGGCGGAAGACGAAACGGCATCGAAATCCTCTGCGACAGGCTGCCGGGAGGAGATTCCACGACTTACCGAGGAACAGGCAAGCGCGACGACGCTGGCCGCAGAGCGGCGCGCTTCCTATGAGGCCGCGGGCTTGCCGAAGTCGCCATGGCGACCGGCGCCGCTTGCGAAGCGTACGGCGCCGGTCGCGCCCTCTGCCCTGAACACTCCGGCGCAATTGAGCCATTCCTTCTCCAGGGCTGACCGTTCCGGCATGCCGCCTTGCAGGTAGACGGAGCGCCGATCGGCCCGTACGGCGCCCTGAGGGAACCGCGCGATCTCCTGCGCGAGCTCTTCAGCGGCGGCTCGGGCCTCTCCAGCCGGCACGACCCTCTCGCACAAGCCTATGCGGTGGCATTCGTGGGCGTCGACCTTGCGGCCGGTCATGATGATCTCGAGCGCCCGCCCTTCGCCGACCAGTCGCGGCAGCCGCACCGTCCCGCCATCGGACAGGGGAACGCCCCATCGCCTGTTATAGATGCCCATGTAGGAGCCTTCCGCCATGACGCGGCAATCAGCCCAGATCGCGAGCTCCATGCCACCGGCAACGGCAGGCCCCTCGATCGCGGCGATCACCGGCTTGCCGAGCATCAGTCGCGAAGGCCCCATGGGGCCGCGCGGCGGCGTTGCACCGTCGGTCGGAAAGTCCAACGACCGATGCGTACTCGCATTGTCGGGCGTGGCGATGCCGCGCGCGGCCAGAGACTTGAGATCCGCTCCGGCACAAAATGCACCGCCTTCGCCCCACAAGACGGCGACATCCGCCGACTCGTCGGCGTCGAACATCGTGAACGCCTGGCAGAGCGCATCGGCATGCTCGGGGTCGACGGCGTTGCGCACCTCCACGCGCGACAGGATAACGGTCAGCACGCGCCCCCGACGCTCGATGCGAACGGCCATCACGGCACCCGGGCGAGGATATCGTCCGTCGGGAGCCGGCGCCCCGTCTCGGGCAACAGTTGGGAGGCAAGCGCCGACGACACCTTCTGCAGATCCTTCAGTTGTAGGTAACCAGGCAGCGGATCTCGATGCTTTGCCGGAGCGGTGCATCGAGCGGAACGTGGGGGAGATCGAAGGCGGTGTGCGGCGTGAAGCGAGCGACACCGTTCACGAGCGAGTCGTACTGCTTGAAGACCAATGCCTCCTCGATGTCCATCTCCGGGAAGTAGACCCAACGGTGGCGCGGCGAATGCCGCATCAGGTACAGCTCGCCCTTGCGATTGGCATACACGAGGTCGGCGGCGACGAGGTCGTCCGGAGGGACAGTGCGGGCGTCGCACAAAGCGAGCGGCGTATCGAGCACCTTGCCGGCGATGGAGCGCCAGACGTTTACGATGGCGAAGCGCCGGGTGCCGGCACGCACCGCATCGTCCATGTCCACGAGCCCAAATGGCCTGTGCCCCGAAGCTTCGGTGTAGTCGTTGTGGATGCGTCCGGCAGCGCCCGGACGCGAACCGTCGCCTGTTCGTCCGAAGGTCAGGGCCGGACGTCCAGCCTCTCGCTGTCGAACCTGGTGATCGAAGACGTAGGCATGGTCGGCTCCCGTCACGTGCTTCGCGAGCTCGGCCGCCTCGCCGTAGTACTGGCGCCTGATCGCGCCTTCGTCCCGGAAGTCCGTTACCGAGCTGGGCGCCGCGCACAGCTCGAAGCCCTCGACATCGACATCCGGGCGCGACCCGATCGCTCGTGCGTCGGCAACCGCAACGCGATGCAAGCGATACTCGCAGTTCTGCCACGCTGTCCCGGGCGGCGGCTCGAACATGTAGTTGTAAGGACGGGCGGTCATCGGCGCCAGGTAGGCCAGCCCGACAGTCACGGTCCTATCTCGTGTTTCCAACGGCTCCTCCACAGTTCGCGTCACTTCGACAATGCGAACGAGCCGCGCAGGCGGCAAAGGAGAAGATGGCGACGGCGCGTGAGCCTTGTTCACCTGCAGGGGATGAGCCGATCGTGACCTGAGGTGGCGAGATGGCGCGCCGCGACCATCCCGGAGCACATCAACCTCGAGCGAAGCGAGCCGAGCGACGGCGCTGGATGAAGTAGAGGCTGCCCAGCAGCATCAGGTTCAGGAGATTGAAGGCGAGCGCCGCCTGGAAGGCCGAGCGGTAGGAAAGCGTGGCGTCGAAGATGGCGCCGCCCAACCAACCGCCGACCGCCATGCCGGCCATCGCGAACAGCATCACCACGCCCAGCCGCCAGCCGGCGATGGCCCGTCCGTAGAGCTGGCGCAGGATCAGGGCATAGCCCTGGACGATGGCGATGTAGGGAATGCCGTGGATGACCGACAGCGTATAGAGGCCTGACAAGGTCTGGACGAACACGAAGCCCAGCAGCGAGGCGATCTGGATCAGCGCGCACAAGATGCTGACGCGCAGCGGGCCGATGTAGTCGCTGAGCCGTCCCATGGCGAACACCGAGGCGACCGCCGTCATCAGGATCAACGACAACGCCTCCGAACCGCGGGCGGCGGCAAAGCCCAGGTCGCCGCAGAACGCGACCATGTGCACGAACGGTATGGCCATGGCGACGCAGCAGCAGAAGCCGGCCGCCGACAGCAGCGTCATGAGCAGCTTCGACGAGATCGGCAGGACCGAAAGATCCTCGGGTGGCCGCCGCCCATGAGGGCGTGCGATCGGCGCGGGACGCACATAGAAGGCCGAGAGGAACAGGAGCGTGCCTGCGAGCATGCCGTAGATGACGAGCGACTCGCGCCAGCCGACGTCGGGCAGCAGCCAGCGATAGACCTGGGGCCAGATGAAGCCCGAGACGGCCGGACCTGCCGAGATGATCGAGACGGCCGTGCTGCGCCGGCGTTCGAACCAGCCCTGGATGTTGTTCATGGCCGGCGTGAAGGTGGCCCCATTGCCGAGCAGGCCGAGCGGGATGGCGTAGCCGGCATAGAGCGCGAGCTCGCCGCCGCTGCTCGTCAGCCAGCCGCCGGCGAAGATCGAGACGCCGGCGATCAGCAGCGGCACGCGCGGGCTGGTGCGGTCGGCCAGCCAGCCCATCACCACGCCGCCCACGCCCATGGAGAAGAAGCCGAGCAGGTAGGCGAGCGAGGGCACGCTGCGCTTGTCGCCGAACTCCGCGGCGATCTCCTTCAGGCCGACCACCGGCAGGTAGATCGCCCCGCCGCCCAGCCCGATGCAGAACATCGAGAGAAAGGCCAGCCGCCAGGCGTAGCCGCTGTCGACCCCAGGGCGTTGCTCGCGACGCTGCACCACCGCGGTCATTCGTTTGCCAGCGCCGCCGTTGCCGCCGCCTTGGTGTCGAGCGCCTGGTCGTCGTCCATCAGCACCGTGACCTTGCGCAGCTTGCCGGTGAAGGCGAACGGCGTCTCGTAGTGCGACACCGGGCTCGAACGGTCGCGGCCGATGTCGAGGCCGGACCAGGAGATGAAGGTCACGAAGCCCAGCCGGGTCTCGAACCCGCCGCACGGCTGGCCGTCGATCAGGAGTGTCGCCACATTCATGTCGTCACGGCGGCGCATGCGCAGGGCCAGCCGCCGGTTGCCCGCCGGCACAGGACGGTCCGACACGATGAGGTGATGCTCGCCGCCGATGTTCATGTCGTAGATCAGACGGCCGTCCTTGACGTAGAGCGCGTAGCCCGAGGTCATGTCGCCGTGCGCGACCAGCACGCCTTCGGTCGAGGCCTCATCGATGCGCGCATCGGCTTCGATCGTGTAGCTGCGGCAGCGCACGTCGGGCGCGACGTCGGTCGGCAGGTGGCCCATGCCGGCATGGAACACGAAGCGCTTGCGCGCACCGTGGAAGCGCTTGACGTTCTCGAGGAAGCGCGGCGCGAAGCG
>JAFAKN010000483.1 GCA_019235415.1 Alphaproteobacteria bacterium
CCGGTCCCTTGCCCTCGAACAGCTTGGGGATCACCTCGCGCTCCAGCGCCTCGAAGGCGGCCGGGTCCCGGAAGAAGTTGGTGACGCCGATCAGCAAGTCCTGCAGGAGCGCGTCGACCTCCTGCGGGTCCTTGCGCAGGCGCTCGATGAAGTCGGGCACCTCGTCGATCTGCAGGACCTGCATGCGCCGCTGCACGCGGCGTGCCACGGTCTTGTCCTTGTAGCCCGAGAAGTCGTGGCCGGTGCGCATGCGCAGGAGGGTGCAGATCTGCGCCAGGTGGTCGGCCGCCTCCTGGCGCACGCCGTCGGGACCCTTGCGGCCGTCGATCTCGACCAGGTGATGGAAGTAGTCGAACAGCTTGCCCGGAATCTTCTCCAGCGGCAGCACGAAGTCGACCATGCCGGTGCGCACCGCACTGCGCATCATGCCGTCGTACTCGGCGCCCTCCTGCGCCATGGTGAGCCCGCCATTCTCCTTGATGGCGCGCAGGCCGAGAGTGCCGTCGCTGCCGGTTCCCGACAGGATGACGCAGGCGGCGTTCTCGCCCTTGGCCGCGGCGAGCGACAGGAAGAACGAGTCGATCGGCGTACGCGGACCGCGCATCTCGCCGGCCGGGCCGAGATGCAGATGGTCGTCCGAGATGGTGAGCGTGGTGTTGCGCGGGATGATGTAGATTCGATCCGCCTCGATACGCAGGCCGTCCGCGGCGTCGACCACCGGCATCTCGGTCGCCCGGTCGAGCATCGAGGTCAGCGTGCTTTCGTGGCTCGGATCGAGGTGTTGGACGACGACGTAGGCAATGCCGCCGTCGGCCTTGAACAGCGGCACCAGGGCTTCCAGGGCGCTGATGCCGCCGGCCGACGCGCCGATGCCGACAACGGGGATCTGGCCAGGGCGGCGTCGCTGCGCCTCGCCCTCGTCATCCCCTTTGCCGTTCTTCCTCTTCATCCGGCGACAGGCTCCTGATGCTGCTCTTTGTTACCACGCCGGCGCCGAGGTCGCCATTGCGCATCAGGCTTTTGACCAGCTCGGCATCCTCGTCGTACTCGCGCGCCCGCTTCTCGAACTCGCTCGCGAGTTGGCTGCGGCCCTCTGCCCGGCCTTTGTCGGCCATGCGGCGGGCGAGCGCTGCCCGTTCCTGGTGCGAGCGCTGCAGGGTGCCGAGCAGGCGATCGATCTCGTCGGTCTGCGCGGCGAGCACGGTCTCGGCCGAGAAGGCGTGGCCGACATGACAGCGGTAGCGCAGCATGTCGCCATCCTCGATTTCCCAGAGCGCGCCATGGCATTCGGGACAGGTGAAGCGCGAAATCCTGCCGAGCGTATCGTCGACTTTCATGTCCGCGAGCTCCTGGGCGGCGATCGCCGCTTCCAGCCGTATATCGAGCGGGATGTCCGGTGCGAGGTCGGGTTTTCGCCGGCAGAGCGCGTCGAGCAGCGCCGCCATCTCCGCCGCCGGCGCGACGTAGTCGACGTCGACGTAACGCAGGGCATTGCCAGGCATCTCCGGCACCAGCGCATCTTGCGGCTGCTGCACGACGGTCACGCCACCGCAGCGCGCAATGGCGCGCAGGCCGGCCGTGCCGTCGGACAGGGCACCCGAAAGGATAACGCCGATGGTGCGGGTTGCGAAGCTGGCGGCGGCCGACCGGAACAGCGGGTCGATGGCAGGGCGGGCGAGGTTCTCGCGCGGGCCGCGGCGCAGCAGGATGTGGTCGTCGTGCAGCATCAGGTGCTTGCCGGGCGGGGCCACGTAGACGTGCGCGTTGGTGAACGCCTCGCCGTTGCACGCCCGCGTCACGGGCAGCACGCTTTCCCGATCGAGCACCGACGCGAGATGGCTGACCTTTCCCACGTGCACCACGACGAACAGCGCGGCCGGCAGGTCCGGCGGCAATCCGGCGAGCAGCACGCGCAACGCCTCCAACCCACCTGCCGACGCGCCGACGACGATGATGTCGCGATTGATGGCCGGCTCCGGCATCGCACCTCGCAAGCCAGTGGGGAGGCCAACGGAAAGGCCAGTGGCTCGACGGCAACGGCGAGGCGCGCGCCAAGTTGCTGCTTGGTTCGGCGAGGCGGTCGGACGCCAATTCGGCCAGGCGTACGGTTGCGTACTGAGTCTGTCGTTGCACCGGCAAGCGCAGGCAGTAAACACGGCAGCCATGAAGGTCGTCATGCCCGCGAGAGCGCCGAGGGCTGCTTTCGTAGCGCCGCCCGCCCTGCGCTTGGCCGCCGGGGACGACGACGATGCGGATCGCCTCGACGACCTCAGCCGCCGGCGGGCGGACGAGCGGGACGAGTTGGTATATGTCGTGGAGCTTTGGGACGAAGCTGGCCGAGCCGTCGAGCAGGTGCTGGCCATCACGGTCAACAGCAGCATCGGCTTCGCCGCCTACTTTGCGGCCACGCGCGAGCATCCCAACCGCTATCTGACCCTGCGCCACAAGAACGCGATCGTCTCGCGGTGGAACGGGCGGAAGAATTAGACCGTGATTGCTTCAGGCTGAATCACAACCTTGCAAACCTCACCTTGAGAAGCGCCGCGCTGGGGGCGCGCCACTCCAGTGGCGCGATCTTCCGTGGCATCGACAAAGACGCGCGACTGAAGTCGCGCGCCCCCAGCGAAGGCTCACCTAACCATCTGACGTTGAACCGTTCCAACGTAACGCCATTCCGCGTCGCGGCGGTCGGAACCGCGATCCGGCTGCTGACCGCTTGTCCCATCGGGGCTCGCGGCTAAACTCCGGCCGCATTCGGATTCCATCGGGGAGGGACGCATGGACC
>JAFAKN010000572.1 GCA_019235415.1 Alphaproteobacteria bacterium
GCGCTCGAGCGTTTCGGGCGCATCGACGTGCTGGTGCACAATGCCGGCCTGGTCGTGTTCGCGGCGCTGGAGGAGACGACACTGCCGGTCTGGAATCGCATGCGCGCCATCGGCATCGATGCGGCGTTCCATCTGGCGCACGCCGTCGTGCCGCCCATGAAGCGGCAGGGCTATGGGCGCATCGTGCTCACGACCTCCGGCCGCGCCATGCGGGTCGCGGACTGCGTGCCGGGCTTGATCGCCTATTCGGCGGCCAAGATGGCTCAGGTCGGCCTGATGGTGGGATTGGCGGCGGAGCTGCAGGGGACGGGCATCCACGTCAATGCCATATCGCCGGTGGCCGCGACGCGCGTGCTGCGGCGGCAGGCGCCGGAGCTGCGGCCGGAGCTCGTGGCGCCGGCCGTCGCGTTCCTCGCGTCCGCCGCGTGCCAAGCCTCCGGCGTCGTCGTGAGCGCAGCCGGCGGCCGCTTCTCGACCGGAAGCTGGGAACGTGGCGATGCCATCGACCTCGGATCCTCGCCGGCAAGTCCGCAAGACATCGCGCGCCATTGGCAACGTCTCTGCGGCGATCTGGCTGTCGCGGAGATCTCTGGATAAGGGGGGACGAGGATGGCATTTGCCGGCATCAACTATCTCGCCGTCGTGGTTGCAGCGGTCGCGGCGTTCGCCTTCGGCGCGGCGTACTACATGACGTTGAGCAAGCCGTGGCTCGCCGCCATCGGCATGACCAAGGAGCAGATCGCCGCCAAGCGCTCGCCCGCGCCGTTCATCGTGTCGATCGTGGCGCTCTTGGTCATGGCCTGGGTGCTGGCCGGCACCATCGGCCATCTCGGGCCGGGCCAGGTGACGCTGAGGAACGGCGTCATCTCGGGCCTGTTCCTGTGGCTGGGCTTCGTGATCACCACTCTCTCGGTCAACTACGCCTACGGCCAGCGCCGGCCGATGCTGACGGTGATCGACGGCGTCCATTGGCTGGGCGTGCTCGTTGTCCAGGGCGCGGTCATCGGCGCCATGGGCGTCTGAACGGTGAGGGAATGCTGAAGCGTCCGCGGATCGAGGGTTACGCCATCATCTCGCGCGAGGGCATGATCGCGCTGTCCGACGGCTCGTTTCCCGAGCCGCTGAAGATCCCGGCGGACCAGCGCTTCTACCACGGTGCCGTGGACCGCGCGTCGGCGGTCGCCAACGGGCGGCACTCCGCCGAGGGCGGTCCCAAGGAGTCCCTGCGCAAGCGGCTGCGCATCACGCGGCGCGTGCAGCGGATCGTGACCGATCCCGACAATGCCAACGTGGTGCTGTGGAATCCGGGCACCGCATCGTTTCCCGAAGCGTGGGAGAAGCTTGGGATCGACGGCGGCACTCTGGCGGTGGTCGGCGGCACCGACGTGTTCGCGCTGTTTCTCGCGATCGGCTACGACGTCTTTTATCTATCGCGGGCGAGCGGCGTCAGCGTGCGGCACGGCCGGCCGGTTTTTCCCGGCGTCGGCGACGGCACGGCGCCTGAGGAGCCGCTCAGTCGGCAGGGCTTCGTCCTGCGCAGCAAGAAGCTGCTCGATCCCGACACCGAGACGGTTCTGGAGGAATGGGGGCCCGGCTAGAACTCGACGACCAAGCCGTCGTGTGCCGCCTCGAGCTTGAGTTCATCCTGGCGATGATCAGCTGGGCGTCGAGCAGGAAGAAGGGGATACCGCCAAAGTGATCGCCATGCAGGTGCGTCACCACGATGGTCGAGATCACGTTCGGGTCGACCTGCCACTTGCGGATGGCGATCATCGACGACGCGCCGCAATCGATCAGCACGTTGCCGTGCGCCGAGCGCTCGAGGTGAAAGCAGGTGTTGAACCGACCGCCGCTGCCGAAGGCATCGCCGGACCCGAGGAACTGCAGGCGCATCGACTGTCACCCCGAGCGAAGCGAGGGGCCTTTGAGGCAACAGGAAAGATCCCTCCCTTCGACTTCGCTCAGGGCAGGGGCTGCGCTCGGGATGACAGAGATCACGGCGCCTGTTCCAGGCTCGACACCTCGTTGGTCAGCGTTGTGCGGCGCATGTCGCGCACCTCGGTGTGGTCGTAGCGGCGCGCGCGGTGCATGGTGACCCGGTTGTCCCACATCACGAGATCCCACGGCCGCCAGACGTGTGCATAGACGAACTGGCGCTGCGTAGCGTGCTCGGTGAGATCGCGCAGGAAGGCGCGGGCCTCGGGCACCGGCCAGCCCTCGATGCCGCCGGCATGGCTCGCAAGATACAGAGACAGACGGCCGGTGGTCGGATGGCGGCGCACCAGCCGCTGGCGTACCGGCGCCCATTTGACGCGCTCCTCATCGGTGAAGTCGGTGAAGCCCAGGATGCCGCGGGAAAAGATCTGGCTGTGCAGGCAGATGAGGTCGTGCACCTCGCGCTTGGTCCGCTCATCGAGCGCATCGTAGGCGGCGCGCATGTCGGCAAACTCCGTATTGCCGTCGGCATCGGGGATCTGGCGCGCCG
>JAFAKN010000133.1 GCA_019235415.1 Alphaproteobacteria bacterium
TCGATGCGTGCCATGGCGTGTCTCCTTGATTGCTCGCCGCAGCGACGTGCACGAGCTCGCACAGCGCTGTCGCGATGTTGGAAACAGAACCACGCTTTACGAAAACGAGAACGAGAGCGACCTCGCCGTTGCGGAACGCCTGGCGGGCAACGTGGACGCTACCGCCTTTTGCGTACGGCGGTTCGGCAACACGGACGGTCGCTCGACGTCACAATATCAGAATCGGGCCGCCTCGATCCACGCTGCAATCAACGATCCGTCCAGGGAATCATTCGTGCAAGAACGCCGTCGCGCAGGACCAAGCCGTGAAACAGGGCCGCCGTCGCATGGACCGCGACCAGGACGAGCAGGGCTGTCGCGCCCAGTTCATGAAGCTTGTTGAAGAAACCGTAAACCGCTTGTTGCGCTCCAACAGCGCCGGCACCTGCCAAATCACAAGCTCGAAAGACCGCCCCTGAAAAAACGTATTGGCCAAACCCGTGAGGGGCTGCAGCAGAAGCAAAGAGTACAGGGCATATTCGTTGAGCATCGCGACGCGCTGCTGAAATCTCGGCATGGTCGCCGGAAAAGCCGGCAGATGCGCAAAGCCATGGCGCCAGACCAATCGCGCGACCACGACGACCCAGAGGAGCGACCCAGTCGAGCGATGGACCGTGATGAGCTCGTCGGCATCCTGTTCCAGCCAATAGAGCACGAACGCGGTTGCGAATTGCGCGACCACCAGGACAACGGTGAGCCAATGGAACGCCATGCTCATTGGGTCGAAACGGTCTGCCTTCTCAGGCGGCTTCACCGCAGACCGGACGGCCGCACCGTCGATGCCTTCGCTCATGGGCCGGTTCCTCGCCACACGCAGGCCGGCCCAAGGCCGGCCTGCGTTTGCGAAATCGCTAGTGGCGCGCGGGAAGGTTGACCTTGCTGTTCGTCAGGACCTTCTCGAGCCCCGCAATGCCGGCTGTCGTGTTTCCGGCCAAGCATTGGGATATGGCTGTTGCGGCACTCGCGTCGGCCTGCACGGCGCCGACATACTTGCGATAGCTGGCGCCGAGCGCCGCACAGTAGCTGGCGTCGTCCGCGTAGGCAGAGGCGAGCGGAAGCGCAAGAGCGAGACCGACAATCAAGCAAGACTTCCCGGTATTCATGGCTGTCTCCTTTCGAGGCGGCCCAGCCCAGCCGTCTGGGTGCACATCGCAGAGTGGTGGCTCGTGCGTGGGCCGCGAAGAGTTCCGCTATCGGAACGACACTCACACTACCGAGGAGCCCGGCGGTCTATTCCTCGCTGTCGGCAAGACCGGTGAGCGCCGGCCGAGCAGGCTTGGCGATCGGAAACCGGGTGACGGCCGGCTGCCCGCTCCATAGGCTTCCGACGGTCGCGGCAACCACAGCCGACCAACAACCAATCAACATCCGTTAAGGGAGGATCGACGCCATGCGCATGTGCGTCCTCATCCTCGGCGCGCTGCTCGCAGGCTTACTCTTGGGTGAAGGGGGCGGCCCGGTCTTCGCTCAGATGCCCAACCCGCCCGCCAATGCGGGGCCGGTCCAGCCGTGGGGGCTGCCGCCGCTGCCGCAGGGGGTCGGACCGGTCGAGAAGTTCGCCGATGCAGGCAACACCCCGCAGGGCAAGTTCCTCGAAGGCGGCGCGTTCGACGAGCAGGGCAATCTGTGGTTCGTCGGGATCGGCAGCGGGTGGATCTCCTACCTCCAGCCGGACGGCAAGCTGGTGCCGGTGGTCAACTGCAACCCGCCGGAAGACTATGGCCAGACCTGCGAACCGCAGGGCACCCGCTGGAAGGACGGCAAGCTCTACCTCACCACGCGCCATCGCGGCATCCTGACCTACGACCCGAAGACCAAGGAGCTGAAAACCCTCGTCTACACGTACCGCAACCAGCTGTTCAAAGGCCCCAACGACCTCGATTTCGATGCCGAAGGCAACCTGTTCTTCACCGACCCGTGGGCCACCGGGGTGGGTCCGAGCCTGAACGACGCCTCGGGCGCGGTGTACCAGTACTCGAAGGACGGCATCCTGCGCCGGGTGATCGACAACCTGCACTTCCCCAACGGCATCGCGGTCTCCCCCGACAACGGCCGGCTGGCGATCGGCGACTGCACGGCAAGCCGGATGGTCTACGCCTACTTTCAAGCCGGGCCGACGATCGGCGTCCCGGGGGCGAAACCGGATCCGCTGCACCTCACCTTCCAGACCGTCCGGGCCGGCACCTACTTTCCCGGCGCCGGCTGCCCGGACGGCCTGCACTATGACGTCAAGGGCAATCTCTGGGTCGCCACCGGCGGGCTCGGCGGCGTCATGCAGGTCGACCCGCGCGGCCTCATCGTCGGGTTCGTCCCGATCCCGGCGCCGGGCGGCGATCTGGCGACGACCAACCTCGCGTTCGGCGGCCAGGACAACAAGGAGATCTTCGTGATGGCGGCCAACAGCGGCACGTTCTGGCGCTTCAAGACGCCCAACCCCGGGCTGATCGGCCCCGGCGGTGTCCGTTTGCCGGAGCAGAAGTGAGGGCGCGGCGACGTGGGCTAAGTCCCCGCGAAGACAATTCGCGGTTTCAGTCTTCTGGATCCACCGGAAGCTGGTAGCGATCGATGAGCAGCAGCCCA
>JAFAKN010000606.1 GCA_019235415.1 Alphaproteobacteria bacterium
ATGTCGGCCGACGAGGAGCAGTCGCACGAGGTGGCCTTGATGCAGCTCGGCGACGACGCCCCGCTGCAGCAGAAGGGCCAGGTTGGGCTCAACCACATGGCGTGGCGGCTCGCAAGCCTCGACGACCTGAAGGACCTCTACCGGCACGTCAAGTCGAAGGGCATCAAGATCGACCACATTGCCGATCACGGCATCTCGCTCGGCATCTATCTGCGCGACCCGGACGGCAACGGCGTCGAAGTGTTCTATGAACTGCCGCGCGCCGAATGGCCGGTCGATTACCACATCTTCACTCGCGAGAAGGTCGGCCGCGGGCGCTTCCCCGGCCCGTGGGACGACGAGGAGGTGAGCCCGCTTCCGACGGCGCAGCCGCAACCCGCTCCGGCGGAGTGAGGCAATCCACGCGTCCATGCCAATCATCGACGTCCAGGTCCATCCCTTCGATCGCAATCATCCGGGCCGGCCATGGGCCGGTCCCTCGCACGGGCTCGAGTCCGCCACGGGCGAGGAGATGATCGCCGCGATGGCGAGCGTCGGCGTCGACGGCGCGATCATGGTCTCGTCGTTCAGCGCCTACGAATACGATCCGAGCTACGCGCTCGAAGTCTACAACGCCTATCCCGACAAGTTTCGCGTCGTGACGCCGGTCGACGCGACCGATCCGGCGATCGACGGGGTGGTGGCGAAGTGGAAGGCGACACCAGGCGCGCGCGGCATTCGCATCCGCATGCGCGAGGGCCTGCCGATGGACGCCGACCATCCCGGCCTGCACCGCGCTTTCGCCGCTGCAGGCCGGCATGACTTGCCGGTCAATCTCCTATGCTGGGGCATTTTGGACAAAGGCCTGCCGCACATCCGGCAACACCCCGATACCACGATCGTGATCGACCATCTCGGCCTGCTGCAGCCGGCGCGCCAGCCGGTGCCCGCCGACGTCTGGGCCGACTTGCCCAAGCTGCTCGAGCTGGCTCGCTATCGCAACGTCAGGGTGAAGGTCAGCGGCGCCTGCACGATGTCGCACCAGGCGTTCCCCTACGACGACATCTGGGAGCCGGTGCTGCGGGTCATCGATGCGTTCGGGCTGGATCGCTGCATGTGGGGCACCGACTGGACCCGCACGATCGGCATGCTGAGCTACGAGCAGGGCGTCGCGCCGTTCCGCAATACCAAGCGCCTGTCCGAGAGCGACAAGGCGGCGCTCATGGGCGGAACGTTGCAGAAGGTCTACAAGTGGTGACGCCTACTGCGCCGTCATGCCGCCGTCGATCACCAGTTCCGAGCCGGTAACCCAGGCGGATTCATCGGACGCCAGGAACAGCACGCCATTGGCGATGT
This sequence comes from Alphaproteobacteria bacterium, assembly GCA_019235415.1. GTDB lineage: Bacteria > Pseudomonadota > Alphaproteobacteria > Reyranellales > Reyranellaceae > Reyranella. The sequence goes on from JAFAKN010000606.1 coordinate 1,336, forward strand.
CGTCGGCGGTGCCGAGCCGGCCCATCGGCGTGCGATCGACCAACGCCTGGCGCACGGAGGGATCGCTGAAGCGCTTCTGGGTCAGCGGCGTATCCGCATAGCCCGGATGCACTGAATTGATGCGGATGTTCTCCTTGGCATATTGCAACGCCGCCGACTTGGTGAAGATCGTGATGGCGCCCTTGGCGGCCGAATAGGCCGGCGACGTCGGACTTCCGACGATGCCCATGACCGACGACGTGTTGATGATCGACCCGCCACCGCCTTTGCGCATGGCCGGGATCGCCGTGCGGGTGCCGAGGAACACGCCCTTGGCGTGAACGCCGAGCTCGCGCTCCCAGACCTCCACCGTGATGTCCTCGAGCTTGCCGGGAAAGGAGACGCCGGCATTGTTGAACAGGATGTCCAACCGTCCGTGTGCCGCCATCACCGCGTCGACCACCTGCGCCCAGTTCTGCTCCGACGTCACGTCGAGGTGCAGGTAGCGCGCGTCGTGGCCCTCGGCGCACAGGGAAGCGGCCGCGCGCTCGCCCAGCTCATCGCGGATATCGGTCAGCACCACCTTGGCGCCCTCGCGCACGAAGAGATGCGCCGCCGCGCCGCCGAAGCCCATCAGCTCGCCCTTGATCGCCGCCGCCGCGCCGGTCAGCAGCGCCACCTTGCCCTGCAGTCGCATCCCGTCCTCCTCAAGGCGGCCCCCATCTCAAGGCACCGGAACACCGATCGCCTTCAGCCGCGCATGGGCGCGACCGGCGCGCGCCTTCAGGCCGTCGAGATAGGTGCTGACGTCGTTGCCGGGCAGGTTCAGCACCTTGCACCCGAGCCGCCAGTACTCCTCGATCTGCGCCTCGGTT
>JAFAKN010000316.1 GCA_019235415.1 Alphaproteobacteria bacterium
TCTGGCTCGGCGAGGCCCCGGGCCGCACCGAGGAACTCTCGCAATCGGTGTCGCGTCTGCGGGCCGAGATCGCCGCCCGGCTGCCGGAGGGATCAGCGTTGCATTGGCTGGAGAACGAGCTCGGCATCGATATCGGCGATGTCGACCTGGTCTGCCAGCTCGGCTCGCCGCGTTCGATTGCAACCTTTCTGCAACGGGTCGGGCGCTCGGGCCACGCGGTCGAGGGCACGCCCAAGGGCCGGCTGTTCCCGCTGTCGCGCGACGAGCTGGTCGAATGCACCGCGCTGCTCGCCAGCGTGCGGCAGGGCGAGCTCGATCGCCTGACGATCCCCACCGAGCCGCTCGACGTGCTGGCGCAGCAGATCGTGGCCGAAGTGGCTGCACAGGAATGGGGCGAGGACGCGCTGTACGACCTGGCGCGGCGCGCCTGGCCTTACCATCATCTCAAGCGCGAGGACTTCGACGCCATCGTCGCCATGCTGGCCGAAGGCTTCCACACCCGCCGTGGCCGGCGCGGGGCGCTGTTGCACCATGATGCCGTCAACCGGCAGCTGCGCGGCCGTCGCGGCGCACGACTGACGGCTCTCAGCGCCGGCGGCACCATCCCCGACAACGCCGACTACCAGGTGCTGCTCGAGCCCGAGAACAACGTGATCGGCTCGGTGAACGAGGACTTCGCGGTCGAAAGCATGGCCGGCGACGTCTTCCAGCTCGGCAACCGCAGCTATCGCATCCAGCGCGTCGAGCGCGGCGTGGTGCGCGTCGAGGATGCGCACGGACAGGCGCCCAACATCCCGTTCTGGCTGGGCGAGGCGCCGGGCCGCAGCGACGCGCTGTCGAGCGCAGTGTCCCGCCTGCGCCAAGCGATCGCCGACAGCCTGCGGCAGGACCCCAGCGGCGATTGCACGTTGCGCCGGCTCACCGAGCAGCTGGCTCTCGACCCGGCCGCGGCGCGCCAGCTCGTCGACTACCTGCGCGCCGGCCATGCGGCGCTGGGTGTGCTGCCGACGCAGGACACCATCGTGCTCGAGCGCTTCTTCGATGAAGCCGGTGGCATGCAGCTGGTGGTGCATTCGCCGTTCGGCAGCCGGCTCAACCGCGCCTGGGGCCTGGCGCTGCGCAAGCGCTTCTGCGGCAAGTTCAACTTCGAGATCCAGGCGGCGGCCACCGAGGACAACATCGTCATTTCCCTCACCGAGGCGCACAGCTTCGCGCTCGACGACGTGCCGCACTACCTTCACTCCAACTCGGTGCGCGACGTGCTGGTGCAGGCGGTCCTCGACTCGCCGATGTTCGCCACGCGCTGGCGCTGGGTGGCCGGCGTCTCGCTCGCCCTGCCGCGCTTCCGCGGCGGCAAGAGGGTGGCGCCGCAGCTCACGCGCATGGCCGCCGAGGACCTGATCGGCTCGGTGTTCCCCGACCAGATCGCCTGCGCCGAGAACCTGCCCGGGGAGCGTGAGGTCCCCGATCATCCGCTGGTCGGGCAGGCGCTCAGCGACTGCCTCGGCGAGGCGATGGACCTCGACGGCCTGGTGCGGCTGCTGAAGGGCATCGAATCGGGCGCCATCGGCGTCGTCACCCGCGATCTCACACAGCCCTCGCCGCTCGCCCTCGAAGTGCTGAGCGCGCGGCCTTACGCCTTCCTCGACGATGCGCCAATCGAGGAGCGCCGCACCCAGGCCGTCATGGCCCGCCGCTGGCTCGCCCCCGAGCAGGCCTCGGACCTTGGCCGGCTCGACCCCGATGCCATCGCACGGGTCAAGGCCGAGGCTTGGCCTGACGCCGAGAGCGCCGACGAGCTGCACGATGCGCTGCTCTGGCTCGGCTTCGTGACCGAGCAGGAGGCGCAGGCCAACTCGCGCTGGGGCGACGCGCTGGTCGAGCTGGCCGCGCAGAAGCGCGCCGCCAAGCTCGGCGCGAGCGGCGCTTCGCTGTGGGTCGCCGCCGAGCGGCTGTCCCTGTTCCGCGCGCTGTGGCCCGATGCAGCCACGACACCGGTGCTTGTTATGCCCGCGGGTTACGACAAGCCGGTGTCGCGCGAGCAGGCCCTGGTCGAGCTCGTGCGCGGCCGGCTCGAGGGCCTGGGTCCGGCGACGGCGAAGACGCTGGCGGTGCCGATCGGCCTCGACGTTGCGCCCGCGCTGCTCGCGCTGGAGGCCGAGGGCTTCGCGCTGCGCGGCCGGTTCTCGCCGGGCGGCGCGCAGGACGAATGGTGCGAGCGCCGCCTGCTCGCGCGCATCCATCGCTACACGTTGAAGCGGCTGCGCGCCGAGATCGAGCCGGTGGCGGCCCGCGACTTCCTGCGCTTCCTGCTGCGCTGGCAGCGCGTGGCGCCGGAAGCCGCGGTCGAAGGCGCCGCGAGCGTCGATCCGGTCATCGCCCAGCTCGAGGGCTTCGCCGTCCCGGCCGGTGCCTGGGAGAGCGAGATCCTGCCGGCGCGCATAAAAGACTACCAGCCGGCCTGGCTCGACGCGCGCTGTCTCGCCGGCCAGGCGACCTGGATGCGGCTCGCGCCAAGCAACGGACGCCCCAATGGCCGAGGCGGTCCCGTCCGCACCACGCCCATCGCACTGGTGCCGCGCCGCCATGTCGGGTTGTGGCGCTCGCTCTCGTCACCGGGCGACGTCGCACAGCCGAGCACGCGGGCCCAGGCGGTCGTCGAGTACCTGACTGCCAATGGCGCCTCCTTTGTCGACGAGCTGCTGCAGAGCTGCGGTCTCTTGCGCACCCAGCTCGAGGAAGCATTGGCCGAATTGGTGGCGCTCGGCCTCGTGACCTCCGACAGCTATGCCGGGCTGCGCGCGCTGCTGGTGCCGTCGAGCGAGCGCCGCCCGTTGGGCGGCGGCAAGCGGCGGCGGCGGACCTCCTTGCTCAACGTCGAGCAGGCCGGCCGGTGGTCGCTGGTGCGACCGGCGCCGGCGGTGGCGAGCGGCAAACCTGATGAGGCCGCGATCGAGCACGTCGCCCGCACCCTGCTGCGGCGCTATGGCGTGGTGTTCTGGCGCCTGCTGGAACGCGAAGCCGCAAGCCTGCCGCCCTGGCGCGAGCTACTCTACGTGTACCGCCGGCTCGAAGCCGGCGGCGAGATCCGCGGCGGCCGCTTCGTCGCCGGCTTCACCGGCGAGCAGTTCGCCTTGCCCGACGCGATCGGCCTGTTGCGCGAGGTCCGCCGGCGGTCGGCGGCGAACGAATGGACCGCCGTGTCGGGCGTCGACCCGCTCAACCTCGCCGGCATCCTGACGCCCGGCCCCAAGCTCGCGGCGCTCGCCGGCAATCGCCTACTTTATCGCGACGGGGTGCCGACGGCGATGCTGGCGGGCGGTGAGGTGCGGTACCTTGAGGAGCTTGATCCGGCGACGGAATGGTTCGCCCGCAAGGTGCTATTGAGGGCAGCAAAGCAAGCACGCGTCGCCGCAGACGGCCACGATGCGGCCGGCACGTCAAAGGAAGCCCTGTTGGCAAACTGAGAAACGGTAAATACAGGCTTCTTGAGGCGAAGGATGCTTGTCGTCGAGTTGTGGCGACCGGCATAGACAATCGAAAGTTGCAGGTGCCGCAACGCTCCTCAAAAGAGCAATGGAAAGAGGCCTCGTCTGATCGACCTCGGCCGGGCGTAGCGGCAAGCGTTCTTGGGCTTTGCGTGGGCGCGTGAAACTCACCTGCCCGTGATCCCGTTTGAACAATCCGCCGGCGCGCCTGATAGAGTATCTCGGTCATGCCGCGCGCCACCTGGACATGGACCTTCGATCTTGCGCCGGACGAGCTGTGGCCGGTGCTGGCCGACACCAATCGCTTCAACGAGGCAATGGGGCTGCCGGCCTACACCCTGGAGGAGACGCCGCAGGCCAACGGCACGGTGGTGCGCCGCGGCCGCGGCAAGGCCGCGGGCTTCGATCTCGCCTGGGAGGAGAAGCCGTATGAATGGATCTGGGGCCGCCACTTCCGCCAGGCGCGCGTCTTCACCAAGGGGCCGTTCCGCCAGTTCGGGCCGGTGTTCGATCTCGAGCCGCTGGCGCTGCCGGACGGCCGAATTGGCAGCAAGGTCACCTATGCGCTGGAATACGAGCCGCTGACCTGGCTCGGCCGCCTGTTCGGCGCCCGGCTGGCACGGCAGGCCGGCGAGGCGGTGGGCAAGCGCGTCCTGCAAGCCGTCGCCTACGCGAAGGGCGAGCGGACCGCGCAATTCGATCTGCCGCCGCCGGTCCTGCCCGAGAGCGCCCGCATCCGCGCCACGGCGCTTGCTGGGGAAATCGATCGCAGTCCATACGGCAACGGGCTCGGCAAGGCGCTCGCCGACTTGGTGCTGAGCGCCATGGCGAGCGACCTGATGCCACTCAAGCCCAAGCGGCTTGCGCGCGAACTCAAAGTCGCACCGCGCGCGGCCATCGAGGCCTGCCTCGCCGCCACGCGCAGCGGACTTTTGGCGATGAAATGGGACCTGCTGTGCACCAACTGCCGCGGCGCCAAGTTCAGCACCCCGACGCTCGGCGACCTGCCGCGCGGCGCCCACTGCCCCTCCTGCAACATCGATTACGGCCGCGACTTCGAGAAGAACGTCGAGCTGTCCTTTGCGCCGTCGCCCACGATTCGGCCGCTGGCGTTGGGGGCCTTCTGCCTGTCCGGCCCGATGAGCACACCGCACGTTGCGGTTCAGCTCCTGCTGGCGCCCGGCGAGACGCGCACGATCGCAGCCGAGCTGCCAGCCGGAGCTTATCGCTTGCGAACACTGCACCCTGGCGAAGTCGTCGACTTCGATCACTCGGGCGGGCCGCTCCCCGGCCTGCGCATAACCGCGGCGGGCGTCGAAGCCCTGCCCCCCGGCGAACGCGGCACCATCACCTTCCACAACGAAGCGGGCTTCGAGCTTGCGGCCGTGATCGAGGACCGAACCTGGACGCGCGATGCGCTGACCGCGCCCGAGGTGATCTCGCTGCAAGCGTTCCGCGACCTCTTCGCCGCCGCCACGCTGCGGCCAGGGGACGAAGCCGGCGTGAACCAGGTGGCGCTGCTGTTCACCGACCTGCAGGGGTCGACTGCGCTCTACGAGCAGGTCGGCGATGCGCAGGCCTACAACATCGTGCGCGAACACTTCGCGCTGCTGGCCGGCATCGTGCGCGACCACGATGGCGCCGTCGTCAAGACGATCGGCGATGCGGTGATGGCCGCCTTCGGCGATCCCGCCGACGCAGTCAGGGCGGCGCTCGCCATGCAGGCCCGCATCGCCGACCAGCATCTCGTCCTGAAGGTCGGCGTGCATGCTGGCGGCAGCGTCGTCGTCACCCTGAACGACCGGCTCGACTACTTCGGTTCGACGGTCAACATGGCGGCACGGTTGCAAGGCCAGAGCCACGGCGGCGACATCGTGCTGAGCCGTGCCGTCGCGCAGGACCCCGCCGTCAAGCCGCTGCTTGCGGGCTTGCCGGCCAGCGAGGAAAGCATGCCGCTAAAAGGCTTCGCCGAGCCGATCAGCTTCCTGCGGCTGGTTGCCCCTTCGGCCTCGCCCTAAGACCAGTCTTCGGCGTAGAAGCGGCCGCGCTCCCAGACGTCGTTCGAATAGTCGTGCCCGGTGGTGACGGCGTCGGCCTTGTCCGGACTCGCCACGCCGCCGGAACCGCAATTGTAGGCCGCGAGTGCGGCTTGCAGTTGCCGCTCGGGTGCCGCAGCCGGAAATCTCGCTGCCATCGCTTTGACGCAGTCCGCCATGATCCGGGAGGCTTGGTCGATATGCGCTTGGCTCTTCGGATCCGGCTCGCCGTCGATGACGGGATGAGAACGGCGGTCGACCTGCATGATGCCGAAGGCGTGCCCGCCATCGCCGTTGCCGCTGGGGTCGAGGACATTGCCGCAGCGGCTTTCCCGGCTGGCGATGGCGGCGAGCAGGGCCGGCGGCAAACCGGTCAAGGCGGCCGCAGCATTGAAGCGATCTTTTAGCGGCGTCACCCGCCCGAGGTCCGTCTTGGCCATGGCGCGTGAGGCGCCGACTCCGCCCGCCAGATGGTCCTGCTTCGCGGTTTGCGCCGATGCGCCGGTACCGTTGAATTTGCCGAAAATCGTGTTGTCGAATGCGATGGCAGTCATTTCGCCCTCCCAGGAGCGGTCCCATTCATGATTGTATCATACAAGTCGTACACACGGAATAGTCGTATACCTGGTTGACCGCGCGAGCGGACAATGCGATTCGACTTGGCAGCATTGGGGGAGGGGAGATGGGGAAGGGCGTATTGAAAGGCGTCTGCGTGTTGGCCCTGTTCGGCTGGGCGTGCACGGCACAGGCGGCCGATCCGGCGACGATCGCGCGCGGCAAATATCTCGTCACGATCATGAGTTGCACCGATTGCCATACACCGGGTTACTTTCTCGGCAAGCCCGATTTCACGCGCAGCCTGGGCGGCTCCGAGGTTGGCTTCGAGCTCCCCGAGCTCGGCGTGTTCTATGGGCCCAACCTCACGCCCGACAAGGAGACCGGGCTCGGCGCCTGGACCGACGAGCAGATCGCCACGGCCATCACCACCGGCGTCGTGCCGAGCGGCCGGGAGCTTGCACCCATCATGCCGTGGCGTGCCTTCGGCAACCTCACCAAGCAGGACGCGGCGGCGATCGTCGCCTACCTGCGCAGCCTGCCGTCGGTCAGCAACAAGATTCCGGGCCCGTTCGGGCCACAGGAGAAGCCGACCTCATTCGTGATGAAGGTGGTGCCCCCGTGACCTTGCCCGTGACCTTGCCCGTGACCTTGCCCGATACTCTGATCGTCACCTTGGTGTGGTGACAGCCGGTGTGAGCGTTCAGAGCGGCAGAAAATCGCAGGTAACGCGGATATGGCTTGCAAAGTTCCTGCATAGAGACCCCAATATAGGGTAATCCAAAATACTGATTCGCGCGGTCGTCGGGCGTTGTGCCGATTCCGGCGATTTCGGAGGCGGAATGGCCAACCTCAAGAGAACCGGCTTCGCCGTTGTCGGCGCGCTCTGCCTCGCGGCGGCTGGCGGCTATTTTTATCTCGACCAGGCATCGCGTGACGGGGCAAGGGCTGCCGCCAGCAGCACGGCGCGGCCCGCCGTGCCGGTGACGGTGGCGCTGGCCGTAGCCCGCGACGTGCCGGTCTACCTGCGCGGGCTGGGCAACGTGCAGGCCTACAAGACGGTGGCCGTAAAGTCGCGCGTCGACGGCCAGATCGTGAAGATCTCCTTCGAGGAGGGCCAGGACGTCAAGGTGGGCGACCCCTTGTTCCAGATCGATCCGCGCCCGTTCCAGGCGATGCTCGATCAGGCCCAGGCCAATCTGAAAAAAGACGAGGCCCAGCTCGAGGGCGCCCAACTCGATCTCGACCGCTACGCCAAGCTGGTGCCAACCGGCTTCCAGTCCAAGCAGAGCTACGACCAGCAGAAGGCGACGGTTGATTCGCTCAGGGCCGCCATCCAATCGGACAAGGCGCAGATCGACAACGCGAAGCTCAATCTCGCCTACGCCGACATCCGAGCGCCGATCGACGGCCGTACCGGCCAGCGCCTGGTCGACCTCGGCAACCTGATCCAGGCCAACCAGAACACCACGCTGGTGACCATTACGCAGATCAAGCCGATCTACGTGAACTTCACGGTGCCGCAATACGCCAACCACAATCTGCGCAAAAACCAGGCTAAAAGTCCGTTGACCGTCGTCGCCTACTCGGCCGACGACAGCTACAAGCTGGCCGAAGGCGAGCTCACCCTGGTCGACAACCAGATCGACACCCAGACCGGCACGCTGAGGCTCAAGGCCACCTTCGCCAACACCGACGAGAAGCTGTGGCCGGGCGAGTTCGTGAACGTCCATCTGCAGCTTGCGGTGCGCAAGGACGCCGTCACCGTGCCGCAGCGCGCCGTGATGCAGGGCGCGGCCGGCCCGTATGCCTACGTCATCAAGCCGAACAACACGGCGGAGCGGCGGGCGATCGAGGTCGAGGCGACGCAGGACGGCATCTCGGTGATCGGCAAAGGCATTGCCGTGGGCGAGAAGGTCGTGGTCGACGGCCAGTACCGCCTGTCCAACGACAGCCCGGTGCGCATCGACCAGCCCAGCGCTACCGCACCCGCCGCCACCGAATCCGGCCGCAAGAGCTGACGCCCGTTCCATGAACATCTCCGAGACCTATATCAGGCGGCCGATCGCCACCTCGCTCATGATGCTGGGCATGCTGGTGTTCGGCGCGGCGACCTACAATCTGCTGCCGGTGTCGGCGCTGCCCAACGTCGACTTCCCGACCATCACTGTGTCGGCCACCCTGCCCGGGGCCAGTCCCGAGACCATGGCCTCGTCGGTCGCCACGCCGCTCGAGCAGCAGTTCGCGGCCATCCCCGGCCTGGCCTCGATGAACTCGACCAGCGGCCTTGGCGCCACGGCGATCACCCTGCAGTTCGACCTCAACCGTTCGATCGACGGCGCCGCCACCGACGTGCAGACCGCGATCAATGCCGCGAGCGGCCTGCTGCCCAAGGACCTGCCCAACCCGCCGACCTATCGCAAGGTCAATCCGGCCGACCGCGCCGTGCTGATCTACGCCGTCTATTCCGACGACCTGCCGATGTACAAGGTCGACGACTACGCCTTCGTCATCCTGGCGCAGAAGATCTCGGCGGTCGCCGGCGTGTCGCAGGTGCTGGTCGCAGGCCAGCAGGACTTCGCCGTGCGCGTGCAGGTCAACCCAGCGGCTCTCGCTAGCCGCGGCATCGGCATGGAGGACGTGCGCACCGCACTCGCCGGCGCGACGCTGAACCAGGCCAAGGGCAACATCGAGGACGAAGACTTCTCGATCATGCTCGATACCAACGACCAGCTGTTCAACGCCGAGGCCTACAAGAACATCATCGTCGCCTACCGCAACGGCGCCCCGGTCAAGCTGCAGGACGTGGCGCAGGTGATCGACGCCACCAAGTCGCCGCGTACTGGCGCCTGGTTCGACGGCAAGCGCGCCGAGCTGCTGCTGATCTTCCGCCAGCCGGGGGCCAATACCGTCGAGATCGTCGACCGCATCAAGGGCATGATGCCGCGCCTATTGGCCTCGATCCCGCAAAGCGTGCATGTCGACCTGGTGTCGGACCGCTCGCAGTCGATCCGCGATTCGGTGGCCGACGTGCAGTTCACCATGCTGCTGACCATCGGCCTGGTGATCCTGGCGATCTTCGTCTTCCTGCGCCATTTCTGGGCCACCGTCATTCCCTCGATCACCGTGCCGCTCGCCCTGGTCGGCACGTTCGGCATCATGTGGGTCTGCGGCTACTCGATCGACAACCTGTCGCTGATGGGTCTCACCATCGCCACCGGCTTCGTGGTCGACGACGCCATCGTCATGATCGAGAACATCGTGCGCTACATCGAGCAGGGCGAGAAGCCGTTCGAGGCGGCGCTGAAGGGCGCCGGCCAGATCGGCTTCACCATCGTATCGATCACCTTCTCGCTGATCGCCGTGTTCATTCCGCTCTTGTTCATGGGCGGCATCGTCGGCCGCCTGTTTCGCGAGTTCGCCGTGGTCGTGACGGTCGCGGTCTGCATGTCGGCGTTCGTATCGCTCACCTTGACGCCGGTGATGTGCGCCCAGTTCCTGAAGCAGCAGACCGGTCACAAGCGCGGCCGCTTCGACCAGATGTGCGAGAACCTCTTCGACGCCTGGGTGCGGCTCTACGACCGCGGCTTGAAATTCGTGTTCCGCCACCAGTTCATCACCCTGATGTCGACAGTCCTGCTGGTGTTCCTGACCGGCTATCTCTACGTGAAGATTCCCAAGGGCTTCTTCCCCGAGCAGGACACCGGCTTCATCTTCGGCCAGGCCGAAGCGCGCCAGGACATCTCCTTCTATGCCATGGCCGAGATCCAGAAGAGGCTGGCGGACATCGTCAAGAAGGATCCGGCTGTCTCCGGCGTGGTCGGCTTCGTCGGCTCGACCGGCGGCAACTCGGCCGAGAACACCGCCCGCATGTTCATCCAGCTTAAGCCGTTCGACGAGCGGCCGGGCGATTCGGCGCAGAAGGTGATCCAGCGCCTGCGGCCCAAGGTGGCGCAGATCCCGGGCGTGCGCTTCTTCATGCAGGCCGGCCAGGACATCAACGTCGGCGGGCGGCTCAGCAAGACCGAGTTCCAGTACACCATCACTTCGACCGATGCGGAGGAGCTCAACCACTGGGCGCCGATCATCGAGGAGGCGATGGCCAAGCTGCCCGAGCTGCAGGACGTCACCTCCGACCAGCAGATCGCCTCGCCGCACGTCGCCATCGACATCGACCGCGATTCGGCGTCGAAGCTCGGGCTGTCGCTCGCCCAGATCGACCAGACGTTGTACGACTCGTTCGGCCAGCGCCAGGTTCAGACGATCTACACGTCGAGCACCCAGTACAGGGTCGTGCTCGAGGTCCAACCCGAGCTGCAGAAGGATCCGACGGCGCTGCAGCGCATCTATGTCAATGCGCCCAACGGCACGCAGGTGCCGCTGAGCACGGTGGCGCGCTTCGTCACCCGCATTGCGCCCTTGACGCTCAGCCACCAGGGTCAGTTCCCAGCGGTCACCATCTCGTTCAACCTCGCGCCAGGCTTCGCGCTCGGCCAGGCGGTCGAGAAGATCCAGCAGCTGGAGCAAGACCTCAAGACCCCGATCACGCTCGACGGCTCGTTCCAGGGCACGGCGCAGGCCTTCCAGTCCTCTCTCAGCTCCACGCCGCTATTGGTCGCGGCCGCCATCCTCGCCGTCTACATCGTGCTCGGCATGCTCTACGAGAGCTACGTGCACCCGATCACCATCCTGTCGGCGCTGCCCTCGGCGGGCGTCGGGGCGCTCCTGATGCTGATGCTGTTCCACTACGATCTCAGCGTCATCGCCCTGATCGGCATCATCCTGCTGATCGGCATCGTGAAGAAGAACGCCATCATGATGATCGACTTCGCGCTCGAAGCGCAGCGCGAGCAGGGCAAGAGCCCGTTGGAGGCGATCCACGAGGCCTGCCTGCTGCGCTTCCGGCCGATCATGATGACGACATTCGCTGCGATCGGCGGCGGCCTGCCGCTCGCGCTTGGCCAGGGCGCCGGCTCCGAGCTGCGCCGGCCTCTGGGCATCGCCATCGTCGGTGGCTTGCTCGTGTCGCAGTGGCTCACGCTCTACACCACGCCGGTGATCTACCTCTACTTCGACCGGCTGAGCCACTGGCTGTCCGGCAAGCGGCGGCGGCCGAGCGGCGAGGTGCCGGCGGTGGTCCCGCATCCTACCGACAAGGAGGCTGACGCCGGCACGCGGGCGGCCGACTGAGCAGGCGGGCCATGAGCAGTCAGTACGAGGAGGAAGAGTACTTGGAGCCGAACGAGGAGGAGCTCGAGGCCGCCGCCCGCCGCCGCAAGCTGATCGTGCTCGGCATCATGGCCGCCCTGGTGATCGCGGGCGTCGTGCTGGTCAACAAGCTCAGGGTGGTGTCGCAGCTGCAGGACTGCCTGATGACCCGCGCCACCAACTGCAACGACCTCGTCGAGCCGCCCAAGCCGGTCGGGGTGCGCTGAGAGAGGGACGGTTACGCGGCGATTGTGTGGCTCGGCATCAGCGGCACCCGGTGACGATCGCGTCGGCGACGGCCGCGAGATGGGCGCTGCCCTCGGCCCGTCCGTCGAGCCGGTTTGTTAGGTAGGCGAAGACCAAATTCCGGTCAGGATCGGCCCAGCCGATACAGCAGTTGCTGCCATTGTGACCGAAGCTGTGCGGGCTGCTGAGCCAGCCAAACGGGCTCGCGCTGCTCGCGCCCGTCCTCGGGCCTCCGAGCTGGAAGCCGTTCGACCAGCGCAGAGGGAGCCGGGCGCTCCGGTCCATCTCGCCATCCGAAGAGGGCTTGCGCGCCTCCCTGAGGATCGCCGGGCTCAGGAGTTGTTGGTCTCCATGTCGGCCGGACCGCATGAGCATCAGATAGAATTGCGCAAGGTCGGCGGCGGTCGTCGAGATGCCGGCGGCGGGAATGACGGCCCGGCGGACGAACTTCCGGTTGGCCAAGGCCGAGGTGAGGCGGCCGCGGAAGCCAGACCCGATGATCGGAACGCGCCGCTCCCATTCGCTGACTGGCAGGCCAAGGTAGGTATCGCGCAGGCCGAGCGGCCGGAGCAGATCGGTGGCGAGCACCTCTCCGACGGGCCGCTGGGTGATGCGCTGAACCAGCTCACCGAGAATGAAGCCGTAGGTGAGCGGCAGGTAGGCAGGCGCCTGGCCGGCAGGCAGCACTGGCTGGGCTCTCACGACGCGCCTGATTGAGCGGCGCCAGTTGGTGAAGCTGAGGACGGCGTTGATGGGGTCTCGGTCCGCCAACCCGGACCGATGCTGCAGCACCTGTCGGATCGTGATCGCCCCCTTACCGTAAGCGGCGAATTCTGGCCAATGGGCGCATACCGGATCATCAAGGCCAAGCAGGCCGCGGTCGGCCAACATCAGGATGAGTACGGCTGCATAGGGCTTGCTGGCCGAGAAAATCCAGAACAGGTCCCGCTCGTCGCATTCGAAGCTTCGTTTCAGAACAACGTCGCCATGGCGGATGACGCAGATCTGGGATGCACAGCCCCTGGCTCGGACGAGCTCGATCGCTTTGGATGCCGCGCCCGGATCGAGCCCTTCCGACCTCACGTGGCGTTCAGCCTGGCCGACGTCGATGCCCGCCAGCCGTAGGCTAGAATCGCTGGACGGCCGCAATCGCTTCGGCGAACCTTTGACCGAGGCTGGGCCCGCTTCGCAGATCAGCATCGTCGTTCTTCCTTCACGTCAACGTCCGCGCCTCGAAACCGAAGGTCTGAGTCCTGCCGGGCGCGCCATCTCGTCATTGCCAAGTCGCCCAATAGACTCCATCGCGTTTCGGACTCAAGCGAGGTCGCGGCTGCGGGGCGTCAGACGCGTGAAATGTATCAAGTGCTGTAGGTAATGCTGAGGCCGCAGGGCTTGCACTCGCGTACTTCTATGGGTCATTGGGACTAAATGTGGGCCAGGCCGGAAGGTTCGACTATCAGCGCCGGGGAAACATGATCACCGGCTATACTCAGTTGCCGCACTTTCGCAACGTTGCCAACGTGAATGTCGGCCTCGACTTGGCGTGAGTTCCGCAAATACGCGATCATGCTCGTGTCGCTGTTTGCCATCCTGGAATCCGCGCGGCAGCTGTGGATCTGGAGGGCCTGTTTCACGGAGTTGCTCGGCGCGCCCTGTGAGGTCGCGGGTTTCCAATTTGAAGTGCGACGATTGCTGGAATTCTCCGGCGGTCAGTGTCTTTATCTCGATACCCGGAGGAGACAAGAAGGCTCGCCTGTTTCAATACGAGCGTGGGCGCAACCGACTTCCGGAAATCACTTCGATCGACGACAACAGAATTCGCGTCTCGCTCTCGGACGCCACGTCCATCTATTGCCGCAAGGAAACATGGGGGAAGTTGAGGGTTGAATACGACATAGGGTCGGTTGAATACCACGGCCGCGCTGGAGACCCGCACGAGTGCTAACCGGCCACGGAGCAGTTCACCTCCAGAGGTGGGCAATCCTCAACCGCAGGCGTTCGAACGAAAGGTAGATCACCGGCGTCGTGTAGAGGGTGAAGACCTGGCTGAGCAGCAGGCCGCCCACGACGGTGATGCCGAGCGGCTGGCGCAGGGAGGCGCCCTGGCCGATGCCGATGGCCAGCGGCACGGCGCCCAGCACCGCGGCAGCGGTGGTCATCATGATCGGCCGCAGCCGCACGATGGCGGCCTCGAGGATGGCATCCTCCCCGCTGCGGCCTTGCTCGCGTTCCAGGTTGATCGCGACGTCGATCATCATGATGGCGTTCTTCTTCACGATGCCGATCAGCAGGATCATGCCGATCAGGGCGATCATCGAGAACGGCACGCCGGACAGCAATAAGGCGAGCGTGGCGCCGATCCCGGCTGACGGGAGGGTCGACAGGATGGTGAGGGGATGGATCGTGTTCTCGTACAGGATGCCGAGCACGATATAGACCGCGACCAGGGCGGCCAGGATCAGGAGCGGGATGGTCGCCAGCGACTGCGAGAAGACCTGTGCGGCGCCCTGCAGGCTGCCGCGGACCGATGCCGGCGCGCCGAGCTGGCGCATCGCCCCCTCGATCGCCGCCTGCGCCGTGCCGAGCGAGCCGCCGGGCGGCAGGTTGAAGGAGAGGGTGGCGGCGACCAGGCCGCTCTGATGGTTGACCTGGATCGCGGTGTGGCTGTCGCTTGCCTTCGCCAGCGCCCGCAATGGCACCATCGTCTCGGGCGCCGTGCTGTCGGCGCTGCCGGTCGAGGCGCCGCCGCGGCTGTTGGATATCGCGTTGGTCGCCTGGTTGGCCTGAGCGTTGGCGTTGAGCGCGTTGGCCGCGACGGTCGTCGGGCGCGGTGCGACCGGCTGGAACGTCTTCTGGCCCGAGACCAGGCGGTTGGGCATCTGCGTTTGCTGCGTGCCGCTGACATTGCCGGCGGCGGTGCTGAGCCAGATCCGATTGAGGTCCTGGGGATGCTGCCAGTACTTCGGCGCCACCTCCATCACCACCATGTATTGGTTGAACGGATTGTAGATCGTCGACACGGTGCGCTGGCCGAAGGCGTCGTAGATCGCCGCGTCGACCTGGTTCGGCGCCAAACCGTAGCGCGCCGCCGTCGCGCGGTCGATGGTGACGTAGGTCTGCAGGCCGTTCTGCTGCATGTCGGTGTTGACGTCACTGAGCTCGTTGGGGTGCTTGGCGAGCTCGGCGATCAGCTTGGGGACCAGCGTGTAGAGCACGCTGGGATCGTCGCCGCTCAACGTGTACTGGTATTCCGCCGCTGACTGCCGGCCGCCGATGCGCAGGTCCTGCTGCGCCTGCAGGAACAGCCGCGCGCCGGGGATGCCGGTAAGCTTGGGCCGCAGGCGCTGGATGACCTGCTGCGCCGACAGCCGCCGCTCGGCGAGCGGCTTTAGCGCGATGAAGATGTTGGCCGTGTTGCCGGCGCGACCGGCCGAGCCCGAACCCGCGAAGCCGAACACCGAGGCGACGGCCGGATCCTTCTGCACGATGCCTTGCAGCTCGCCGAGCTTCTGCGACATGGCGGGGAAGGAGATGGCCTGGTCGGCGATGATCTGGCCCAGCACCAGGCCGGTGTCCTGCTCGGGGAAGAAGGTCGCGGGCAGCAGCCTGAACAGGAAGACGTTGCCGACGATCAGGCCGACCATGACCAGGCCGGTCAGCAGCGTGTGGCCGAGCACGGCCCGCAGGCTGGCCGCATAGGCATTGCGGAAGCGGTCGAACTGGCGCTCGGTCCACACCGCCCAGCGCGCCTGCGAATGCAGGTCCGCCCGACCGTGCAACAGATAGGCGCACATGCACGGTGTGATGGTGAGCGAGATCACCATCGAGATCAGGATGGCGATGGTGAGCACGACGGCGAATTCGTGGAACAGCAGCCCGACCGTGCCGGGCATCAGCAGGATCGGGATGAACACCGCGACCAGCGACAGGCTCATCGACACCACGGTGAAGCCGACCTCGGCGCTGCCGCGGAGCGCGGCTTCCTGCGGCTCTTGGCCTGCCTCGAGATGGCGCACGACGTTCTCGAGCACGACCACGGCGTCGTCGACCACGAAGCCGGTGCCGATGGTGAGCGCCATCAGCGACAGGTTGTCGATGCTGTAGCCCAAAAGGTACATCGGTCCGAACGTGCCGATGATCGACAGCGGCAGGGCCACGCCCGGCACCAGGATCGAGCGCGGCGATTGCAGGAAGGCGAAGACCACGCCGATCACCAGCACCACGGCGATGATCAGCGTGCGCTGCGTGTCGTCGACCGCGGCGGTGACCGATTGCGAGCGGTCCATGGCGATGTGGACCTGGGTGCCGTGCGGCAAGGTCGCCTGGATCGAGGGCAGGACCTGGCGGATCTGGTTGGTGGTCGCCACGATGTTGGCGCCGGGGATCGGATAGACGATGACGCCGACCGCCGGCTTGCCGTCGTACAGCCCGATATTGCGGATGTTCTCGTTCGAATCGCTGACCTCGGCGACATCGCTCAGCAGGACCGGGGCGTCGTTGCGGTAGGCGATCACGAGGTCGCGGTAATCCGCCGCGGTCGTCGCCTGGTCGTTGGAGGTGACCTGGTATCGTCGCTCGCCCTGATCGATGTCGCCCTTGGCGCTGTCGGCGTTGGCGGCCGACACCGCCGCCCGCAGGTCTTCCATCCCGATGCCGTAGTTGTTGAGCTTGTCGGGCTCGAGCTCGATGCGCACCGCGGGCAGCGCGGCGCCGCCCAGGGTGATCTGTCCGACGCCGGTGATCTGCGACAGCTGCTGCTGGATCACCGTGTTGGCGCTGTCGTAGAGCTGCGCGCTGGTCAGCGTGTCCGAGGTCAGCGCCAGCACCATGATCGGCGAATCGGCCGGGTTGAATTGCCGCCATGTCGGGTTGCCGCGCAAGGTCGTCGGCAGGTCGGCGCGCGCCGCCTGGATCGCTGCCTGCACGTCGCGTGCTGCGCCGTTGATGTCGCGGTCGACGCCGAACTGCGCCACGATCCGGGCCGAGCCGACGTAGCTCGTCGAGGTGAGCTCGTTGACGCCGGCGATCGTGCCCAGCCGCCGCTCGAGCGGCTCGACGACCGACTGGGCCATGATCTCGGGCGATGCGCCCGCCATGGTCGCCTGCACGACCACCACAGGGAAGGTGATGTTGGGCAACGGCGCCACGGGCAGGCGCGAATAGGCGAGCAGGCCCGACAGCAGGATCGCGACGCCGAGCAGCGTGGTCGCGACCGGCCGTCGGATGAACAGGGCCGACATGTTCATGTCGGCCTCTCAGCCGGCGGGCCGGCGGGAGGCGGACCGGCAGGCGACGAACTGGCCGCTGGCGGCGCGTCCGACGCCGGACGTGGCCGGAAACGGCGCGCGAGGCGGTCGAAGGCAAGGTAGATCACCGGCGAGGTGAAGAGCGTCAGGATCTGGCTGAGCGCCAGGCCGCCGATGATGGTGAGGCCGAGCGGCTGGCGCAGCTCGGAGCCGGTGCCGGTGCCGACCAGCATCGGCAGCGCCCCCAGCATGGCCGCCAAGGTGGTCATCAGGATCGGCCGGAAACGCAGCAGCGAGGCTTCGAAGATCGCTTCCTCCGGCGACTTGCCGTGCTCGCGCTCGGCTTCCAGCGCGAAGTCGACGATCATGATGGCGTTCTTCTTGACGATGCCGATCAGCAGCACGATGCCGATGATGCCGATCACGTCGAGGTCCTTGCCGGCCATCATCAGCGCCAGCAAGGCGCCGATCCCGGCCGACGGCAGGGTGGAGAGGATGGTGACGGGATGGATGAAGCTCTCGTACAGCACCCCCAGCACGATGTAGACGGCGACGATCGCGGCGATCAGCAGGAAGACCTCGCTCGAGAGCGAGTCCTGGAAGGCCTGTGTGGCGCCCTGGAAGCTGGCCGTGATCGACGGCGGCAGGTGCACCGCCTGGATCGCCTGGTCGATCTCGGCGATCGCCGTGCTGAGCGAGGCGCCTTCGACCAGGTTGAACGACACGGTGACGGCCGGGAACTGCGCCAGGTGGCTGATCACCAGCGGCGTCTTGCCGACCTTGATGTCGGCGATGGCCGACAGCGGCACCTGCCCGGTGGTGCCGGTCTGGGTCGGCAGGTAGAGCGAGCCCAGCGCCTGCAGGTTGGGCAGGCGATCCTTCTGGGCGGTCAGGATGACGCGATACTGCGTCGACTGGTTGAAGATGGTCGTGACGATGCGCTGGCCGAGCGCGTCGTAGAGCGCGTTGTCGATGCTCGCCGGCGTGATGCCGTAGCGCGCCGCCAGCTGGCGGTTGATGGCGACGTTGACAGTGAGGCCGTCATTGTTGAGGTCGCTCGCGACGTCGGCGATCGACTTGATCTCTTTCAAGCGGGCGATGATCTGCGGGACGTACTTGTCGAAATCCTGCGGGTTGGGCCCACGCAGCACGAACTGGTACTGGTTGGGCGAGACCGTGGTACTGAGCGTGAGGTCCTGCTCGGGCTGCAGGTAGAGCCGGATGCCGGGGACGTCGGCGGTTTCGCGCTGGATGCGTCGGGCGACCTGGGCCGCCGAGAGCGAGCGGTCGTCGACGCCTTTCAGGTTGATCAGGAAGCGGCCGCTGTTCAGCGTCGGGTTGGTGCCGTCGATGCCGACATAGGACGTCAGGCTGGTGACGTCGGGGTCCTTCAGGATGGCGCTGGCCAGGGCCATCTGACGCGCCGTCATGGCCTGGTAGGAGACCGAGTTGTCGGCGACGCTGATGGCCTGGATGACAGCGACGTCCTGCACCGGGAACAGCCCCTTGGGGATGACGACATACAGCACGCCGGTCAGGACCACCGTGAGCGTCGCCACCAGCAGGGTCAGGCCCTGATGGCGCAACACCCAGGTGAGGCCACGCTCGTAGGCGGCCAACGTGGCGTCGAAGGCCCGCTCGCTCAGCTGCTCGAACCGGCTGGGACGGCGTTCCGACCGGCGGCGCAGCATGCGCGCACAGAGCATCGGCACCAGGGTCAGCGACACCACCGCCGACAGCACGATGGTGATGGCAAGCGTCATCGCGAACTCGCTGAACAGGCGGCCGATGACGCCCCCCATGAAGAGCAGCGGGATCAGCACGGCGATCAGCGAGATGGTGAGCGACAGGATGGTGAAGCCGATCTGCCCGGCGCCGGTTAGCGCCGCCTCGAGCGGCGACAGGCCCTCCTCGAGGTAGCGCACGATGTTCTCGATCATCACGATCGAATCGTCGACCACGAAGCCGGTGGCGATGATCAGCGCCATCAGCGACAAGTTGTCGATTGAGTAGCCGAGCTTGTACATCACCGCCAGGGTGCCGATCAGCGACACCGGCACCGAGATGCTGGGGATGACCGTCGCGGGCAGATTGCGCAGGAAGACGAAGATCACCAGCACGACCAGGGCGATGGCCAGCACCAGCTCGAAGAAGGCGTCGCCGACCGAGGCGCGGATGACGCCGGTGCTGTCGGCGACGACGTCGACATGCATGGCGGTCGGGAGGCTGGCCAGCAATTGCGGCAGCTGCTGTTTGATCTGGTCGACGGTCTTGATGACGTTGGCGCCGGGCTGGCGCTGCACGTTGAGCACGATCGCCGCGGTGTCGTTGTGCCAGGCGCCGAGCTCGGTGTTCTGCGCCGCCTGGGTGACCATCGCCACGTCGCGCAGCAGCACGGGCGCGCCGTTCTGGTAGGCGATGACGGTGTCGAGATAGTCCTTGGGATCGGAGATCTGGTCGTTGTCGTTGATCGTGTAGTCGAGCTCGGGACCGTCGAAATTGCCCTTGGGCTGGCTTGTCGTGATGTAGCTGAGCAGCGTGCGCAGGTCGTCGATGTTGAGCCCGTAGGCCGCGAGCTTCTGGGGATCGGCCTCGACGCGGATCGCCGGCACGTTGCCGCCCGACGGGCTGACCTGGCCGACGCCCGGCACCTCGGCGATCTTGGACGCCAGCCGGTTGTTGGCGATGTCCTGCAGCTCGGTGAGCGGCATGGTCTTGGACGTCACCGCGAGCGTCAGGATCGGCCGGTCGGCCGGGTTGACCTTGGCGTAGGTCGGCGGTGCCGGCAGGCCGCTCGGGAGCAGGCTGGCGGCGGCGTTGATGGCCTCCTGCACGTTCTGCTCCGCGATGTCGAGGTTCACCGCCAGGTCGAACTGCAGCGTGATGACCGAGGCGGTGGCCGAGCTCGACGAGGTCATCTGCTGCAGGCCGGGGATCTGGCCGAGCTGGACTTCGAGCGGCGCGGTGACGGTGGTCGACATCACCTGCGGGCTGGCGCCGGGATAGAAGGTCTGCACCTGGATCGTCGGGTACTCGACATCGGGCAGCGAGGAGACCGGCAGGAAGGCGACGGACACCGCGCCGACCAGCACCAGGGCGACCATCAGGAGCGAGGTCGCCACCGGCCGGACGATGAACAGGCGGGAGATGTTCATCGGATGGCCCGTCGTTCAGCGATTCCGCGCTGCCGCGTCGCTGCCGTTGGTGGGATTGGTGCTCGCCGGCGGCCGCGACGCCACGGGCGCCTGATATTGCGGCGAGGC
The DNA here is from genome assembly GCA_019235415.1 of Alphaproteobacteria bacterium. Taxonomy (GTDB): domain Bacteria; phylum Pseudomonadota; class Alphaproteobacteria; order Reyranellales; family Reyranellaceae; genus Reyranella. Next base: position 20,043 of record JAFAKN010000316.1, read on the forward strand.
AGAGATGCGCACCTTGGTGCCGTCGCTCAAGCGGTCGGTGCCGTCGGTCACCACCGTGTCACCGGCGCCAAGGCCGGTCAGGATGACGGTGTTGGTGCCGTCGGTCGGTCCGGTCGTCACGGGATGCACCGACACCGTGTCGTCCTTGCCGACCAGATAGACATAGGCGCCCGGCGCCCCGGTCAGCACCGCCGTGGTCGGCACCAGCACCGCCTGGTGCAGCGTGTCGACCAGCAGCTGGATGTTGACGAACTCGTTGGGGAACAGCGCCTCGTCCTCGTTGGGGAAGGTGGCGCGCATCATCACCGTGCCGGTGCTGGTGTTGACCTGGTTGCCGATGGCGTAGAGCGTGCCCGTGGCGATCGGCTTGCTGGCGTCGCTGGAGTAGGCCGTGACCGGCAGCTTCTTGCCGGCGGCGTTGAAGCGATCGACGACGCGATGCAGGTCGTTCTGCGCGACGGTGAACTGGACGGTCATCGGCTTCATCGCGGTGACCACGGCGATGCCGGTATTGGCTGAGCCCGTGATGTAGTTGCCGGGATCGACCAGGCGCAGGCCGACGCGGCCGGCAACCGGGGAGGTGATCGTTGTGTACGAAAGGTTGAGCCGCGCGGTCTCGACCGCCGCCTCGTCGAGCTTCACGGTGCCTTCGTCCTGCGCGACGACATAGACCTGGTCCTCGGCCTGCTGGCGGGCGATCGAGTTCTGCTGGACGAGCTTCTGATAGCGCGCGAGGTCCATTTTCGCCTCGGCAAGCAGGTTTTGGTCGCGCTGCAGCGTGCCGCTCGCCTGGTCGAGGGCAGCCTGGTACGGCTTGGGATCGATCTGGGCCAGCAGCTGGCCTTTCTCCACGTCGGTGCCCTCTTGGAAGGGCACCTCGGTCAGGTAGCCGCTCACCGCCTGGTTCGGCATGACGGTCACCGTCGCCGTCGGCGTGGCGGTGCCGAGCTCGTTCAGGACCACGGGCATGTCGCCGAGCGTCGCCTGCGCTGCACTGACAATCTGCGGTGCGGGTGGCTTGGCCGCTGGTTTCTGCGCCAGTCGTTGCCACAGCACGGCTGCGGGCACTGCGATCAGTACCGCCACGGCAACGAACAGCAACAGGCGACGGGGGCGGCGGGGAGACATGGGGGCTGCGGTTCTCGAGTCGGTTCGACTTGAATACGTGAGGGGTCACCGCGGCGTTCCCCCGACCAACTTTCACATTTGCACGATTGCGTACGCCGTGCAGGACGCCCTGCGGATGCGAACCATTGTCGTGGCGGTTCGCATTCGTGCCTCCGAGCGCATCTTTGTCATCCCGAGCGCAGCGAGGGACCTTTCCTGTTGCCTCAAAGGTCCCTCGCTTCGCTCGGGATGACAGCGAGGCTCGGGATGACAGCCGCCTTACGTGCCGAAATGCGCGCCCAACACCGCCGCCGCTTCGTCGTTGGCCTTGAGGCCTTGGCTCAGGAACCGCGTCAGCGAGAAGAAGCCGTGGATGGTTCCTGGATAGTTGACGTAGGTCGTCTTCACGCCTGACTCGATCAGGCGCTCGGCATAGGCGCGGCCCTCGTCGCGCAACGGGTCGTAGCCGGCGGTCAGCACGAAGGCCGGCGGCAGGCCGGCAAGGTCCTTGGCGAGCAGAGGCGACAGGCGGAGATCCGCGAGATCGGTGTCCGCCGGCACATAGGCCTTCCAGAACCAGTCGATCAGCTCCTTGGTGAGGAAATAGCCCTCGCTGAACGCCTGGCGCGAAGCGCTCTGCCGGCTTGAATCGGTCGCGGGATAGATCAGCATCTGGAAGGCAGGGCCGGCCTCGTGCGCATCGCGCACCGCCTGGCAGACCACGGCGGCGATCGCACCACCCGCCGAATCGCCGCCGACTGCAAGCCGCGTCGGCTCGGCACCGAGGGCAACGGCGTTATCGCGGATATGGCGGAAAGCGGCGACGCCGTCGTCGATCGGCGCCGGGAAGGGATGCTCGGGCGCCAGCCGGTAGTCGATCGCGATCACCTGGCAGCGGCTCTTGTTGGCCAGACGCCGGCAGGTGGAATCGTGCGTCTCGAGCGTGCCGATCACGAAGCCGCCGCCGTGATAGTAAACCAGCGTCGGCAGCAAGCCGTCGGCTGCGCCGATCGGCTTGTAGCGGCGATAGCCGATGTCGCCGCCCGGGCCTGCGAATTTGCCGTCGATCACCGCCGCGACCTCCGGCGGCTCAGCCTCGCTGTCCTCCGACATCTTGTCGACGGCGGCACGGCCTACGGCATAAGGCAACGTGTGCAGCTTGGGGCGGCCCTCGGCCACGGCCTTGTCCATCAGGTCCAAGAGCATGCGGGCTTCGGCATCGAGCATGGCGTCTCCTCTGGTCGGGTCGCCCGTGTAGATCGCACAGCCCTTGGTAGAACGGCAAACACCAATGCCGTAGTGTTTCGCTCCTGCTCCGGAACACTGGGTTGGCAACGCATGGAACCCGGCTGGATCGCGCTGCTCCTTTGCCTGCTGATACCCGCCGGGTTGGCCGCCGCGATCATTCGCGTGCAATGGCAATTCCGGCGCCTGAGATCGTGGAAGGAAGCGATAGGCGTCATCGAGCACGCGCGGTCGGTGGCGCGCGAAGTGCGCTCGAAGCGCTTCAGCACGAATGACAGCGACGACAGCACCGAGTTCGTCACCAAAGAAACTGTCGAGACGCGCAACTACGCCGAGATTTTGTACAGCTTTACGGTCGGCGCGAGGACCTACCGCGGCAACCGCGTTTCCCTGGCGAAGGACCCCGACAGCGCCGAGGTCGTCGCGACCTTGAAACGTTACCCCAAGGGCAAGACCGTCCCCGTCTACTACAACCCAAAGAACCCGGACGACTGCATCCTCGAGCGAGACGACAAAGGCAATATCGGGCTGGCGTGGAAGGCCGTAGCCAGCCTGGTTGGCTTCATATTGGCAGGTTTCGTCGCCCTCACGGTGGGAGCGGACTGGTTGCGCGGCGTCGTTGCCAACCAGCACCGGGTGCCGTTGGTAGTCGCGTTCGTCGTGTTCGCCCTGGTGATGATCCTGTTCGCCCGGGTGCTGAGCAGGAAGACGCGTGCCATGAGGAAGTGGCCCAAGACGCCCGGCCGGATCGTCCGGTCGGACGTGACCACGACCGTCGAGCAGCACGATCGCTCCGGCAGCGCGCGAGACTACAGCGTCACGATGTATGTCCCGCGCATCGTCTACGCCTACGAGGTGGACGGCAACGCATTCCAGGGCGACAACATCGGCTGGTCGTCGAGTGCCAACACGCCCGCGGTCGCCGAGAAGCAGGTCAAGCGCTTCCCACTGCAAACCCAGGTCCAGGTGTTCTATGACCCCGACGACCCAACGCAATCGACACTGGCGCCGCCGCGAGGACTCCTCGCTCTGGTCTTCTGGGCCATCGCGGTGGCGTTTGCCTTCGGCGCCTATGCCGTCGGCTGGCTGCTTCCGTGAAGTCAGTGCGGATCGAACAAATGACGGTAGGCGAACAGGGCCGGCGCCCCACCGGTATGAATGAACACGACGTCGTCGTCGGCCGACCAGCGCTCGGCGCGGATCAGCGCCAAGAGTCCGGCCAGGCCCTTGCCCGAGTAGACCGGATCGAGCACCAGCGCCTCGAGCCGCGCCGCCAGCCGGATCGCCTCGACGGTGGCGGCATGCGGCACGCCGTAGGCCGGCCCGGCGTGGCCGGCGACGACCTCGACGTCGGCTTCGTCGAACGGCTGCCCGAGCAGCTCCGCGGCCGCCCGGCCGTAGCTGACGACGTCGCGCCGCACGCGCTCGGGCTCGGCGTCGATGTCGATGCCGACGATGCGCGTGCCGGGCAATGCGAGCCGCGCGCCGACGACCAGCCCGGCCTGCGTGCCGGCGCTTCCGGTGCAATGGACGATCGCCTTCGGCACGATGCCTTGCGCGGCGCACTGGGCCGCGATCTCGACAATGGTCGAGGCATAGGCGACCGCGCCGAGCGGATCGGACACGCCATAGGGAACGACGTACGGCTTGCGTCCCCTGGCGCGGAGCGTCTCGGCCAGCGCCCGGATGGCGCCGTTGCGGTCGCCGTCCCACGGCACGTCGTGCAGGGTGGCGCCGAACAGGCGGTTCAACAGCGCGTTGCCGCTCAACTCGTAGTCGGGCGAGGGCGGCGCGACGCGGCCGTGATAGACCGCGAGATGGCAGTCGAGGCCGAGCTTCGCCGCCGCCGCGGCGACCTGGCGCTGGCTGTTGGATTGCACCACGCCGCCCGAGACCAGGGTGTCGACGCCTTGGCTGAGCGCTGCGTGCAGCACGTAGTCGAGCTTGCGCAGCTTGTTGCCGCCGAAGCCCGGGCCGGTGCAGTCCTCGCGCTTGACCCACAGTCGCGGGCAGCTTCCGGCGTCGGCGAGATGCGCCGTCAGGCGTTTCATCGGCTCGAAGGGCGTCGGCAGGATGCAGAGACCGACGCGCTCGAAGCGCGCCAGCGCCTCGGCGAGGCGGCTCATCGCAAGAAGGTGCGTGCGTGGGCCGCGATGTCCTCGGCGCGCTCCCAGCTCATGCAGAAGCGCGCGCCGGGCACGATCGCGACTTTTGCCTGCGGGCACTTCGCCTGCAGCAGCGCGCGATGCCGGCCGTAGATGAAATGCTCGCCGTACAGCATCAGCACCGGGCATGTCAGCGCCGCCATGCCGCCGAGCGTATCGAACCTGGCGAGCGCACCCATCGCCTGCCAGCGGTCGCGTCCGATCTCCAGCTGCGCGATGTTGATGCGGTCCATCCACGACTGCGTCGGCTGCATCGGCGCATGCTCGGGATCGTGTTGCAGCAGGAAGTCGATGGTGCGCGGCGCGGGAAAGCCGGTCGGATCGCTCGGCCGCACCTTGGCGATGTCGGCGATGTCGCGGCTGGCGGTATCGGCGTCGGTGAAGTAGGGGGTGTTTATGAGCACCACCTTGTCGATGCGCTCGCGCCATGCGCCGCCGAGCGCGATCGACACCGCCGCGCCGACCGCTTCGCCCATGGCGACGGCGCGCTCGATGCCCAGCGCATCCATGACCTCGATCACGGCGCGCGCGTAGTCCTCGATCGTCGGCTGCCAGTCGATGTGGTCGGAATGGCCGTGGCTCGGATAGTCGATCGCGACCGCACGGAAATGCGGGCCGAGCGCCTGCAGAAGCTCGACCATCACCGCCGAGCTCTGCTGGTTGATGTGGCTCACCATCACGACGGGGCCCCCATTGGCGCTTGACCCGCAGGCCCGCCAGTGGATGTGGCCGGCGAAGGTCTTCGCCAGCCCGCGTTCGATCGGCAGAGTCACTGCGCTACTCGAGCTTCACGTTGGCGAACTTCACGACCTCGGCCCACTTGGTCCCTTCCTCCTTGAGGAAAGCTTTTAGCTCCTCGGTCGTGCCGCCGCCCACCACGCCGCCGGCCGCAGCATAGGCCTCGGCAACCTCCTTGGTCTTGAGCGCCGCCGTCGCGGCATCGAAGATCTTCCTGCGGGCGTCCGCCGGCGCGCCGCCGGGCGAGACGAGCGCATACCAGTTGTCGGAATTGACCTTGGGATAGCCCATCTCGCGCATGGTCGGCACGTCGGGCAGGAGCGGCGCGCGGGTGTCGGATGTCACGGCCAGCACCTTCACGGAGCCCGAGCGCACATGCGGCAGCAGAATCGAGATGTCGAGCAGCACGGCGTCGACCGTGCCGGCCAAAAGGTCATTGGTGGCAGGTGCGGCGCCGCGATAAGGCACGTGCAGAAGGTCGGTGCCGGTCTCGTGCTTTAAAAGCTCGATGGCGAGATGGGTGATGCCGCCGGTGCCGGCCGAGCCGCAGGTCACTTTGCCGGGATTGGCCTTGGCGTAAGCGACGAAGCTCTTGAGGTTGCCGACACCGAGCTTGGCGCTGACGGCGAACACCTCCTGCACGCGCACCACCAGGATCTGCGGCGCAATGTCCTTGGCCGGGTCGAACGGCATCTTAGGCATCAGGCTCTGCATGATGGCGCCGGCCGAGGCGCTCATCAGGCCCATGACATGCGCGTCGCTGCCGGCCTTGGCGACGAAGTCGACGCCGGTGACGCCGGCCGCACCGCTCTTGTTCTCGATCACCACCGGCTGGCCGAGGAACGGCGCCATGCGCTCGCCGAGGTTCCGCCCGAAGATGTCCGCCGGCCCGCCGGCCGGGAACGGTACGACCAGGGTCAGCGGCTTGGCGGGAAACGACTCGGCTTTCGCCGGCGAAAGCGGCAAGGCGGCAAGACCGCCGAGGGCGACGCGACGCGTGATACGCACTCTCTCTCATCCTCCGGTCGTTGCGCCGACTGTGCACGTGGCCACAGGGAGAGACAAGAGGCGACGTTCTCGTTTACTTTTTTTCTTAAGTCTATAGCTTGACTAATGTGAAGTGATGCTATATACAGTCAGGCGAGCGTCGCGCCAGCGGCAGAGTCCGGAGGGGAAATGTTCAATTTTTGGCCCACCCGACAAAGACTGCCCGTTGGACCGATCGACGAGGCTTCCTTAAGCAACATAGAACCCACAGGGACCTTCCGTGGGGCGGGTGGGGCTAGCAACCCAACTGGCGACCTGCGAGGTCTGTTGGAGCGTAATCCGTATATTGCTTTGGGACCGACCTCAGGTGCCGTAGTTGGGATACAACCGCAGCCTGATCAAGCGTGGCCTCAGATTGGTCGGCAGGCGCCCGTTTGGGATGGCACTTCGACTCGTCCCTATTCTCGGCCGGATGCCATCATTCCCGCTGCATGGGGGGATCTTCGCTGCGAAGGCGCGTCGAGCGGTGGTGGATGCAGTAGCGGCGGCGACTACGGAACAACAGCAATGTACCAAGTTGAAGGTCGTAATCTTTGCCACAAGTGCGCAGTGAAACAACTCGGTTTCGAGGATGAACCCTCAAGCGAGCTTCCCAGGATAATGCGACCGTTCCTATTGGGTGATTAAGGGATGCATCATGGAAAACCGCGAAGGCCAGCTTGCCCGACTACTTGTCGGCGACATCTTCCATGCGACGTGCGCTAACGGGGCCAGTTTGATATGCCTTGCCGAGGTCGTGACACGGGATCGCATTGTCGCCCGTCGCATCACCTCGCAAGACCGTTTCGAATTCAATCGGGCAACGGGCAGCAGCGTGGGCGGCAAGTCCCAGTGCAGCATCGACTCGGTGGCGCCGCTGCCGGTGCCGGTCTTCAACGTCATGCTGGGTCTCGACCGCAAGATGCGCCTGCAGCGCGATCCGGAGAAATTTAAGCTCGACCGGGACGAGAAGGATGCGCTCCGGTTCGTCGATACCTACTATGCCGGCAATCCGCTACTGTGACGGCAAAATCATCGCACCTAGTGAGCTAGAACTCGACGTCGAGCTCCTCGACCTCCTCGGGCTCGGCCTTGGCGGCAGCGGTCCATTCGAGCATCGCGGGAAACCGCAGCATCAGGTCGCGATAGGCGGCGCAGGCGGGATCGAGCTTGACGTCGTAGGTGGCGAACCGGGTGCAGACCGGCGCGTACATCGCGTCGGCCACCGTCGCGGTCGTGCCGAACAGGTAGGGCCCGCCGTAGCCCGCCAGGCACTCGCGCCAGATCGCCGTCACGCGTTCGATGTCGGCCTGCGCGCCGGCCCACACCTTGAAGCCGGGGTGGCGGGCCTTGAGGTTCATCGGCAGCGCCGAGCGCAGGTTGGCGAAGCCCGAATGCATCTCGCCGCACACCGCGCGGCAATGGGCGCGCGCCGCCTTGTCGGCCGGCCACAGCCCCGCCTTGGGGGCGAGCTCGGCGAGGTATTCGGCGATGGCCAGCGTATCCCAGACCTTCACTTCGCCGTGCTCCAGGCAAGGCACCAGAAACGAGGGCGACAGCAGCAGAAGCTCGGCGCGGGTCGCCGGATCGTCGATCGGGGCGATCTTCTCGGCGAAGTCGAGGCCGGCCATGCGACACAGCAGGAAGCCGCGCAGCGACCAAGAGGAATAGTTCTTGCTACTGACGGTGAGAGACGCCTCGGCCATGGGTCCGGGGAAGCAATATTCGAGCCGGCAACCCCCTTCAATGCTCTATTCCTTCTACCAGACTGCCGCCGACGTGATGCTGCCGGTCCGCACCTGGGCCAGCGCGACGGGCCAGGTGCTGGCAGGGGGCGCTTCGCAGATCGAAAGCTGGCGGGCGGCCAGCGCGCTTTGCGAAATGCTGACCCGGGCGCGGCTCAGCCACCGCCGGCCCTCGTTCGGGATCGACGAGGTGCGGGTCGGCAATCATCTGGTGCCTGTGCGTGAGGAAGAGGTCCTCGAAACGCCATTCGGCACACTGTTGCGTTTTGCCAAGGAGGGCGCACCGCCGCAGCCACGCGTATTGCTGGTGGCGCCGCTATCGGGGCATTTCGCCACCCTGTTGCGCGACACCGTGCGGGTGCTGCTGCCCGAGCACGACGTCCATATCACCGACTGGGCCAACGCCCGCGACGTCGGCCTGTGGCACGGCCGCTTCGGGTTCGATGAATATATCGAGCATCTGATCCGTTTCCTCGAGGCGATGGGGCCGGGCGCCCACGTCGTCGCCGTCTGCCAGCCGTGCGTGCAGGCGCTGGCCGCGGTCGCGCTGATGGCCGAGGACGACAATCCGTGCCAGCCGCTCAGCCTCACCCTGATGGCCGGGCCGATCGACACCCGGGTCAATCCGACCAAGGTCAACGAGCTCGCGACCGGCCATCCGATCGGCTGGTTCGAGCGGAACCTGATCGCTCACGTGCCGCTGCGCTATCCCGGGGCGCTGCGCCGCGTCTATCCCGGCTTCTTGCAGCTCATCGCCTTCATGAGCATGAACATGGAGCGGCATTTCAAGGCGCACGTCGACCTGTTCCGCGCCATCGCCAAGGGCGAGACCGAGCAAGCCGAAACCATCCGGGCCTTCTACGATGAATATTTCGCGGTGCTCGACATGACCGCCGAGTTCTACCTCGAGACGGTGGCCCGCGTGTTCCAGGACCACCTGCTGGCCAAGGGCGAGCTCTTGTGGCGCGACCGTCAGGTGCATCCCAAGGCGATCCGCCGCACCGCGCTCTTCACGGTCGAAGGCGAGCGCGACGACATCTGCTCGATCGGCCAGACGGTCGCGGCCCACGACCTGTGCACCAGGCTGCGCCCCTATCGCAAGAAGCACTATATGCAGGCCGGTGTCGGCCATTACGGCGTATTCAGCGGCCGCCGTTGGGCCGGCCAGATCTACCCCTTGGTGCGCAATACGATATTGGCCAACGAGTGACGCTCCGTTGGTGTCGCGCGATCGGTCACGACATCGGGATGCGGAAGCATGGACCATAGTTTCCCTGACCGGATGGGATAGGAGTCTTCATTAGAGCGACGGCGGGGTCGCTCAGTCCGAACGACATCGTGGAGACAGCCTCGTCGAACGAGTCCTGGCTGCCGGTCTCCCAGGCCCGGTTGAGCTGGTCCAGCATTGAGGTGAACTCTCGATCAAAGGTCGCGAGCAGGTCCCATGTCGCACGGGACACGTCGGCCCGCTGGTATCCGCCCAAAGGCACTGCGGCCACCGGCCATGCGTCAGTCGGAGGAAGCGATGGGCCTTCGTACAACCAGTTGCCGTTCACTGGTTCCTTCACCAGGCGCCGCCCGTGATAGATTTCGCCAAAGCGATAATAGTGCGAGAGATCGCCGGGACCCGTGTCCTCAGGCGAACGCTCCGAACCTTCACCCTGGTGCTTGATCAGGCGGATCGCCTGGATCACGTCGTCGAGTTTGGTCACTTTCTTCAGGCCCAGATAGCCGCTCAACTGTTTCTCCGGTGCCAGTGCGGGGTCGAGGCGGCTCAGGGTCTCTTCGATTGCCGTGTAGAACGCACCGATGGTCTGGAACGTGTTTTTGGTCGCCGCGGGGGCGGATGGCCTGAATTCCGGGAGTTCGATGGCCATGAACGTGCGCACAGCTTCGCGGGAAAAGCCTTGCAGACCTACCTCGAGCCCAGGATGCACGCCCCCAGGCAGCGCGCAGGGATAGAGCGGGACGGCGCCGGGCGCGTTCAACCTGGGAGTGCCTCCGATCGCCGCGAGGACGTTGCACATCGTGGCCATGTGCAGCATCTCCTCGAGGACGATTTCCAGGATCGACCTTGCGGCGGGGGCGGCCGGATCCTTGATCGACCACAGGGCTGCCAAGTAGGGAGGTATGGTCGCGAATTCCAGCTTGATGGCAGTCTGGACGGCGTCGTGCACCCAGTCCTTGTCGTGCTCGGGCGCCGGCACCCGCATCAGTTGGGCCATGGCGGCCTTCACGCCGATTCCCGACAGGCATGCAGTTGCCGCCGCAGTCGTTCCTGCAACGACAGACCGCCGAGAGACGTTGACCATGGTCACCCCTGGGAGAAATAGGTCCTATGGGGGGCACGCCGCCGTTAAACGATGAAGACAACCTGGCCCGAGAGGGCTCGCTTTCACTCGGCATGACGCTTAAATAATCGGTCATGTCCGACTTCCCGAAGAAGACCCTCGCCGATTGGGAGAAGCTCGCGGCCAAGGAGCTGCGCGACAAGCCGCTCGCGTCGCTCGACTGGACCACGCCGGAAGGCATCGTGGTGAAGCCGATCTATACCGCGGCCGACCTCGAGAACCTCGAGTCGGTGGGCTCGCTGCCCGGCTTCCCGCCGTTCACGCGCGGGCCGAAGGCCACCATGTATGCCGGCCGGCCGTGGACCATCCGCCAGTACGCCGGCTTCTCGACCGCCGAGGAGAGCAACAAGTTCTATCGCGCCAATCTGGCCGCCGGGCAGATGGGCCTCTCGGTGGCCTTCGACCTCGCCACGCACCGCGGCTACGATTCCGACCATCCGCGCGTGGTCGGCGATGTCGGCAAGGCCGGCGTGGCGATCGATTCGGTCGAGGACATGAAGATCCTGTTCGACGGCATTCCGCTCGACCAGATGAGCGTCAGCATGACCATGAACGGCGCGGTGCTGCCGGTGCTGGCGGGCTACATCGTGGCCGCCGAGGAGCAGGGCGTGCCGCAGGACAAGCTCTCGGGCACCATCCAGAACGACATCCTGAAGGAGTTCATGGTCCGGAACACCTACATCTATCCGCCCGGACCTTCGATGCGCATCGTGGCCGACATCATCGAGCACACCGCGCACCACATGCCGAGGTTCAACTCGATCTCGATCTCCGGCTATCACATGCAGGAAGCGGGCGCGACCTTGGTGCAGGAGCTCGCCTTCACCCTGGCCGACGGCCTGGAGTACGTGCGCGCCGCGCTGGGCAAAGGCCTCGACATCGACGCCTTCGCGCCGCGGCTCAGCTTCTTCTTCTGCATCGGCATGAACTTCTTCATGGAGGTCGCGAAGCTCAGGGCCGCGCGCTACCTGTGGGCCGAGCTGATAAGGCCGTTCAATCCGAAGAAGCCCGATTCGCTGTCGCTGCGCACCCACTGCCAGACCTCGGGCGTGTCGCTCACCGAGCAGGACCCGTACAACAACGTGATCCGCACCGCCTACGAGGCGATGGCCGCCGTCCTGGGCGGCACTCAGTCGCTGCACACCAACTCGTTCGACGAGGCGATCACACTGCCGACGCCGGTCTCGGCGCGCATCGCGCGCAACACGCAGCTGATCCTGCAGAACGAGACCGGGGTCACCCGGGTGGTCGATCCGCTGGCCGGCAGCTACTACGTCGAGACGCTGACCTCGAGCCTGATCGCCGAGGCGCGCAAGCTCATCGGCGAGGTCGAGGCGCTGGGCGGCATGACCAAGGCAGTCGAAGCCGGCATGCCCAAGCTGCGCATCGAGGAGGCGGCCGCCCGCAAGCAGGCGCGCATCGATCGGGCTGAGGAAGTGATCGTCGGCGTCAACAAGTTCCAGGCCAAGGAAGAGCAGCCGATCGAGATCCTCGAGGTCGACAACGACGCGGTGCGCAACGGCCAGGTGGCGCGCCTGCAGAGGATCCGCTCGACGCGCGACGAGCCCAAGTGCGTCGCGGCCTTGAAGGCGCTCGGCGAGGCGGCGCGCAACGGCACCGGCAACCTTTTGGCGCTGTCGATCGAGGCGACGCGCGCCCGCGCCACCGTGGGCGAGATCTCGTCGGCGCTGGAAGGCGTCTACGGCCGCTACCAGGCGACCATCCGCTCGATCTCCGGCGTTTATGCCGGCGAATGGGAAGGCGATGCGGGTCTCGAGCGCATCCGCGGCGACATCTCGGCCTTCGCCGAGGAGGAGGGCCGCCGTCCGCGCCTCATGGTCGTGAAGATGGGCCAGGACGGCCACGACCGCGGCGCCAAGGTGATCGCGACCGCGTTCGCCGATCTCGGCTTCGACGTCGACATCGGCCCGCTGTTCCAGACGCCGGCCGAAGCGGCGCGCGCGGCGATCGAGAACGACGTGCACGTGATCGGCGTGTCGAGCCAGGCGGCCGGGCACAAGACGCTGGTGCCGCAGCTGATCGAGGAGCTCGGCAAGCAGGGCGGCTCGGACATCTTGGTGGTCGTTGGCGGCGTCATCCCGGCGCAGGACTACGACTTCCTGAAACAGGCTGGCGTCGCCGCAATTTACGGTCCGGGCACCAATATCCCGGCGGCCGCTGCGGAGGTCCTGTCGATCCTGCGCCAGCGCGACCAGAAGCGGGCAGCTTAGGCTGCGCCTGGGTTAGCTACCGGCGCACGGATAGGCGAAGAAATGGGAACGCCAAAGATCGAGACCGTAGCCGCACAGCAGCAATAGCGCCGCGCCGGCCGCGATCGGAAAGCCGCGTCCGACCTCGCGACGACGGCGGACCGCTGCTGCAACATAACCTTCGCATTCGTGAAGGAAATCGACCATCAACTGCGACCATGCTGAGCGGAGCCTGAGGGGAGCGTGCTCGATGAGGCTGGGCGCGGGAATCAGCTCTGCTGCACTGGTCGTCGCCGTGGGTGCGGCCACTCCGGCCTTGGCGCAAGCCGGATCGCAGGATGCGCAGCTCCAGGAACTTCGAGCCCAGATCCAGCTGCTTCAGAGGCGTATCGACCAGCTCGAGGCCGCCTACAAAGCCCGCCAGCAGTCCACCGACCAGGCTGCACGCGACGCCGCCGCCAGGGCGCGCGCCGCCCAGGACCAGGCCGCGCGGGCGCAAGCGCGCGCCGACGCCGCGCAGGCCAAGGTTCAGGAACTCGAGGCGGCCAACCAGCAGCGGCCTGCCGGCGCTCCTGGCTTGGTGTACCCACCGCTGCCGCCCGGCGCATCACCCGAGCCGGTCGGTGGACCGCCGAAGCCCAAGTCGGACAAGCCGAACGGCTCGTTCGACTTGGGCGGCGTCACATTCACGCTGGGGGGCTTCATCGAGCTTGCCGGCTACTTCCGCTCGAACAACCAGAACCGCAGCATCGCGTCGAGCTTCAACACCATTCCCTTCCTCGGTCCGACGCCGCAGGGCGACATCGGTGAGTTCGGCTTGACCGCCCAGCAATCGCGCTTCTCGGGCAAGGCCGAAGGCATGATCGACGACGGCCTCAGGGTCGTCGGCTATGGCGAGCTCGACCTCCTGAACGGCGCGGGCAGCGCCAATTCGGTAGAGACCAATTCCTACACGCCGCGCTTGCGCCAAATCTTCACCCAGCTCGAGTACGAGCCGTGGCAGGCCTATGGACTGGCCGGGCAAGCCTGGAGCCTGGCGACCCCGTTTCGCAAGGGTCTCGACCCGTTCGCCACCTGGCAGCCTCCGGTCATCGATGCCCAGTACATCGTCGGTTACGACTTTCTGCGCGTCCCGGCGCTGCGCGTGGTCAAGGGCTTCGGCGACGTTTGGGTCGGCTTCGAGGCCGCCACGCCGCAGACGGCGTTCGGCGGCGTCAGTAACCCGCCTCCGCCCGGCACGACCATCTTCACGACTTATCCCGGCGGTGGCGGGTTGAACCCGCAGGCCAACTACAGCGTCAACGTCGCGCCAGACCTGCTCCTCAAGGTCGCGGCCGACACCAAGCCCCTCGAGGACGTCACCGCCCATTTCGAGGCCTTTGGCCTGGCGCGCTGGTTCACCGACCAGATTTCCTTCGGCGGCCAGAGCGCCAACCTCACGACCTTCGGCGGCGGCATCGGCGGCAGCACCTACGTGACCCTCGGCAAGTGGTTCGACATCGAGGCCTCGGTGCTCTACGGCAACGGCATCGGCCGCTACGGCGCCGCGCAGCTGCCCGATGTGACCTTCAATGCCAACGGCAGCCTGCAGACGCTCAACGAGGGAATGGGCACGGTCGGCGGCGTACTTCACGCCATTCCGGGCAAGTTGGACCTTTACGGGTTCTACGGCTGGGACTGGATCGGCAACAGCTACTATGCGGGGGGCGGTGGCTACGGCAATCCGGCCAACAGCAACATGGGATGCTTCAACCCCAATGCCCAGGCGCAGGGGCTGGGGGCGACCTGCACCGGCAACACGCAGTGGGTGAACGAGATCACCGCCGGCCTGAATTGGAACGTGTTCCGTGGCCGATTCGGCACGTGGCGGACGGGCTTCCAATACTCGCACATCGCGCGCCAAGCCTATGCCGGCGTCGGCGGCTCGCCCTGGGCTGCGGATGACATGTTCATGTTCAACTTCCGCTACCTGCCGTTCGAGTGAAGGGCGGTCAGCGCGCACGTAGGTGCCCTTCTCAAAGTTCGCGTGCGGGCTGGGCCCGTCTGCGCTTAGACTTGGCTCGCAAGCGCACGAGCGGAGCACCATGCAACAACCCCTGCGGCTGGGAATCTGGGCCCTGGTCCACGGCAATCGAGCCGCCCTGCACGACCCGGAAGAACCCTACGACGCGTCGTGGGATCGCAACCGTAAGCTCGTCCTGGAGGCCGAGCAGCTGGGCTACGACTGCACGCTGGTCGCGCAGCACACCGCCAATCCTCACCGCGAGGATCTCGACCAGCTCGAAGCCTGGACCTCGTCGGCGGCGCTGGCTGCGCTGACTTCGCGCATCGAGATCATCACGGCGATCAAGCCGATGCTCTACCATCCGGTCGTGCTGGCCAAGATGGCGCTGCAGATCGAGCACATCGCGCGCGGCCGCTTCGCGATCAACCTGGTGAACGCCTGGAATCGGGCGGAGATCGAGAAGGCCGGCATCGCCTTCCTCGAGCACGACGAGCGCTACGGCTACGGCCGCGAATGGCTTTCCGTCGTCGAGCCGCTGATGCGCGGCGAGCGGGTGAGCTTCAAGGGCAGGTATTTCGACGTCAGCGACTACATTTTGCGACCGCACCGTACCTTCCGCCCGCGGCCGCGCATCTATGTCGGCGGCGAATCGGAGCCGGCGCGCCAGCTCGTGGCCGACCTGGGCGACGTATGGTTCATCAACGGCCAACCGCTGGCCGACGTCGCCGGCCTGATCGCCGACCTCGCGCGGCGGCCGCGGGCCGGCGCACCGCTGCGCTTCGGCCTGTCGGCCTTCGTGATCGCGCGCGCCAGCGAGGCGGAGGCCGAGGCCGAGTACCGGCGCCTGCTGGCGCTCACGGCGCTCGACGCCGATGCGCGAGTGATCCAGGAGCGCAACACGGACGCCCACGTCGTCATGAAGCAGACGATGAAAAAGTTCGAGAAGGTCGGCACCAACGGCGGCACCGCCGCCGGACTGGTCGGCAGCTACGCGCAGGTCGCCGAGCGCATCCGTCAATTCCATCAGGCCGGCATCGAGACCCTGCTGCTGCAGTTCCAGCCTTTCGAGCGCGAGATGCGCCGGTTCGCCGCCGAGATCATGCCGCGGCTCAAGGTGCGCCAGGCTGCTTAGCGGTTAGGACCCCTGCATCGAGTCGCCGGACGTGTCGCAGCAGGACATCGAGGCGGTGGGCGCCTTGTACGAGCGGTTCGCCGACGTCGAGGCGCGAGGTCGCTCGCCGCTCTATGAAGGCTTTGCGCGCGGCGTCGCCGCTGATGCCGAGCTGCTCGGGCGAATAGCAGACCTGCCGTCGACCAAGCGCCAGCCGAACCTGCTGCTCGCGGCGGTCCGCCACGTTGCAGGCCTCGCATGCGACCCCACGGCGTTCCGGCGCACGGCCCTTGCGCGTTGGCCGGAGGTGCGCGCGGTCATGCTGGCCCGGTCGACCCAGACGAATGAGCCGGGTCGCTGTGCGACGCTGCTGCCGTTGCTGGCGTGCCTGCCGCAACCGATCGCCTTGATCGAGGTCGGCGCTTCGGCCGGCCTATGTCTGTTGCCCGACCGCTATCGCTATGCCTTCAACGGGCGGGAAGTCGGGACGTCGCGGGCGGCTTGCGAAACACCGGTCTTCGCCTGCCGCACCGAAGGGGCGGTGCCTGTCCCTGGCGGGCTGCCGGTCGTCGCTTGGCGCGCCGGGCTCGACCTCAATCCGCTGGATGCCACCGACGCCGACGCGACGGCGTGGCTGGAGACGCTCGTGTGGCCGGAAGCGACCGGGCGCGCCGAGAGGCTTCGCGCCGCCTTGGCGATCGCCAGAACCGTTCCGCCACGTGTGATCCGCGGCGATCTCCGCCACGATCTGCCGAGACTTGCCGCAGAGGCACCCAGTGACGCCACGCTGGTCGTATTCCATACCGCGGTGCTGGCCTATCTCTCCGATCCCGGAGAGCGGGCGGCATTCGCGAACTCGGTTCGCGCGATTTGCGATCACTGGATCTCGAACGAGGCTCCTGCGGTCTTCCCGACGATTGCCGCGCAGGCGGGATCGCCGCCAGCACGCGAACGTTTCCTCCTCGCGCTCGACGGCCGTCCTGTCGCATGGACCGATCCGCATGGCACAGCGATGAAATGGATCGAGGACGCGCGAACGAGGAAATAGAGCCGGGCGCCCGCGTTCATTCACTCCCCGTAAGCCGGGGGCGGGCCGGAATGGGGCAGGCCCTTGTGCAACTCCATCAGCCAGCGCAACGCGAGCGCGCGCGACTGTCCGACGCCGAGGGCATCGAGGCGATTTCCGACGGCGGCCTTGGCGGCGTCTGCCTCCGCATCGGTTGCGGCTGCGGCAACCGCGCCGATGTCCTGCTGGAGCTTGGCGAACTCTTCCCGGGCGGCCGGGGCGGGGCCGCGGGCGCCCACCAGGACCTCGGCCGCGCCCGGTCGCATGAGGCCCAGGATGATCGAGCGCACGTCGGCCCAATCCATCAGCGTCATGTGTTCCAGATGAGGGTCGCCGCTTGCCGGTCCACGCACCGTGTGGACGTGAGCCTGCGGCTGGGTCGCCAGGCGCGCCGACCAGGCGGGAATGACGCCGTCGCCCGGGCCGCCGAACGTCTTCAGCACGGTCTTGGCTTGCGGCATGCGCGGCTGGCTCGTGTCGTACCAGCCCCATTGCTGCATGACCTTCGTCTCCAGGGCAGGCGCAGCACCGTTCAGTTGCACGCCGCGGATATTGTGCAGCTTGGCCGACATTGTGGGATCGAGCGCCTGCGCGACCGCGCGATATTCGCTTCGCCCCTTGTCGACGTAGCTTTGGAACCAGGTCCAATTGTCGCCCGGTTGCGGGCCCCTGATGGGATAGCGGCAGAGGTTCGGACTACCGGGATTGTCGGGGTCCTGCATGTACGGATCGACCCGGATCGCGCGATCGTCGCTGTCGAAGCTCGGATAGCGATCGAGCGGGAACTCGGGATCACCCTCCAGCTGCCCGCGATTGGCGTCGTAGGTGTCGCTGTCGAGGAAGAACAGCGAGAAGCCGCCGGGCAGGGTGGCGATGACCTTGGTGATCTCGTCGAGATTGTAGAGCGGCCCAAGGGCAGGCTCGGAGACGAAAAAGCGCTCGGTCTGGCCGGGGTTGCCATAGAACGGCGTGCCGACGGTGATCGCGAGCCGCAACTGCCGGCAGAAAGGATGCTGGTGCTTGTTCAGGATCCATTTCACCAGCATGCCGCCGAAGCTGTGTCCGACGATGGTCGCGCCCTGCATCGGATCGGGCCAGCCGCGGTCCTGGGCGCGGCGCGTGACTTCAGGGAACAGCAGGTCGAGCAGGAAATTCACGTTCCAGTCGGCGTCGCGACGAAAGTCCCAGCCGACCATCAGCAGATCGAGGCCGTTGACGTTGCACCAGTTGGTGAAGCCGTCATAGGGATGCAGGGCGCAGTTGCGCAACGGCCCGTTGGCGACGACAAACTGCTTGCGGTCGTCCACGTTGCCATCCATCTGCATCAACAGAGCGCCCTGGTCGAGGAAGATCTTCTTCAAGTCGACCCACAGCGTTTCGTACTCGTAGCTGCCCCCCAGCGCGCCGCTGAACGGCTGCGTGGCCCGTGCGAGCTCGGAGCCCATACCGCCCGGCAGGAGGATCACCGTTCTCTGGTTGTCGCTTCCGCGATGCGTGCCGTAGCTGTTGAGAAAGCTGTCGATGGCGCCGTTCATCATCCGCAGCTGCTCGTTCATGAGCTGCGCGTCGTAGTCGCTCATCATGGTCGCGATCCCCCGATTAGGCGGCGTTGGTCCGCCGCCACAATACAGCAGAGGCGCGCGCAGTCTATGCCGATATGCGAGGAGTGAAATGAAATTTCTCGGGATGGTTGCAGGAGCCGAATGCCTCACCCAAAGCAACCTGCGCTGGGGGCGCGCCACCCTGCCTTCGCCGAAGCGAAGCCGCTTCGGCTCCGCGCAGGCAGGTCCAGTGGCACGATCTATGGTTTCGGCAAAGACGCGCGACTGAAGTCGCGCGCCCCAGCAACCGCGTTCAACTAGCCGCGAATTTCTCCCGGCGCGAAACAGTAGACGAAGCCGTCCTTCTCGCAGATGTGCGAGCGCCCGTCGCCGGCAAAATTTGCCGGCAGCACGCGCTCTTGCGGGATGCTGAGCCACGCCGAGCCGTTCCACGCCCGCCAGTGGCCGTCATCGTCGACGAACGCGCGGGTCGGCCGACAGTCGGCGTTGTTGCAGCAACTCGTGCCGGGGTTCTGCGGCGGATGCCAGTTCTTATAGATGTCGTGCATGGCGGCGTGGCCATCGCCGTGCTGGCCGCTTTGCGCCAATGCCAGGGCGCCGCCGAGCGCGAGTCCGGCGGCAACGGCGAACATACAAACGAGCAGGCGGGAGAGAGAACGCGGGAGGGGCATGAACCCCTCCCATATCGGGACGCTTTAACGAGCCGCCGGTGACTAAACAGTGACGAACCGACGAGAGTGCGATTACTCGGCGGGCTTGGCCTCGGGTTCACCGTGGCCGTGCATGCGCGAGACTTCACCGGGGAGCGGTTCTAGTCCGGCATACTTGCCGCACGCGAGTAGAATCGCGCCCATCCCCAGGTAACTGATGACCACGGCTGGCGAACGTCCGATACCGAGCGCTTCGGCATGGATCAGGCCGAAGAAGGTGAATACCGCACCGGCGGCGGCAAAGGCGGCGGCTTTAACGAAGTCGCGTTCGATAATGAACACGGTGATCGCCGCCAGCACGATGCCGGCGAGCGTGGCGCCGCCGCCCAGGATCTCCAGGCCCTGATAAAGCACCCCCGTTTGGTCAAGCTTGTCGAAGCCTAGAGCCGCCGCAGACGTGCCGGCCGCAGCGAGTGCGCCGTCGATCTGCGTCTTGCCCCAGGCGGCGATCTGCGGCACCAGCGCCAGAACGATCGCCGGCGCGTGCCGCATCGGCGTCTCCTGGAAGGCCTGCGAGCCGATCAGCATGCCGATGTAGAGCAGGATCGGCAGGATCGCGACGACCGGGATCAGCGCCATCATGAGGGCGATGACGCCGAACCACGCCAGCACGATCACCAGCGCGCCCGTGGCGGCCGAGTAGCCGATGCGCCCGCCCATCGCCTTCCAGCCGGGATGGCCGATATAGACGGCGTTGATGAACGGGTTGCCCATCAGGCAGCCGATCAGGCTGACGACGCCGTCGGCGGTCAGCACGCGCGTGGTCGGGAAGGAATCGCCCGCCGCCGCGGCGCTCTCCACATTGTCCATCGCTTCGACGAGGTCGTAGATGCCGAACGGGATCGCTGTCACCAGGATGACGCCGATGAACTGAAAGCCCGCAAAGGTGTGGCCGACCGCCGGAACGGGATAGGAGAATCCGAAGCTCGCCACAGCGCTTTTCAAGCCCTCGATACCGAGGCCGCCGTAGTTGAAGCCGAACAAGGTCGAGCCCCAGGCGATGACGGCACCGACGATGATGGCGACCAAGCCGCCCGGCACGCCCTTGAAGTAGCGTACGCCGCCGAACCAATCGACCATGATTACGGCGAAGCAGACCATGCCGATGATCGGCGTCATCGCGATCTGCGCGCCG
>JAFAKN010000358.1 GCA_019235415.1 Alphaproteobacteria bacterium
CCGCCGGTATAGGTGTTGACGCCGCTCAGCGTTTGCGTGCCGCCCAGGATCGTGACGCTGCCGCCAGTGCCTGGATAGGTGATGCTGACGCCCGGGCCCGGATACGAGCCGTTGTCGGCGCTGGTGCCGGGGAAGGTGCCGCTGGCGTTGGTGATGGTGAGGTTCTGGCTGCCGAGGAAGACCTGGCCCGAGCCCGTCAGCGCCTGGATGCTCTCGGCCTGCCAGGCGCGCGTGATGTCGAACACGCCGTTGTTGAGGACGCCCGAAGAGGACGCGATGCTGCCCGGGCCGGAGACCAGCAGCTGGCCGCCGGCAGCGATGGTGGTCGGCCCGGTATAGGAGTTGGTGGCGCTGAGCTGCAGCGCGCCGCCGCTGCTGACGGTCACGCCACCGGGACCCGAGACGACACCGGCAAGGCCGATCGGCACGTTGGTGCCGCTGATGATCAACGGGCCGTTGGCCGTCGTGGCAAGACTGGCGTCGGTGACGAAGAACGGCGTGTAGCCGATCGCGTTGTCGTTCAGGTCGAACATCACCGAGTTCTGCAGGTAGAACCACAGCCCGCTGCGAATGCAGGTGTTTGCCGTACTGCACGTAGCGTCGGGTGGGTAGAGGCCCGCGTTGTACGTGCCGCTTGCCGGCGGAGGATTGCTCGACGCGTTCGTGAGAATGGCGGTCGTGGTGGGCAATCCCGCCACCGGCGCACCACCGGCCAAGCCTGTCATCGCGATTTGCACGCCCGCATTGATGGTGGTGCCATCGGAAACGCTTGTGTTGCTGTACGACTGAGACACCAGGAGGGACGCGCCGGTGTCCAGGAGCGTCGGCACTCCTGGTGGCACCACCGGCACAGGTTGCCCGCCGGGGGGCGTAAGCGTGGTCGTGAAAAAGGAGCCGAACCCCCTTGAGCCGTTGTTGCCCGTGTTCGGGCCGGTGACTCCGCCGTTTGCGATGTAAGGGTTATAGAAGTTCTTACTGGATAGGGTGGTATTGGTCGCCGCGGCCGTCGGCACGACGCCGGCCAGGCCCGTGTTGCCGGGCGCGCCGATCGGCGCAAACTGCCCGAGCATCTGCGGCGTCAATCCGACCGTCACGCAAGGACTGCAGGGCGTGATGCTCTGGCCGCCTACGGACAGCGTGATGCCGTTCGGCTGCTGCGGCAGTACGGTGGACGAGTTGGGAGTGGTCCAGCCGTTGGCCGCGACGACGTAGCCTTGGGTGACGCCCGAGACCATCGTCTGCCCGAGAATCCCGCCAGGAGCCGACAGTCCCTGCGGAGGATTAGTATTGCTCTTCGGGCTCCAGCTGGCGAAGTTGCCCGCACCGAATACGCCCCAATAGGTCGTGCCGTTGAAGTTGTTCTCGAAACCAGACTGATTGGCTTTGACGTCATAGACTGCATTCGCGACGTAGCCTGGACCGGTACTTGGGGTGAGCGTGACGCCGCCCTGGAAGCCAAGCGACTGAAGCTGGACCAGATTGCCGGTGACCACGCCGAGCGCACCATTGGGGCCGTATTGATAGGTTACGCCGGTGCCACTGGGGCCGAAGGGAGACGGGGGACCAGGCTTATCGACCTTGTAATTGAATAGCGCGGATCCGGTGTCGAACAAGTAACGCCTCGACGCGCCACCATTGATGCTGACGTTGATGCCCAATTGGTATGGGGTGGTGCTCCCCTGGGCCTGGGTCACGAGGCTAAGCGGAATATCCACCGGCGAGGGAGCCTGTGCGCTCGCCTCCGACGTCATGGCGGAGCCGAGCAGGAGCCCGGCGATAGTCGTTCGCAACCCTGTTGATCCCATCGATCTCCCCCACCCCCCAGGGGTGCCAATGCCGGCTGCTGCGAGCCTCGGCACCCCTGGGCGGCCATCCCGTCTTTGACCCCCAAATCAGCTCCTTTCCCGAAGGAGCACTTCACGAGCGTCGATTCGGACAATTCGCACCCGCGCCGCAAATCTACGTCAGCCGATCTTCCCTTCAATAGTGAAGGTGCCCAAAATGGGCAGAGAGACCCGTGCAATAATGCTGAGGGCTGGGGGAAATGACCAAACGCTCCAACGGAGCCGAGGGCACAGGCGCGCCGGATCCAGCGGGACCGCCCGGCCGCCGGGCGACTGCCGTCGCCACAGGCGGACGCATGATGCTGGTAGAGACTTCCGCAACGTCGCGGGTGTTCATTTACATGCTTGGGAAGTTCCTGCAACGAATGGAGCAGGAGCGCCGGGATTTGTATTTCGGAGACCTCGACCTTGCGCGCGTGATGGAGGTGGTCAGCTTGGCTAGCGTAGAACCCGGCATGCGGGATGCGGCCTTCCGCGAGAAACACTCGAGCCTAGCCTCCATCGTGGGAATCGACGGCCAGCGCGCCACCAACGCAACGTCGATTGCAAACGCCACCGGGATCCCGCGCGAGACGATCCGGCGCAAGCTGAAGCAGCTGCAAAGTTTGGGGGTTATTATCGAAAAGGAACCGGCGCGCTATGTCGTGCAGCCCGGCATCCTGCAGCAGCCCGAGCGCCAAGAGGCCTTTGCCCGCGGAATCCGGGCGACCGTCGCCTTCATGAACGAGTGCCTCGAGCAGGGCGTCGTGCGCTGGGTTCCCAAGCCGGTGGACGGAGGCCAAGAGGGCTGAGCCCGAGCCGGCGTCACCAGCTGACGCGGACGCCGGCGGTGAAGGCGTGGCTGGAATCCTGGCCCGCGATGTTGCCTTCGTAGCGGGCGTAGATCGAGGCCGAGTCGGCCACTGCCGTGCTGGCGGTGAAGCCGACCACCGCCCCATCTCGGGTCGGGCTCACCCCATAGGTCGTGAACGGCGAGGCGGGCGCGCCCACGAACGACACCGACACCGGCCGCGTCGTGTCGGCATACTCGTGGCTCCAGCCCAGCCGCAGCTGGGCCAAAAGCTTGTCCCGCCAACCCATGTTCATCGCCCCGCCGAGCTGCGCCCCCACCACCGTGCGCAGCGAGTTGGTCGTCTGCCCCGCAACGTTGAGGTTGAGCGACTGCGCGCCCGATTCGGTGAACGCGCCCTGCGTGCCGGTGTAGCCCTGCAGCCGCGCGAACGGCGTGATGAACGCCTCGGCGTTGGTGCCGAGGTCGAAGCGATATCCCGACTCGAGCTGGCCGTACGCCTGGTTGGCGCCCGCCTGGCCCACCGCCGTGCGGCCAGCCATGCCCGGGATGTTGATGCTGCGGTTGAGCTGGTTGCCCGAGTAGGCGTAGCCCACGATGCCGTCGAGATAGATCGGACCCTGCAGCCAGCTGCCGTAGAGGCCGACGTCGACGGTGTTGCTAAAGCCCTGGCCCGAGAAGCCCGACACCCACTGCGAGCCCGTCGTGTAGCCCAAGGTCACGCCGGCCAGGAAGTTGTCGGTGAAGCGCCGGTCGAGGCCGCCCGCGAAGCCGGCCACGTTGTAGGTCACGCCGCCCAGACTCGAGCCGGAGCCCACCATGCCCAGACCGCCGAGGCCGCCGCCCCAGGCGCCCCACTTGGCCGGCTCGGTCGTGTCGCACGCCACGTCGCAGGCTTCCGCCAGCGCCACCTTCTTGCTGGTGCGGTTGCTGCCGCCCGCCATGTCGGAGAAGTTGCTCATGAACAGCTGCGCGGTCTGCACCATCGAGTTGGAGAAGCCCGAGTAGTTCATGCCCGAGAGCGAGGTCAGGATGGCCGGCACCTGGCTCGGGTTGCTACTGGCGAGGTTGCCCAGCACCTGGGCGTAGTCGCCGCTCGCCTGCAGCACCGAGCCGTCGAGAGCGCCACCGACCGCCGCCTGCACCGGGTTCTGTGCTACCGCCAAAAAGCCGCCGATGGTCATCGTCAGGTAGGCGTTGTTGGCGTCGTAGGAGAGCGAGGGCAGCAGGAACTGACTGCCCGACGACGACACCGACCCGAAGCCGCCGCTCAGCCCGCCTGAGCTCAGGATGGTATAGGTGGTACGCGGCGCGTAGACGCCCGTGGCCGGCGAGACCGCCACCGTGCCGCCCTGGATCGTGGCGGGGCCGCTGACGGCGACGGTGTCGGTCTGCCCTGCGTTGTTGATCTGGACCAGGTAGCTGGTGCCCGAGCCGAGGGCAGCGCTGCCCACTACGGTGATGGTGCCGATCGAGTTGCCGGGCGAGAGGATGCCGTTGTTCGCCAGGCTGCCGACGATCGTCGGGTTGCCGCCGAGGAAGCCGCTGTTGAACAAGCTGCCGACGAACGTGCCGTTGCTGTTCAGCACGCCGCTGTTGGCAAAGCTGCCGATGAATACGCCGTTGCCGGTCAGGGAGCCGCTGTTGGCGATCGCGCCCTGGATCAAACCGTTGTTGGCCAGCAGACCGCTGTTCAGCACGTTGCCCACGACCGTGCCGTTGTTGAACAGCGAGCCGAAGTTGAACACGTTGCCCGACAGCAGGCCGTTGTTGGTCAGCGTCCCCTGGTTCACCAGCGTCCCGCCAGCCGCCGCCTGGAACGTGCCGCTGTTGGTCACCGTGCCGATGTTGGTGAGACTGCCGACGATCGCGCCGGTATTGGTCAATGTGCCCGCGTTGAGCAAGCTCGCGGTCATCAGCCCGTTGTTGGCGAGCGTTGCCTGGCTCGCGATCTGGACGTTCGACGCCGCCAAGCTGGAGTTGATCGTCGCCGTCGCGCCCGGCTGCACCAGGAAGGTGCCGCCCCCCATGTCGATGGCGCCGTTGAAGAACAGGCTGCCGCTGGCGACGGTCAGGCTGTTGCCGAGCCCGTAGATCGGCCCCGAGAAGCTGCCGCTGCCGGTCTGCTGCAGCTGGGTGTCGCCCAGCAGGAAGGTCGAGTACGTGCTACTGAAACCGCTGGGAAGGCCGATCGCCCCCTGCATCGCGACCAGCGGCGTCGTCATGGAACCAGGATTGGGATCGGTGGCGGTCGGGGCCGCCGCCTGATAGCCGACCCAGCCGCCGACGGGATCGTAGAAGTAATTGAACCCGATGTAGAAGGCGTTGCCGCTGTTCAACGACATCGGCGTTGCGAGGGTGTTGCCGGTCTCCGGTGCGCGCAGGTTGACGTAGGCCGGCGTCACGCCGAGCGTTCCCCCGACGCTGAAGTTGTATCCATTGACGATATTTGCCGGCAGACCCGGGATCAGGGATACCCCAATGTTCGTGGTCGCCGTGGCGCAGGTTCCCGCCGGCGCTGGACAAGTCGTCGTACTAGGAATGGATCCCGGGGGCGTGATGATCATGTAGGCGATCCCGGTATCGGGCGTGAAGCCCGCGATGCCGGACGGATAGCCGGGCGTGCTGATGCTGACGTTCGGCTTGTTCCACACATTGCCCGGTATGATGGTGTTGGGCGTGAGCTTGACAATGGCGAAGCCGGAGGTCTGCGCCGACGTGAGCCCCAACGTCACACCCGCGCTGTTGATGGCGTACCCGGGATGCATGTTTGTGACGGGTACGCCGTTGATCGCGGTGATGTTGAGGAAGGCGTTCATCGCCGTGGTGGGCTGCGTGTAGCCGGCATTGCCGCCGCGATCGAAGCCGATGCCCATGTAGGCCTGGCAGTTGGCGCCGGTGCTTGCATTGCAGCTGTCGTTCACGGCCAGCACCTGCACGTTGCTGGTCACGGTATTGCCGTTGTTGCCCGTGATCGTCACTCCCGGGACCTGGTAGAAGGTTCCGGGGATACCGACAATGCTGCTGGTATAGGTAAACTTTCCCGGTCCCAGATTCTGCAGGCCTGCGGTGTTCAGCAGCGCCGCCGATACCCAAATGCCCGTAGAACCGGTGTCCATGACTGCGCTCACCGGCACGCTGCTACCCGGCATGGTGACGTTGAGGGTAGGAAACGAACCTGGGGTCGCAGGCGGCGTCAACGCATTGAAGAAGGACAATGTCGCCGACTGGCTGTAGCTGCTGTACATGTTCCACGATTGCGCCACGGCTGGCGGCGAGCCAGCAGAAAGCGCGATGGCACCGGCCGCGCCAAGCAACGCCCGACCGAGTATTTGCCCTCGGCCGTCGCGCTTTCCTGTTCGACGATGGCGCTGGAACGAGCGCGAAGGCGTAACACCGCGAGCCCCGGCCGCAATCAATGCCGGTGCGCTGGCAGCCGACAGCAGGCCGGCCCTCATGTTCCGGATCAAGGTTTCCCCCGTGAAGCCGCACACCACCAGCTACGGCTACCACTCTCCCCGGTGCCGCAACTGCCAAGCACTGTGAACTACTTGCGATTGGGCTGCAATCAAATTTGACGGCGCATGCAGCGCTTGTCGCCGTCGAATGCGCCGCGGAAACCACAGGCTGCCTGAGTGGCAGCCTGTGGATCGCCGCAGTCAGCCGGGCATTTTGTCGATGAAGCCCGTGACCGACGCCAGGCGCCCATCCGGTGCCAGCGCGCAGAAGTCGACGCCCTCGACGACGGACGGGCCATCGGCCGGGCCGAGCGACCACGAGAAGCGCACGGCGTCGTTGTGATGGTCGATCTTGGAAATGCGCTTCAGCACGAAGCCCGGGAACTTCGTCTGCACGCCCGCCAGCATGGCGTCGAGTGCGGCATGGCCGTCGCTTGTCATGACGGGATCGCGATAGCAGCCGCGCTCGACCCAGGTGCGCGCGATGGCGGAGCGGCGGCGTCCCGGATCCGTCTCGTTCCAGGTCGCGACATAGGCCTCGATGGTAGCGTCGACGCCATCGGGCTCGACCGCGGTGGCTGTAGCAGTGGCGGTGGACATGAGTACCTCCTTCGGGTGGTTGGTCCGCCGTGGAGGTAAGCGCGAGCCGGCACGCGAAGCGATTGCCTCGGAGGTAATCAGGCCGACGCCGGCACCCTTACGTCTTGCGTTGGCGCAGGAAGGCCGCCTGCTCGGCCGGCGACGACAGCGTCTCGGCGAGACCTTGCCACAGGGCGTCGGCATTCGAAGCGCTGCTCGCGACCTGCCGCACCAGATGGCCCGCCACCGGCCCGACGAACGAGCTGAGAGCCGCTTGCGCTTGCGCCAATTCCTGATCGCTCGGCCGAGATTGGACGACCGCAGGCGCGCCACGCCGCAACAATGGCGCGACCTCGCGCCAGAACCAGTCGCGCTCCTCACCTTCGCGCAGCGAGCGGGCGAGCTCGGCGCACAGCTCGTCGGCAGAGCGGCTGCGATTGGCTGCGTCGCGCACCAGCATGGGCGCGATCGGGCCGATGTAGGGCCTGAGACTCGCCTCGACTTGCCGCAGCGAGTCGGAATCGAAGCGCGCCATGCCGGAGGACACCGCGGTTGCCGCCGTCATCTGCCGCGGCTGCACGCGCGTGTCATCGCCCTTGTCGTCGTCGAGTGCCTGCCGCAGTGCCGCCGCCATGTCGATGGCGGTGGCGAAGCGGTCCGTCCGCGCCTTGGCGGTGGCCCGCTCCAGCACGCCCTGCAGCCGCGGCGCCGCCAACCGCACCTCGGCCGGCAACGAGGCCAGCCCCACGTTCTGGATGCGATGGCTGAGCTCGGTGACGGTGCGGCCGGTAAAAGCCCGCTGCCCGGCCACCATCTCGAACAGCATGGCGCCGACGCCGAAGAGGTCGGCGCGGCCATCGACCGGCTCGCCGCGGCATTGCTCCGGCGACATGTAGGCCGGCGTGCCGGCCGTGGCCTGGGCGGTCGTCGTCTCGGTGCCGGCGATGCGCGACACGCCGAAGTCGCTCACCTTCGCCTGCCCGTCCCTGGTGACGAGGATGTTGGCGGGCTTGATGTCCTGATGGACGACGCCATGGCCGTGCGCCAGCTGCAGGGCATCGAGGACCTGCAGGATGAGCCCGACGGCGTCCGGTACCGCCATGACCAGGGCTTGGTCGAGCAGCTGGCGCAGGCTCGTGCCGTCGACGAACTCCATGGCGAGGAACGGCTCGTCCTCGTGCAGCGCGAAGTCGTAGATCGTCACGACGTTGGGATGCATGCAGCGCGCCGCCGCCTCGGCCTCGCGGCGAAACCGCCTGATGTAGAAGTCGGCGTCGGACCGGCTCATCAGCCGGGTCGAGATCAGCTTGATGGCGACGGTGCGACGGATCGCCGGATCGTTCGCTTTGAAGACACGCCCCATGGCGCCGGTGCCGACCAGCGCCTCGACCTCATAGCGGCCGATGGTGGCGGGCAGCGGCTCCATCGTCAGGGAACGCTTCGACGAACGCGCATCATGTCGACCTTTCCAGCATGCGGAAGGCGTTCTGCAGGCTGCGATGCATCAGGTTGAAGGAGCGGCCGAGCGAGGCGATCTCGTCCTTGCCCTTGGCGGGGAATTCCGGCACGTCGGGCTTGCCGGCGGCCACGTCGCCCGCCAGGGCCGTGATGTGCTGGATCGGCTTGATGATCACGTAGTGCAGCAGCACGTTCAGCACGATCAAGGTCACCAGGAAGAGCGCGCTCAGGCTGCCCATGAAGGCGATCAGCGACTGGTGCGCGCGGTCGAGCGCGACGCTCATCGGCACCGACACGATCTGCGCCCCGATCACGTCGCCCAGCTGCCAGCCGAAGCCGTTGGCCTTGCCGTACAGGTCGACCATCGAGGCCGGCGCCGCGGCCGGCGTCGAATGGCAGGTGAGGCAGGCCTTGTCGGTCAGGCGGAAGGGGCGCGCGAAGGTCAGGAACGGTCCGGTCGGCGTGTCGCGGATGCCGACGAACTCGTTGAGCTTGGGATCGCGCTTGAAGGCATCGATGACGTCGGACTCCCAGTTGTTGGCGCGGTCGGAAGGATTGGTCGGATTGAGCGCAGCCTCCTTGTAGGAGTACTCGGAGAATTCCTTGCCGAGCTCGCGCAGCACGGCCTGGGCGGCAAACGACGGCACCGAATGCGGCACGAAGCGCGTCGCCAGCTGGTCGGCAACCAGCGGCTCGATCTCCTTCTGGGTATAGCTGCGCACCGCCCCGCCGCTGCCCATGATGAGATTGGCCTCGTTCAGCATCTGCTGCTTGGCTTCCTCGGTCGTGATCCGCCAGACGAGCACCGTGGCCACCGCCAGCCCGACCAGGAAGGCAACGATCAGCACGAGATTGAATTTTGTCCGCAGTCCCACAGTTTGCCTCCAGGAAATCGTGATCGGCGCGGCAGCCCGGGGAACGCTGTGCGGGCTCGGGCTGCTTCTCCCGCCAGCCGGCTGCCAACGACATGCCGGCCTCCCCAACGCAGCGCGACTATAGAGGGCCGCGCCGGGCGGTGACCATCCTGCATCGCCGGCGGTTGATCTGAGTCAAGGTGTCCGGCCGCCGACAAATCATAAGGGACGGGTGCACCACTTCATTTTCCGCTGCCCCGTCACCGGCCTGAACGTCCAGGGCAGCGTCGCCTCGAGCGAAACCGAGGCCCACTACATCGCGCACGCCTGCCCGGCATGCGGCGGCATGCATATCGTCAATCCGCTGAACGGCAAGCTGATGTCCGAGGAGCATCCGCGGCTCAAGCCGGAATCTTGACCCCTTTGATTGAAATCAAGGCGCGAAAGGGCCGTCCGATGCATTCTGCTCGCGTGATGCGTTTCACCTGTCGCTGTCCGGCGACCGGCTTTGTCGCAGGCTCGACGTCCGCTCGCTCCGCAGCCCATGATCCCCTCCCCGTCCCCCATGCCGCCCGCCAGCAGCCAAGGGCTTCGGCTATCCTTCGGGCTTCGCCCTCGGGATGCCAGATAAGAGGTCCGTCCTCCACTCGAGTCACGGCCATTCGTAGCGCTTCAGCTTCACGATCGGATCGGCCGGAATGCCGCCGGCGCCGCTGCGCTCGGGCTGCGGCAGGGTGATCGTTACCAAGCCCTGCACGCCGGCCCGATCGCCAAGCTGAAGAGCGGCCAGCAGATCCGCCACATTGCGTGCAACTTGCGGGGCCGCAACGCTGGTGCCGCCCATTGCAACCCGCGCACCGCTGCGCGACGCCGCCGCGAGCACGCCGGTATGCACGCGCGAATCCTCAGCGACGATCATCGCATCGGGGATGCGCGGCGGCGGCGCCGGCGCACCCGCCGCAGAATATTTGGCAGGAAGCCGCTCCTTGCCCAGCATGGCACCGACAACGATGGTCGAAGCGCCGGTCGCCATGGAATTGATAGTGCCTTCGCGACTCACCGGGCTCGGTCCGACGTCGATCTCGAGGTCGCGGCCGGCGTGGTCGAAGCGGCGATAGCGCGGATCGTCGAGGAACGACTGCCGGCCGCGCAATGGGAAGCCGTAGACCTGGTCATCCCGTCGCACCCAGGCGTGCACGACATCGGACGCGGCCAGGCCGCCGGTGTAGGTGAGCTCGACCTGCCAGGTCCCGGCCGGCGCTAGCTGGGCAATCGGGGTTTGCGGATCGGGCTCCGCGTTCGACTGCAGCATCACCGTGAACCAGGCGCGGTTGGACGGGAGCCAGGCATTCCAGTAAGCCCAGGCGTAGTCGCCGTTGGGTGTGCCGAGCGACACCGGTGCCCCGAGCTCGCTCAGCGTCATGCGCGCACCGGTGGGCGAAGTGACCTGGAGCGTGAGACGGCTCTGCGTCGGCTGCGGCGCCGGCAACCAGATCTCGAGGAAGCTCGGTGTGCGGTCGTCGGGCAGCGTGCGCCACGGCAGAGTGGCACTTTGGCCCGCTCTCGCGAAGCTCATCCGAGCGTGGATGCGCGAAAGGTAGCTGTTGCCCGCCGGCAGCACGACGCGTAGCGCAAAGCCCAGCGTCTGGCATTCGGCGATCTTGTCCTCGATGTAGGCCTCGAGCACCGAGGTGCCGTCATGTGGGTCGGCCAGCAGGCCGTAGCTGAGATTGATGACCACCGGCAGCGGTCCGCTGCCGCGCGCCACGGCGATCGCCTGCGCCCGAGCGACGATGAAGTCGATGCCCAGCGCGATCCACAGCGAGAGGTCGCCCGGGTTCTCGTCGGCGGTCACGGCCTCCGGCAGCTGCACGCAGACGGTCGGCCGGTCCTGGCGATTCTTGGCCGGATCCTCGCCGCAGGCGAGATCCATGACGTGCGTTCCGTGGGCGGCAATCCAGGCAGCCGACTTGTGGCCCTCGACCCTGAAATCAGTGAGCCCGGCGGCGCGGTAAAGCAGATCCTCGTCACCCTTGCTCGCAGTCACGAAGCCGTCGATGTCGGCCTTGCTCAGCACCACGCCGGCATCCTGCAGCCAGCAGTATTCGACGCGCGTGCCGCCGGTGTGGTTGCGGAAGCGCTGGTGCGCAAAGGCGATGCCGTCGTCGATCACGCCCATGACCACCGTCGGCGGCGCGAGCGAGCCAAGAGTGGTGCTACGGCGGCGCGGCTTGGCGGCGAGCTTGGCCACCGCGGCAAGGCCGGCATAGCCACGCGCGTCGAGCGGACGCGCCAACGACGCGCTCTGCAGGAAGGGCAGGCCCGGGCCGGCGATGGCTTGCTGGAGGGGAGCGTCGGCCAGCACCGCCGCCCAAGCGCTGCCGCGTTCGCGCCCGCCGGCCGCCGGCCGGCTCAAGACGCGCAGCGACTTCCGCCAGTCCGTCCGGCGTATGGTTGCCGGCAGGAAAGCGCCGTCGAGGAATTGCTCGGCCGTTTCCGGCTTCAGCCGCAGAAGCAGGGGGAGCTGGTCGACGCCGTCTTCCACCTGGCCGTGGCGGAAGAAGTGCAGCCGGCCTGGACCGAGCGCCCAGGTCACATAGGGGTTGATGGCAGCCCACGCATCATGGCCGCGCGTCGGTTGCCTTCCGCCTCGCGTCCTTGGCGTTCCCCCTCCCTTACCCTCCGCAGTCTGACGAGGGCGGAAGCTTGAGCGCGGCACGGGTCAGCTCCACTCGGCGCGAGCCTTGGCCCATAGCCAGGCGAGGATCGGGCTGGGCTGCAGCGGCTGCACGCCGGTCCTTTGAATGTAGGGCGCGGTGCCGCCGGCGAACATCGTGGTCTCGATCTCCTCCCAGTAGAAGTCGCCGTCGAGCGGCGGCGCCAGGCCCGCCGAAACCAGCGGATAGAGGCCGCCGTTGAAGGCGAACGAATCGTAGTTCGCCCCGCCGGTGCAGCGGCGCCACAAATAGGCACCGAGCGCCAGGCCGAGGCAGCAGCCGGCCGCACTGTCGGCCGGGAAGTGCACGCCGGCCACTGTGCGATTGATCGCCACCCGCGAGGCGAGCCGCATCATCTGGTCGTGCCAGCTCGGATCGGCATAGGGCTGCGTGCCTGAAGCGCGCAGCAGCCGCGCAAGCACGCTCGCCGAGGCGAACGTCTCGGTGGCATGGCCGCTCGGGAAGCTGCCGTGCGAAGGCGTCAGGATGATCGGCTGCACCTGCGGCGCGTATTCCATCGGCCGGCGCGCCGCGAGCGCTTGCTTGAAGCGCATCTCGGTGAAGTTGGCGAGCCGTACGGCGGCGGCGATCAGCTCGAGCGTGAAGCGCGTGCGATCGGAACGCAGGAAGGGAATGGCGCTGAGGAAGGTGGCCGCGCCGCCCATCTGGGTTAGGATCTCGCTGCCGCGATCGCCGCGCAGGTCGGCGTAGCGGTCGAGGAAGACGAGGTACTGCTTGAACTGCGCCACGCTCGGCCGGCTGATGCTGACGAACGGCTTGTAGGACGCCGCCCAGCCGCTGGTCGGCCAGCTGAGATGGCGCAGCTGCATGGCGTTGCCGACCCGCCGAAAACCGAGCTTGGAGACCAGCTCGAAGTCGAAGACGCTGGCCCGCACCCACGGCTCCCAGCGCTCGAGGTTGTTGGGATCTTCCAACTGCAGCGCAGCCGGATTGGCCGTGGGCGGCGCCCACGAGCCCGCGATGCCGTCGCGGGTGCGGATCAGCGCGTCGGCCGCGGCCGGCGAGTTGGCGAACGCGAGGCCATCCAGGCCGCCGACGCTCGCGAGGCCCCCCAGGCCACCGAGACCGCCAAGGCCCCCCAGGCCGCCAAGACCTCCCAACCCGCCAAGACCTCCCAAGCCACCGAGACCGCCCAAGCCACCGAGGCCACCGAGACCTCCCCACGCCGATTGTTGCGACATGCTTTGCCCCCCGTTCAAGAACTCAATCCGGAACGCCGGCTTGGCGCAGCACCTCGGCGGCCAGCCTTCCGAGCGGATAGTTCGCCGCCGGCGACGCCGCGAGCCAGCCGCGGACCGTCATCCTGGGCTGAAGGCGCATGAGCTCGGCCGCGCTGCGGCATGCCTCGTCGCGCCGCCCGAGCTGCCACTCGGCCACGATCAGCGAGCGCAAGGTCGAGGTGTGCTTGCGATTGGCCTTGAGCGAGCTTCTTGCCAGCTCGAGGGCGCGCTCGTAGCGCCCTGCCGAGACCGCGGCGGTGGCGGCGAGTGATTCGTAGAAGTAGCGGTGCGGATCGAGGGGCGAAAGCGAAAGCGCCCGCTCGGTGTGCTCGACCGCGTGCGAGCCCTCGCTCTTGAAAGCGTGCAGCGTTCCCTTGAGCAGCCAGGCGAGAGCGTTGCTGGGATTCGTCGCCAGCGCGCGCTCGTAGGACTCTTCGGCGATGTCGAACTTCTTCAGGAGGTTCACGTGAACGAAGCCGTTGACGGCGAGCGCCAGGGAATTGTCGGGATCCATGTCGAGGGCGCGCTTGGTGCACTCGGCCGCCATGTAAGTGTCGCGCTGCGGGTCGTCGGACCAGCCCTGCTGCACGCGCAGCACGTGCCAGTTGCCAAGCCACGCGATCGGCACGGGATGGCGCACGCCGCGGTCGATCAGCGCCTGCAGCAGGCGATGCGCCTCCTCGAAGTCGGGTAGCGACAGGCGATGCATCAGGCTGACGGCGCCCATCAGCAAGGTGTAGGCTTTGAGCGTCGGCAGCGGCTGCGCCCGCGATCGTTGCAATTCGCGCGACGTGACGGCGGCGCCGACGCCGGCCACCAGCCTGCCGATCAGCTCCTGCTCGCCGTCGACGATGGCCGAGACCTTGTCCTCCAGGCTCTCGACCCACAGCACGCGGCCGGTGCGCGTCTCGGCGAGCTCGACGTCGAGCTTGAAGCGCCGGTCGCCGGCGCGATAGGCGCCCGACAGCACGTAGTCGGCGCCGAGTCGCGCGCCGATCTCCTGCAAGGAGGCGTTGCGCCCGGCGAAGGCAGTCGTGGACAGACGCGAGACCAGTTTGAGATCGGCGCGATGCGAAAGCTTGCGGATGACCTCCTCGGCGATGATCTCGCCGATCACGCCATGATCGTTGGCGAGATTGCGCGAGGCGAAGGGCACGACGGCGATCGACGGAGCGAGCTCGTCGAGCGCGACGGGCGGCGTCGGCGGACGCGGGCCGGGCGTGCCAACGCGGTAGGCACGCACCGGGTCGGGAATGCCGCGCACGTAGCAGTCGCCCAGATCCTCGACATCGGCGTCGAGGCTGGGCGTCAGCCCATCGCGCACGTGCTGGGAGACGACGATTTCGCCGGGCGCGGCGAGGCTCATCAAGCGCGCCGCTAGATTGACGCCGCGGCCCAGGACGTCGTTGTCCTCGACGATCACGTCGCTGACCTCGAGGCCCATGCGCAGCAGGATCTGGCGATCGGCCGGCCGGCGCGCGTTGGCCTGCGTGCGCTCCTGCTGGATGGCGAGGGCGGCCGAGACCGCCGAGCGCACGTCGGCGAAGTCGAGCAGCATGCCGTCGCCGGTGCTCTTGACCATGCGGCCGTTGCAGGCCGGCAGCACGTGGCGCTTCACGCGATCGACGAATCCCAGCCAGTGGGAGATGACGCCGATCTCGTCCTGCTCGATCAGGCGGACCGAGCCTACCATGTCCATCAGCAGCACGGCGCGCTTGGCCCACGCCACGCGATGCTGTGGTGGCAGCTCTGCGAGATCGAGTTCCGCCATAGCGCTCCCCGAACCGAATCGCGAGGCCGGATCGCATTCGCGCCGTGACGATAGCAGACTGTTGCCGGCGAACCAGTGCAAGGCATCCTCCCTTGCGCGCGGCCGAGCGCTAGCGCAGGCGCAAGCCGTCACGAGGTGCGGAAACTCACAAACAGAGCAATGACCCCGACATTGCCACGATTGTCCTCGGCCACTGCGGCTTTCAGGTCACTGTGCTCCCTTCCGAACCGTGCTGAACCAGGCAGCAGCGGGCCCAACCTGCCGAACTCGCCCTTCGCCGACGCGCCGACGGGGCGGCTTCCAGTTTGGCCCACCGGTCAATCGCGTCACCTTTCGGCAGGGCTATCTCAACTGCGGTCCCAATTGTCGGGCGGCGATGATCGTCCACGAGCGCCCCACTTCGTCGGCGGCGTCAACGCGATCGACCACTTCGCGACGGAGTTCCCCATCCCTCAGGGAGCGCCGCAGGGTTTGGGCGTGCCGGCCGGCCTAAACTATCAGCAGCTCCACACCGGCCAGGCCCTGCGCAACGCCTCGAGCTACGCGGCCGACGCGATCCACGCCGCGACCGGGGCCGATTCGCGCTTTGGCGCCAACAACATCTCCGTCTGACGAAGGCCGCCTTGCTTCTTCACTTGGCCTCCGCCTCCTTGATCCTCTGCTCGAGCATCTCGCGGATCGGCGCGTCAGGCGGCAGCCGCGAAAGCAGCGCCTTCCAGCGCCGCGCCGCGGCCTGCTTGTCACCCGATGCGAACGAGGCGGCGCCGAGATAGAACAGCGCGAGACCGTTGCGCGGTTCGGCCTTCTCCAGCCGCTCCAGCACGGCGACGGCTGCAGGCGGCGGTGGGTCGCCCGGCTTCAGTTGGCGCACATAGGCCTCGGCCCAGTCCGCGAGTTGCCGGGCATCGACGGGAGCCAATGAATCGGCGTGCACATAGGCGTCGACGGCGTTGGCGTTCTCGCCCAGCACCTTCCAGGCATTGGCCAGCCTCAGCCAGCCGGCACGGTCCTGCGGGTTTTCCTTGAGCCGTTCAGCGAGGCCCTCGACCATGCCGCGGATCGCCTGCTGGCGCTCGGCCGGCGAAAGCTTCGCCATCGTGTCCTGCTGCTCGCGCGATGGACCGGTCGGCGCTGGCGGTAGTCCCGGATCGACTCCTGCCGCGCGGGCCACGCGCTCGATCTCGGCACGCAGACCGGGCGCGAACGGGGCGTCGGGATATTTCGTCAAAAGATCGCGCCAGCGGGCCAGCGCCGCGGCGCTGTCGCCGCTCTGCGCCTGGTGCAGGCCGAGATAGTAGAGCGTGCGCGGGTCGCCGGGATTGCGCTGCAGAGCCTTGTTGAAGGCTTCGAGTGCCGGTTGGGTAACCGTGCCGTCGGCTTCCAGCGTTAAAGCCTCGCCCAATGCCGCCTGCGCCTCGGGATCGTCGGGATGCTCGGTCGCGCGGGCGCGTGCTTCGACAACAAGGCGCGCGATGTCCATATGAGGCTCTTCGGCCGGCGCGCTGCCGCGTGCGAACGGCGCGGAGGGCAGGCCGGGATGGCCGAGTTGCAGGTAGAGGCCGAGCGCCAGCAACGGAACGGCGAGCGCGAGGCCGGGCGGCAGAACCTTATGAAGCGTCGATGGCGGCTTACTCGACGGCACAGCGGCCGCCTGGTCGGCGGCGGCGAGAATGCGCCGCTCGACTTCCGTGCGCGCGGCGGCGGCCTCGCTCTCGGCCAAGATGCCATTGGTACGCTCGCGCTCGATCTCGGCCAGCTGGTCGCGGTAGATGCCGAGCTCGCCCTCGAATCGGCTCTTGGCATCGAAGCGACTGCCCAGCAGCGGGATCAACAGGACGCCGACCGTCGCAGCGCTGAGCAGCGCGAGGACGAGCTCGAGCATCTTCAGCTGTCATCCCGGGGCCGTAGGCCGAGGGACCTTTCCTGTTTTCCGCAAGCTCCCTCGCTGCGCTCGGGATGAAAGTCCCACTGATCCCCAAGGATGACAGAGAGACGCACACGCTCCTCCTCGTTGAGCGGCGGCGGCGCCACCGTCGCTGTTCGACGGCGGCGTGCGGCGAAGAGCAGCGCCACGCCGGCAATCAGCAACAACGCGGGCGCCCCCAGCCACAGGACGAGAGTCCGCGCCTTGAACGGCGGCTTGAGCAGCACATAGTCGCCATAGCGCGCCACCATGTAGGCGAAGACCTGGTCGTCGCTGTCGCCAGCCTGCAGGCGCTCGCGCACCGCGCGGCGCATGTCGTGCGCCACCTCGGCCTGCGAGTCGTCGATCGACTGGTTCTGGCAAACCACGCAACGCAGCGCCTGGCCGATCTGCCGCGCGCGCGCTTCGAGTGCCGGGTCCTTCAGCATCTCGGTGGGTTCGACCGCGAGCGCAGGCAGTGCGCACAGCAGCAGCAGGGCGATGCACTGCGAACGCGCCCACACCCTCGCAGCCCGAGCGGAGCGAGGGACCTTTCCTTTGGCCTCAGAGGTCCCTCGGCCTTCGGCCTCGGGATGACAGGGTGTGCCGGACCTCACGGCGTGTTGCCTTTGAGAAACGGAATGACGCTGTCGGTCAGATCGCGCTCGATGAGCGGTCCGCGGAAGTGCAGCCGCACGATGCCGTTGCCGTCGACGGCATAGGTCTCGGGCACGCCGCTCAGGCCCCAGTCAAGCCCCGCCTTGCCTTCAAGGTCGAGGCCTGCGGTCTGGAAGGGATTGCCGAGCCGCTTCAGCCAGGCCAGCGCCTCGTCGCGCTTGTTCTTCCAGGCAATGCCGATGACGATGGCGCCCTCGCGCTCCTTGAGCCGCATGAACAGCGGATGCTCGGCGAGACACGGTGCGCACCAGCTGGCGAAGAAGTTCACCAGCACCGGCTTGCCCGACTTGAACAGGGCATCTGTAAGCGGCGCTTGGCCCTCCTGCAGCGCGGGGATGTTGAGCGGCGGCGCCGGCCGGCCAACCACCACCGATCCGATCGCCGCCGGATCGCGGCCGATCAGCAGCGACCAAGCGAAGAAACCCGCCATCAGCGCAAGCGTCAGCAACGGCAGGAGGTAGAGGAGGCGACGGCTCATGGCCGCCCGACCTTCACAGCAACTTTGTCATCCCGAGCGCAGCGAGGGACCTTTGAGGCCACACGAAAGGTCCCTCGCGCGTCGCCTTCGGGATGACAGCGGAGCCGAGTCATTCGGCAGCCTGCACTGTGCGGCGACGCGTCGGCGCGCCGATGCGCAGCCTGCGATCGCTCAAGGAGACGAAGCCGCCCAGCGCGCACAGCGCGGCGCCCAGCCAGATCCACGGAGCGAGCGGATTGTCGTACAAACGGATGGTCCAACCGGTATTGGCATCGCCTTCGCCCAAGGTCGCGTAGAAGTCGCGCAGCAAGTTGGTCTGGATCGCCGTCTCGGCGACCTGTCGGCGCTGCACGACGAACAGCCGCCGCTCAGGCAGCAGCGTCGTGAACGGCTTGCCGCCGCGCGTGACGGCGAGCGTGGCGCGCTCGGCCACGTAGTTGGCCCCCTGCACGTTGTCGACGCGCTGCAAGGTCACGTCGTAGCCTGCGAACGAGACCGTCTCGCCCGGCTTCAGCGTGCGGATCAGCTCGGCATGCCAGGCGCCCGTCGCAACCGCGCCCAGCACGACGAAACCCAGGGCGGCATGCGAGATGGTCATGCCGATGCTGGCGCGCGGCGTGTTGCGCAGGCGGCGCAACGATTCGCGCAGGGGCAGGCGACCAAGTCGCAGCCGCGTCGCAAGCTCGGCGAGCGTCCCCACGATCAACCAGACGCCGAAACCGAACGCGACGGCCGCGAGGGTCGAGCTTTGGTCGATCGCGAAGGCGGCAACCAGGGCCGCGACGACCGCGACCGCAAAAGCGATGCGCAGATGGGCGAGCGCCGGCCACAGCTCGGCGCGTTTCCAGCCGAGGAATGGCCCGACGCAAAGCGCTGCGAACAGGGCGAGGCAGATCGGCACGAAAGTGGCGTTGAAGAAGGGCGGACCAACCGACACCTTGTTGCCGGTAAGCAGGTCGAGGAACAGCGGGTAGAGCGTCCCGAGAAGCACGGTGGCGGCGAGCGTGCAGAGCAGGAGGTTGTTCAGGATCAGCGCGCCTTCACGACTCAGCGGCTGGAACAGACCGCCGGGCTGCAGCCCCGGCGCGCGCAAGGCGTAGAGCGTGAGCCCGCCGCCGGTGACGGCGAGCAGGAAGCATAGGATGTAGAGGCCGCGTGCGGGATCCTGCGCGAAGGCGTGCACCGAGGTCAGCACGCCAGAGCGGACCAGGAAGGTGCCCAAAAGGCTGAGAGAGAAGGCGAGGATGGCGAGCAGGACGGTCCAGCTCTTCAGGGCATCGCGCTTCTCGACGACGATGGCCGAGTGCAGCAGCGCCGTACCGGCGAGCCACGGCATCAGCGATGCATTCTCGACCGGGTCCCAAAACCAGAAGCCGCCCCAGCCCAGGATGTAATAGGCCCACCAGCTGCCGAGCGCGATGCCGAGCGTCAGGAAGCACCACGCCGCCAGAGTCCAGGGCCGCACCCAGCGCGCCCAGGCGGCGTCGACCCTGCCCTCGAGCAAGGCGGCGATGGCGAAGGCATAGGTGACCGAGAAGCCGACATAGCCGAGGTAGAGCAGCGGCGGATGGAAGGCGAGGCCAGGATCTTGCAGCAGGGGATTGAGACCATTGCCGTCGGGCGGCGCCGGCGCCAAGCGTGCGAAGGGGTTGGAGGTGAACAGGATGAAGGCGAGGAAGCCGACGCCGATCAGCGCCTGGATGGCCAGCACGCGGCTGCGCAGCGAATCGGGCAGCTCGGCGCCGAAGATCGCGACCGCCGCGCCGAAGATCGACAGGATCAGCGCCCACAAGAGCATGGAGCCCTCGTGGTTTCCCCACACCCCGGTGATCTTGTAGAGCAGAGGCTTGGCAGAGTGCGAGTTGGCGACGACGTTGGCGACCGAGAAATCCGACGCCACATAGGCCTGCATCAAAGCGAGGAAGGCGAGGATCACCAGGAAGGCCTGGGTGAGCGCAGCCGTTGGCGCCAGCGCCATCAGCCGCGCGTCGCCGCGCGCCGCGCCGAACAGCGGCAAGGTGCCCTGCACCAGCGCGACGCAAAGCGCCAGGATCAGCGCGAAGTGGCCGAGCTCGGGGATCATGGCGTGCTCATCTCTTCTCCCGCCACTGACCGGCCTCCTTGATCGCCTTGGCAACCTCAGGTGGCATGTAGTTTTCGTCGTGCTTCGCCAGCACCTCGCGGGCCACGAACACCCCGTCCGGCCCCAACGCGCCCTCGGCCACTACGCCCTGGCCCTCGCGGAACAGATCAGGAAGGAGGCCGCGGTAGACGACCGGCACCGACTGGTGGGTGTCGGTCACGATGAAGCGCACCTCCTGGCCATTCTTCTTCACGCTGCCCGCCTCGACCAGCCCGCCCAGCCGAAAGCGCCGCTCCGGCGCGACGTGCTTCTCGGCGACCTGGCTCGGCGAGTAGAAGAACACGAGATTGTCGTTGAGGGCGCTCAGCACCAGCGCCACCGCAACGCCGAGCACGGCCAGCGATCCCAGCAGCAGCCACAGCCGCTTGCGCTTGGGAATCATCGCTTGCGGTCTAGCCTGCGCAGCTCGAGCGCGCGCCGCGCCTTGCTGCGCGCGCTGAGCGTGGCGATGGTGAGCCCGCCAAGAACCACCAGCGCCACGAGATAGGCGCCGAGGATGAAGACCGCGTGGTCGCTCATGGTTTTCGCTTAGCCGATGCCGGAGCCGGCGAGAAGGCGGCATATTCGCGGTGCCGTGCACTCGTATAAGCCGATGTCACACAATAGCCTGCATTCATGCTCGCCAAGGCGATTTCTCGTCTACGGCTCACGCCGGAGACGCTGCGCGGGCTCGATAGGGTTGCGAGGTGTGTGGGGCAGGTGGGCGGCGCGGGGACTTGCCTGGCATCAGCGCGAAATGGCCCTGGACGCGCTAAGTCACGCCAGCTGGTCCGCCGCTTCCAACCTCCGGCGATCGATCTCAGTTTCGGTGCGCAATAGCACCAGCAGGACGAAAAGCAGCAGGAAGGCTACGGCCATCCAGAGGAGCGGCACCAGGATCGCAGGATGAATGGTCGGGCCGCCCAGCCGCGCCACCGAGGCCGGCTGGTGCAGGGTGTTCCACCAATCGACCGAAAACTTGATGATCGGCAGGTTGACGACGCCGATCAGCGCCAGGATGGCGGCGGCCCGGTCGCCCCGTTCGGGGTCGTCGTAGGCGTGGCTCAAGGCGATGTGCCCGAGATAGAGGAAGAAGAGCAGCAGCATCGAGGTGAGACGCGCGTCCCACACCCAGTAGGTGCCCCACATCGGCCGGCCCCACAGCGAACCCGTCAGCAGGCAGACCAGCGCGAAGCAGGCGCCGACCGGGGCGGCGGCGCGCGCCATCAGCGCGGCCAGCGGATGGCGCCAGACCAGGAGTGCCGCACCCAGTGCGCCGAGCAGCGCGTAGCCTGCCATCGACAGCCAGGCGGAGGGCACGTGCAGGAACATGATGCGGACGGTCTGCCCCTGCTGATAGTCGGGTGGCGATTCGATCAATGCGAAATACAAGCCGACCACCAGGGTGAGCACCGTGGCAAGGGCCAGCGCCGGCACGACGCGCACGCTGAAGCGGCGAAAGCGTGCCGGATTGGCGAGGAAGTGCAGGCTGGCCATGGCGCGTCGTTTGTCGGCTCCGCGCCGGACTTTGTCCATCCGGCAGAATCACTCACCAGATCGTTCGACGGAATCATTCACCGGCCTGGCGCAGCGCTGCGGCCATCGCCCAGGGGGTCGTGGCGATCGAGACCAGGGCGAGAGCGGCCAGGACGGCGAGATGGGTGCCGAAACCTTCGCCGGTGACAACGCTTTCCACCGCGCCGGCGCCGAAGATCAGGGTCGGCACGCAGAGCGGCAGAGCGAGCAGCGCCAGCAAGGCGCCGCTGCGACGAGCACCCAGGGTAAGAGCCGCGGCCAGCCCACCGATCATCGACAAGGTCGGTGTGCCGACCAGCAGGGTCGCGGCCAGCGCCATCAGGCTCTCCGTCTCGAGCCCGAAGGCAAGGCCCAGAACGGGTGCGAGGACGGCGAGCGGCAGACCGGTCACGATCCAGTGAGCGGTGCATTTGGCGAGCGCAGCCAACTCGAGCGGCCAAGGCGCCAGCAACAGCAGATCGAGTGTGCCGTCGTCGTAGTCGGCGGCGAACAGGCGGTCGAGGGACAGCAGCGAAGCGAACAGGGCGGCGCACCACAGCACGCCGGCCGCGATGCGAGCCAATACATTGGCCTCGGGGCCGATGCCGAGCGGGAACAGCACGGTCGCGACGACAAAGAACGCAAGCACGACAGAAACGTCGCCGGGCCGCCGACAGACCAGCTGCAAGTCGCGGGCAACCAGGGCCAGCGCGCCCCTCATGGTCTGGCTGCCAGCTCGAAAATACGGGCAGCCGGCAGGCCGATGTTGGCATGCGTCGCCGCAATAGCCATTCCGCCCGCCAGCAGGTGGCGTTCGAGCGCGACGCGGAAGGCGTCTTGCGCGGAAAGGTCGAGTGCGTTGAGGGGTTCGTCGAGAAGCCAAACCGTGGCCTGGCTCATGACGACCCGCGCAAGCGCCGATCGGCGGCGTTGGCCGGCCGACAAGGTGCGCACTGCGCGCGCTGCCAATGAGGCGAGATCGAAGTCGACCAGCGCACCGTCGACGCGATCGTGACCGACCCGCCCGCCGCGCAACGCATCCGCCGCAAGGAGATTCTCGCGCACCGTGAGATCTCCCTTCAGCCCGTCGAGATGGCCGAGCCAGGCGAGTTCGCCGCGCCAGGCGTCCGGATCAGCGTGCACATCGGCGCCTCGCCAGCGGATGACGCCGGCGTCGGGGCGGGCGAATAAGGCGAGGGCGCGCAGCAGCGTGGTCTTGCCGCTGCCGTTACGGCCGACCACCGCCAGGAGGCCTCCCGCGCCGAGCGTGAACGAAAGGCGATCAAAGATCCTGCGGCCACCCCGCCGACATGCCAAGTCGACAACTTCGAGAAGGGGCTCGGGCGCCATCACGGCGACCGTCTAGCATGTGGCCCGCACCATCGGGGGCAAAGAAAAAGGCCGTCCTCTCGGGGGAGAGTGAGAGGACGGCCCAAGCGCCTCCGAAGAGGCTAGAACGTGGCTTTGGGGGGACCACGTTCGGGGGAGATACAGCCCGAAGATGGAAAGCCGGGGTGGCCCGCGCTAGACCCAATTGGG
Organism: Alphaproteobacteria bacterium; assembly: GCA_019235415.1. GTDB lineage: Bacteria > Pseudomonadota > Alphaproteobacteria > Reyranellales > Reyranellaceae > Reyranella. Next base: position 22,948 of record JAFAKN010000358.1, read on the forward strand.
GCTAAACTGTGATTTCTTAATCACGTGTCGTGCGATAGGGGAATTGCTACTCGGCCTTCGCTATCTTGGGGGCTGGCAAGCATCGATGACAAAGCGAGCACACTCAGGAAAGGCAGAGAGCGCGATAGATTCAAATTCGGGTAACGAGGCCGAGGCCCACGACCGTCTCGGGGTCGATTGCGCCTTTACGCACCAGGCGACCATCAGTGCAGCCTGAAGTTCCGGGCTGACATTGATTTCTTTGCGAGATGTCTCGACAGCTTCGACGGCAACCAAGCCATGAGGCTATGCGCCGGCGCATATCACGCTGTCGGTGCGGCCATGCGCTGCTTGCTAATGTGGTTTGAAGCGCCTGCCGCCGTCGTGACCGCCGTCATCTTTGCGCAAGCCAGCGGCAACAAGCTCGAGCTCGAAATCGGACAACTCGCCGGCGCCGAGCACCGATTCGAGCTCGGCGGTCGTGAAGTCGAAGCCGTTCTCGCGGCCGAGGCCGACGATCGTCGCGGGGTCGATCGCCCCGTTGCGCACCACACAGGCCCTCAACTCAGCCTGAAGTTCCTGGCTGACATTGATCTTTTCGCGAAATGTCTCGACAGCTTCGATCGACATGCTCGCCTCCATCGCACGGTTGTACAGGCAAGTTCAGCCGCACGACCGTAACCGTCGAGTGTAACGAGTGCATGACGGCAACCAAGCCCAGAGGCTGTGCGCGCGCGCATATCACCCCGCCTACCAAGTGGTCGGGACGGTTATGCGTGAAGACCTAGCTCGAAAGCCATGCGCTACGCCGAGCCGATCGTCAGCCTTGGGAAATGGAGCTCCCGCCCGCAACCAGCTCGAGCTCGATTTCCGACATCCCGCCGTCCTGCTGCTTCAGGACCGCGTCGATGTCGCCAGCGGTGACGTCGAAGCCATTCTCGCGGCCGATCTTGGCGATCGCCTCCCGATCGATGATCCCCTCGGCTGAAACGGCTCCCCTCAGCGCCGCCCGCAGCGGTTCGCTGGCATCGAGCATCTCACGAAATGCCCGCACGGCTTCGGTAGACATCGCCCCTCCTTCGCTGCGCACTGGATGCAGTACGTTGCAGAAAGTCCCTCCATATTGTAAGGCGAATGCAGCCCTTGGGCAACTCAAGCCGAGCGGGCCAGCGCGTGCAGCAGCCGTTCGAAGCGGGCCCCGGCCAGGGAAACCTGGTCGAGCACATCCTCGTCCAGCTCATCCTCCATGATCTGCTGTCCGGCCAGTGCCTGCCCCGGGCCAGCCTTCATCCGATCCACCGTGCCGCGCAAACGGTCCGCGAGAAACATCGCCATCGCCTTGTAGAAGCGGCCGGCAAACCCCGGGTCTTCGGCGAGACGCGCTTTGACCTCCCGGCGGTCGATCGCCAGCAACGTGCAGCGGCCGTCGGCCCGCACCGTGGCAGACGGTAGGGCAGAGTCCACAAAGGACATCTCTCCGACGATCTCGCCCGCACCCAGGCTTGCAATCCGGCCGAGGCCATTCACTTCGACCGCCGCGCGGCCGGCGGTCACGATGAACAAGTCGTCCAACGGCACACCTTCGCGCACCAGGATGGAATCGCTCTCGAGGTCGAGATGCCGACCGCGGCGGGCCATCCAGTCGACGTCTTCGTCGCTGAGATGGCCAAGAATATAGAGGACCTTGCGCATTTCTTTCGCCGTTCACAGGAGCTGTCTGCGTGCCAGTGCCGCGAACGCGCCGGCGCGTTCGATCAGATCCTCGTACTTGCCCTGCTCGACCAGGCGGCCGCGGTCGAGAACAAAGACGTGATCGGCTTGCCGGATGGTGCTGAGGCGATGGGCGATCACCAGGCGGGTAACACTGAGCTTGGCGAGCGTCTCGGTGACGACGGCCTGCGTGCGATTGTCCAGCGCGCTGGTTGCCTCGTCGAGCAGCAGGATGCGCGGGCGATGGACCAGGGCACGGGCGATGAGCAGTCGCTGGCGCTGGCCGCCCGAGAGCGTTCCGGCGCCGTCGGGCACGACCGTATGCATGCCCATCGGCATGGCTTCGATGTCTCGATCCAGGCCGACCAATCGCGCTGCGGCCCAGGCGCGGTCCAGTCCGAGTGCGGAGTCACCCAGGATGATCTCATGCAGGCTGCCGCTGGTGATGCGCCCATGCTGCAACACGACACCGATCTGTCGGCGCAGGGCAGCGAGGTCGAGGCGATCGGCACCACGGCCGTCGAAATAGAGTCCACCGCTTTCCGGGCTCTCGAAACCCAGAAGCAGCCGGATCAAGGTCGACTTGCCGCTTCCCGAGGCGCCGACCACCGCCACGTAGGCACCGGCTTCGATGGTCATCGAAAGGTCGCTCAGCACGGGAGGCCCATCGTCGGAATAGCGAAAGCAGACGTGCCGCAGCTCGATGCGGCCTTCCAGGCGCCCCGGCAACTCGCTTTGCTCGGGCGTCTCCGGAACGGCGGCGAGCAACGGTCGGGCGCGCTCGAGCAGCGGCAGGGCCGCCTGCAGCTTGCTGGCCGCATTGGCCATCTCGGTCATGGCGCTCAGCAACTGGCCGAACGCGGCGGCGAACGCCACGAAGCTCCCTGTGGAGAACAGGCTAGGAGTCTCGTCCTGGCCCGGGTCGACGACCATCGACCGCATCAGGGCCTGCTCCGAATCGCCCTTGGTCAGCCAGATCAGGGCGCCATAGAGCGCCATCAGGGCCAGCGTCGGCAGCAAGGCCTGGGCGACCTGCTGCGCGGCGACGTAGCGCTGCGCCGCCACGAATCGCGCCTTCTGCCCGGCGAAGCGCCAGATCCACTGCGTCATCGCGCGCGCTTCCGCCGCTGCGACCCGCAGCTTGGCGACGCCGATGATCAGCTGCAGGACAAAGCCATCGACGCTGCCCTGGTTGCGCAGCCGCTCGCGCTCGTGCCTCAACTGTCCCATCGACAGCGCCGCGTTGACCGCCACGATGACCAGGATGAGGACCATCGCGACCAGGCCCAATCGCAGATCGTAGAGCACCAGCAGGCCGAAGCTCACCAGGCTGAAGACGCCGCCCAGAAGCGCTGTGACGCCTGCCTCGGTCATCACCTGCCGCAACGCCTGGATACCGAGCACGCGATCGCCGAGGTCGCCTGAACTGTAGCGGCGGAAAAACCGTGCCGGCAGCCGGATCAACCGGTCCATCAGGAACGCCTGCAACCGCTCGTCGAGGCGGCCCTCCAGGCGCACGATCGCCAACGCCTTGACCATCTCGAAGCACGCCCGACCCAGTGCTGCCGCCACGAGGCCCGCGACAATCTCGACCAATGCGGTCGAATCGCCGCGTGGCACGACTGCATCGAACGCCAGTCCGGTCAACATCGGCAGGACCAAGCCCAGGAGCGCCGCGGCCAAGCCCATAACCACAAGCCCGAGAGCATCGCGCACAAGGCCGGTGCTACCTAAGCGGAACAGCCGTAAGAGGCCGACCGGCGCCTTGTCCGGCGCCGGGTAGACCTGGACGGCATCGCCTTCGAGGCGCGCCGCCAGGGCCTCGTCGACAACCGACGTGGTCGATCCGGCGACCGCCCGCCAGTGACCCGCCGAAAGCGGCAGCAGCGCAACCGGCCGACGATCCTCGCCGTACCAGCCGATCATCGGCGAGCCCTCCCGACGCCACCAGCGGTCACGCAGCAGGACCTTGCGGCCGCGCAATCCGACCGTCGCGAGAAGCTCGCGCAATTGGTCGCGGCGACCGGCTGCGGGCGCATCGCTGGCTGGCTGGTTTTGGCGAACGGCCGGCAGGCTCGCGCCCAAGTGCTTGCATACCGCGTACAGCGCATGCAGGAGCGGGTCGGCAGGCGGCGTCTTTTCTACGGCCCGCCTCGGTCCGGCGAGTTCCGCCATCGTCTCAAGGCCTTGCCTGACCGTAAGCTGCTCGCGTTGGCTAGTCTCCGAAAGTCGGCGCTGCTCCTCGACGGCAGCGCGCTCCAGCCGCGCCGCAATGCGCTCGAGCAAGCGCGCGTGCAGTTCCTCGATCGCGAGGTCGAGAGTGTCGGCGGATGGCTGACGCATCGCCATCAACGTCACCTCTTGCGGCGCCGTCACCCAGGCCCTGCCGACGAGCGGCAAGCTCGCCGCCACCGGCGACGGCGGCCCGCCGAGCAGACCGATCGCGCCGGACGCGGACAGCCACAACATGCAGCGCGGATCGGCCGAGCCACGCTCCCCGGCGGCAAGCACGGTCGACCCTGGCTCCAGAAACCGTTCCGGCCAGGATCCGTCATCGACCGCGGCGGCACGCACAAGGGCGCCGAACCAATTCTCGAGACGCTCGGGCGCGCCGCTGACGGCGGCCTCCAGGTCCTGCTGCACGGACCGCAGCCGCGAGTCCATTGAGCCGACCGCCAGCAACTGCAGGCGCCGTCCCCAGATCTCGACCGGCGGCGCCCCGAACAGAAGGGCGCCTGCCGAGAAGCGAGCGATGTGGTGGCGAATGCCGCTCCGCGCGGATCGATCGACGGAGCAGACGAAAACATCGACGAAACCCGCCTCCACCAGCCACAGGCAGCTCGGGTCGCTAAGCTCCAGCGGTTTGTTGCTGCCGCCTTCGAGCACGAGCTCGGGCTCGGGACTCGCCGGATCGGCGCCGTCAGTGCGATCGACGAGAAGCGACGGCGCCAAGGCTCACCGCGCGGCGACGAGAGCGGCGTACTCGCCGCCTTGCGCCAACAGCGTCTCGTGGGTACCGCGCCCAACGATGCGTCCGCCGCGCAACACGATGATTTCGTCGCAATCGCGAATCGTGCTGAGCCGATGAGCGATGATGATGCAGGTGCAGCCCCGGCGGCGCAGCTGGTCGTCGATGCGTTTTTCCATCGCCGGGTCCAGGGCGGCCGTCGCCTCGTCCAGGATCAGGATCGCCGGCTCGCCGACCAGCGTGCGGGCAATCTCCAACCGCTGTCGCTGTCCGCCGCTGAAGTTGTTGCCCCCTTCTCCCACCGCGGCGTCGAGCTGCCCCTTGCGCTCTGCGATCTCGTCGAACAGCGCCGCGTCGGCCAGCGCGGCGTTGAGTTGCACGTCGGGCAGGCCATCGTCCCACAGGGTGAGGTTGTCGCGTACCGTTCCCTCGAACAGGAAAATGTCCTGGTCGACGTAGGCGAGCGAACGGGCACGCAACGCTGGCGAGATCTCGCCGAGAGGATACCCGTCGAGCACGATCTCCCCCGACCATGGCGGCAACAACCCAGCGATCAAGCGGCCGACCGTGCTTTTGCCGCTGCCCGACCCGCCGACCAGCGCCACCCTCATGCCGGGCTGCATCGATAGCGACAGGCCGCTGATCAAGGGCTGATCCAGTGGATTGTAGCCGAAGGATACGTTTCTGAGCTCGACCGCGCCGCTGAGGCGCAGCAGTCGGTCGGCCGGCTCTCCGCTCTCGGAATCACGATGACTCGGCCAAGCGGGTGCGGCGGGGTAGACCATCAGATCATCGACGCGCTGCAAGTCGGCCCGTGCCGACTGCAGCTGCGTCTTCAGTTGCACGAGCTTGGTCAACGGCTGCGTGAAGCTTTCCGCAAGCGACTGGAAGGCGACCAGCGTGCCGAGCGTCATGGCGCCCTGCATGACCTGCCAGGCGCCCAGTCCAACGACGGCGGCGGCCGACAATCCTGCGAGCAGGGCCGGCGCCACCGCCAGCATGGCCGCCTGCAGGCCCAGCTCCTGGCGAACCCCCAGCAGCAGCGCGTGATACCCTGCCCATTTTTCGAATGCTCGGGCTTCCAGGCCCGACGCCTTCACGGTCTCGATGGCATGGATGGTGCCGATCGTCGCGGCCGCCAACTTGCCTTGTTCGGCGAGCTCACGCCGGCTTTGCATCTCCTGGCGGCGTGCCCCGATCTGGACGACCAGTATGTTGATCAGCGCAAGGCCGATCACGGTTGCCGTCAAGGCGGTGTCATAGCAGAGCATCACCGCGGCGAAGAACAGCACGGTCGACGCATTCAGAAGGTTGGTCGCGAGCTCGCCGGACAGCAGACGCGCGATCCGTTCGTTGGCCAACATGCGATTCATCAGCTCGCCGGCGTGGCGCTGCCCAAAGAAGGCCATCGGCAGCCGCAACATGTGGTCGATGAATTGATAGGCCGATACCGCGCTGAGCTTCGCTTCGAGGCGGATCAGCGCGTCCTGTTGCAGCCAGGTCAGTGCGGTCCGGACCAGCGCCGTCGCCAACATGCCGAGCAGCAAGGGTAACAGCCAATCGTCCCGACCGCCGACCAGCACATCGTCGACGAAGATCTGCGAGAACACCGGCAGCACGACCCCCGGGACGACCAGCGCGACGGTTGCTAGCATGACGAATTGCAGCGCCACGCCGGACTTCTTCAGGCGCGCCCCCAGCAACTTCACCATGCCCGGCGGTCGGCGTGTTCTGACGAAGTCCGAGCTGGGCTCGAAGGCCAACGCCACCCCGGTGAAGGCCTCGTTCAGCTCCTCGCGCGTGACCCGGCGCGGGCCCAACGCCGGGTCGTTCAGGAAGACGTCGTTTCCCCGGATGCCTTCGAGCACGAGGAAATGGTTGAAGTTCCAGTGGATGATGAGCGGCCACGGCATTCGCTCGAGATCGTGTGGCTCCTTCTTGAAGCCCTTCGCCAAGAGCCCGTAGGCGCGGGCCGCCTTGAGAAGGTTGGTCGCCTTGACGCCGTCGCGCGACACCCCGCAGGCCTGCCGCAGTTCCTCGAGCGGCACCCAACGGCCGTAGTGAGCCAGGACCATGGCAAGCGAGGCGGCGCCGCATTCGACAGCCTCCATCTGGAGAACTGCCGGCACCAGGCGCGGCCGCGGGCTTCGCCGCCCCGATTTGGTCGATGGTGCGCTGGCCGTCACAGGCCGGTGACCTTACGCAGGAATGGCAGGACATAGGCCAACGGCGACTGCTCGCGCACGGTGATCTCGCCGTCGGCAAGCATGCCGCTGGTGAGCACGCCCGGCGGCCCTGAGCCCGACGACCAGCGGTAGCCGGTCGGCGCCGAAGGGTCGGGGAACAGCTCGACGCGCACCGCGAAGGGAGCGCCCTTGGCGGAAAACTGTTGCACCAGCTTGTCGTTCTGCAGCACCGACAGCATGCCCTGCGGCGTCGACGGGAACTCCGACACCGCCAGCACGCGGCCCATGAGCATCCCCCATTCTTCCTTCTTCACACCACTTGGCTGGATCCGCGCATCCATGCCGCGCTTCACCTGCTTGCCGCTTTGCGGCGGGATGTAGAGCACGAACTCCGCCCCGCGCGACCCGCTCTCGATGGTGGCGACGGGTGCGCCCTCGGCCACCCGGCCGCCCGGCGTCGCCTTCCACTCGGTAAGCACGCCGGAGGCCGGGCTGAGCACATGTCCTGTCAGCTCGCGCTTCAGGACCACCTCGTTGAGATCGCGCCGCGCCTGCGCCAGCTTTTCGCTGCGATCGTACAGTTCGGCGGCGGCGCGGCTGCGTTGCGCCAGCTCCTCGGCGTCGATCTGCAGCATCTGGCTGCGGGCATCGGCAATGACCTGGTGCGCCATGCCGATCTCGCGACGCAGGTCTTCAATCCTTTGACGGGTCGAGAGTCCGCGTGTCGACAGCTCCTGCTGGGATTTCAGCATCTCGGTCAGAGCCTGGATGCGCGTATCGGCCTCCGTGACCGAATCCCGGATCGCCGCACGACGGGCTTCGTGGTTGCTGGCCCGGGCCGCAACTTCGCCATCGATCTCCGCCTTGCGGTGGTTCAGACGGGCTTCCAGATCCGCCACAAGCGAGCGTGCATTCTCGATGGCTCGATCCAGACCCGGCTGCTGCAGACGGGCAAGCTGCTGGCCAGCCGAGACCGTCGCGCCGACCGCGATCGGCTCAATGATCAGGACGCCGACGGCGGGCGCCACCGCATCGAACAGCTGTCCGCCCGTATTGACCAGAATACCGGAGCCTTTGACGCGCGTCGGGATGATCCCGACCATGCTCCAGGCGACCACGAGCGCAAGCAGCGCCAGGACTGCCGCCAGCGCCGCCCAGCTCCGCGGCCGAGTGACGGTGATCAGACGATCAAGATGCTCGGGCGACGACAGCCGATCGAGAGCAGCCTGACGAAACAGCCGGGTGGCACCGGGCGCCGCCATCGGCGTCAGCAATTGTTCCTGTTGCGAAACACGCGATCCCCCGAGCGTTGCCCCGCACGAAGAGGCGCCCTCGCCTAGCTCGGGCAGCTCTCCATGCAGTCAATCGCATACGAATGACAATCACATGTCAATGCGCGCCGCTGCATAGGACAACGCGCCTGCAATTTCTCCGTCAGCCGTAGGGGTCGGCGGCGTCGCGCATGCCATCGCCCATGAACTGGTAGGCGAGGATCACCAGGATCACCGGCACGACGGGCAGCATCAGCCACCAGTTCACCGCCACGACGTTGATGTCGGTCGCCTCGTTCAGCAGCACGCCCCACGAGGTGATCGGCGGGCGCAGGCCCAGGCCGAGGAAGGACAGCGCGGTCTCGGCCAAGATCATCGACGGGATGCTGAGCGTGGCCGAGGCGATCAGGTGGCTCATGAAGCCCGGCAGCAGATGGCGGCCGATGATGCGGCCTGGCTTGGCGCCCATCATCTGGGCGGCGGCCGCATAGTCCTCCTCGCGCAGCGACAGGAGCTTGGAGCGCACGGCGCGCCCCAGCCCCGGCCAGTCGAGCAGGGCGAGGATCAGCGTGATGCCGAAATAGACCAGTAGCGGCGACCAGGTCACCGGCAGCGCCGCCGACAGCGCCAGCCACAGCGGCAGGTGCGGGAAGCTCTTGATGATCTCGGTGATGCGTTGGATCAGGTTGTCGATCCAGCCGCCATAGTAGCCCGCAAGCCCGCCCAGCACCAAGGCGAGGGCGAAGGAGAGCACGATGCCGATCACGCCGATGGTGAGCGAGATGCGTGCGGCATAGACGATGCGACTGAACATGTCGCGCCCGAGCCGATCGGTGCCCAGCCAGAAGAACTGGCCGCCCTCGGGGGGGCAGACGAAATGGAAGCTGCTTTCGATGAGGCCCCAGAACTCGTACGAATCGCCCGAGCAGAAGAAGCGCAATGGCAAGGGCTTGTTGGTATCGGGCGTGTAGACGCGCTGCAGGGTCTCCTTGTCGCGTGTGGTCTTGAGCGCATAGA
>JAFAKN010000436.1 GCA_019235415.1 Alphaproteobacteria bacterium
TTTAGGGGAAAATCCGGCAGCTCCGGCCTGCCCGCCTCGAGCAAGCCGAGGTCAGGCTCGGGCCAGGCGTCGTTCCGCGAACCGGCGGGCTCTGCAAGCAATTCGCTCATCGGTCGACACTCCTCGCCGTCACAGGTGGACTTCTAGTCTCTCCGCTGCCTCGCGCAGCGCCGCCTGCGCCTGGTCCTCATTGGGGGCCGCCGCTCCCGCCGAACTGCGATTCCGCTCGGCCACGCGTCGACTTTCCTCTTCCAGAACCTCGAAACCCAGCCCGTCGTCGGCCGCCTGCCGCCGGCCCTCGCACCACTGCTCCGGCAGCCGGTTGCGCAGCCAGAACATGCAGGCCCGGACGTCGGGCGGCAGCTCGACCGTGTAGTCCACGGTGAGCGGCTGGCCGGCGTGGCAGAAGACCTTGGTCATCTTCTGATGCATCCCCGTGGCGCGCGCGAACAGCGCGGACACCACCTTGCCGTTGGCGATCTCGCGTCCGTCCGCTACAGCATCCCTGAAGTCCGGGATGCCGGCGATCCACCGGTCGACGGTCCGCCGCGATACCGCGAAGCGCTCTGCTAGCGTCTCGTTGGTCGCTCCGAGACCGCAGATTTCACGTGCTATCTCGATGTATTCCGGCTTGTAGGCAGCGGGTCGGCCGGCGGGCATGTGATCCTCCCTCATTTAACGTAGGAGGTACATAGCACTTCGTTAAGTATTTTTCAAGTAATAGGTTAGCAAAAATCTACTTTCCGATTTTGTCGCACCATAGCGCGCCAAAATTTTGGACCGATCTCCTGGCTGGACCGGCGCGTAGGGGTTCGAGCCGGCGGGGTACCCGCGAGCCGGATGGCCTGGTTGTCGGCCGATACATTATAATCGGTTCTTCATCGCCGTATCGCCATACCCGAATTCGGGAGATCAGGCCGCTGCTGCAGCCGGCACGGGAGGAAACGATGAACAGAGCGACAGTGGTCTTCGGATTGGCCCTCTCGGCAGGAGCGCTGCTGGCGGGCCCGGTCTCGGCCCAGACGCGCGGCGTGACGCCGACCGAGATCGTGCTCGGCATGCACACCGACCTGAGCGGCGTCGGCGCGACCTATGGCGTGTCCTCGTCCAATGCCTTGCGGATGCGCTTCGATGAGGTGAACGAGGCGGGCGGCATCAACGACCGCAAGATCAGGCTCATCGTCGAAGACCACGGCTACCAGGTCCCCAAGGCGGTGCAGGCCTGCAACAAGCTTATAAACCGCGACAAGGTGTTCGCCTTCGTGGCGCCGGCCGGCACGCCGATGAACAACGCCTGCTTCAAGGAGCAGCTCGCCGCCGGCGTGCCCAACCTGTTCCCGTTGTCGGCCGCGCGCTCGATGTTCGAACCCTACGACCGACTGAAGTTCTATGCCGCTGCCACCTACGTCGATCAGGTCCGCTCGGGCATCGACTACTTCGCGAAGACCAAGGGCAAGAAGGCGGTCTGCGTGATGTACCAGGACACCGACTTCGGCAAGGAAGTCCTGGAAGGCGCCGAGCAGCAGACCAGGAAGCTCGGCATCAAGCTGGTCGAGACGACGGCCCACAAGCCGACCGACCAGGACTTCACCGCGCCGATCACCAAGCTGCGCGCGGCCGGCTGCGACCTGATCGTCATGGGCACCATCGTGCGCGATTCGATCGTGCCCTACACGACGGCACGCAAGGCGGGCTGGACCGACGTCGACTTCCTGGGCTCGACCGCGGTCTACGACCTCGTGGTCGGCGCCGCCCAGGGCATGGAGGGCTTCTACGGCATGGGCCTCACCGAGATGCCCTACCCCGACAGCAAGGTCGCCTCGGTCCGGAAGTTCGTCGAGGACTACAAGAAGAAGTTCAACATCGACCCCAACATCGGCGCAGTCTACGGCTGGGTCGCCGCCGACCTCACCGTGCAGGGCCTGAAGGGGGCCGGCAAGGACCTGACGCTCGACAGCTTCATCAAAGGCATGGAAGCGATCAAAGGCTACAAGGACATCTTCAACGGCCCGGTGGTGACCTTCGGTCCCAACATTCGGCAAGGCGCGAACGCGTCCTTCATCGCCAAGGTCGAGGGCGGCCGCTGGGTGCGCGTCACCGAGCCGCTCGCGTTCTAGTGTCCCGCCCCTGAAATTCGTCAGCGAATATCGGGGATAAGCGAGCCACTGAACTATCGAATCTAGTGTGATTCAGATTCCGAAGTTCGGTGACGAACTTCGGAATCATCACACTAGCGCGATGTGAGTGCGGGGCGTCTAGTCGACGGAGTGCCGTACCATGAACCCCTTCCGGTCCTGGAGAGCCCTTACAAGCCGTCATCCCGACCGGAGCGTTGTCGGCTGCGGTCGGGATGACGTTGGGGATCAGCGTGCCGTGGCGGCTTCGACGGCTGGAACGGGTATCCGCTGCCGCTCGAGAGCCTTGGTCAGGCCCGCAACGCCTGCCTTGTAATTGCCCTTCTGGCATTCACTGAAGGCGGCAGCGACTTCGACGTTTGGCGCCGACGTAGCGCCCCGGCCGTTGGCTTCGTACTTGTTGTACAAGCCATAGAGGGTCTGGCATCGCGCCATGTCGTCGGTGGATTGCGCATGGCCGGCGGCGGCCCAGGCGATGGACGCGGCTGCGACCGCGAGTGCGGCGGCAGTTCGAGCGGCATTCACGAAAGGCATTTGGCTTTCTCCACGTTTGAGGTGGAGCAGATCTAACTATTCAGTGACGTTTGATTAACACTGTTCAGTTTGATAAACTTTCCTGATTGGATTAACAATGAGAGTCGCATGGACCGCTTCGAAAGCATGCGGATCTTCACGAAGGTTGTCGAAGCCAGCGGCTTTACGACCGCGTCCGCGACCCTCGGGATCTCGACGAGCATGGTGAGCCAACACGTCAAGCAGCTCGAGGAGCGGCTCGGGGCGCGGTTGCTCAACCGCACGACTCGCAAGATGAGCCTGACCGAGGTGGGCCGCGCCTACTACGACCGCTGCAAGCGGTTGTTGTCGGACCTCGAAGAAGCCGAGTCGGCCGTGGGCCGGATGCAGGTGGCGCCGCGCGGCGAGTTGCGTGTCAATGCGACACCGGTGTTCGGCGTTCTCCATCTGGCACCGGCGGTCGCCGATTTCACGGCACGCTTTCCCTCGATCTCGGTCGAGGTGATGTTGAGCGATCGCATCGTCGACCTCGTCGACGAAGGTCTCGATCTCGCGGTTCGCGTCGAGCCGTTGTCCGACTCGAGCCTCGTGACACGGCGACTGGCGTCGTGCCGCATGGTCATCTGCGGCACGCCCGGCTATCTCGAGAAGCACGGGGTGCCGCGCACGCCCGCCGATCTCGCCAACCACAATTGCCTGACGTTTACCGGCGCGTCCTACATGCGCGCCTGGCAGTTCGTCTCGTCGAAGGCCGAGGCGCTCGAGGTTCCCCTCAAAGGAAATCTGCGGTCCAACAACGCGGCCGTGCTTCTGTGGGCGGCGCAGGAAGGGCAAGGCCTCGTCGGCCTGCCGACCTACATGGTCGGCGATGCTTTGCAGTCGGGTCGCTTGAAGACGGTGCTGGACGACTATGCGGCTCCCTCCCTGACGATTCGCGCGGTCTACCCCCACAGCCGTCACCTTTCGGCAAAGGTTCGGACCTTCGTGGACTTTCTCGCCGTGCGCTTTGGCCGGGAAACGTCGTGGGACACATGGCCAAAGACCAACGCCACGTCGGCTGCCGTCACCGCGGGCCGCAAGTCTCGCGGCAAAGGCGGGAGTTCGTGCTTGATGTAGCGTCTTGGCAGGTGAGGACGAGAACCGTCACGCCGTCTCGGCGAACAGCTCGCGGCCGATCAGCATGCGGCGGATCTCGCTGGTGCCGGCGCCGATCTCGTAGAGCTTGGCGTCGCGCAACAGGCGGCCGGTCGGATAGTCGTTGATGTAGCCGTTGCCGCCCAAAAGCTGGATGGCGTCGAGCGCCACCTGGGTCGCTTTTTCCGCCGCATACAAGATCGCGCCGGCGGCGTCCTTGCGCGTGGTCTGGCCGCGATCGCAGGCCTTGGCCACGGAGTACACGTACGCCTTGCAGGCGTTCATGGTCGTGTACATGTCGGCGAGCTTGCCCTGCACCAGCTGGAACTCGCCGATCGCCTGGCCGAACTGGCGACGCTCGTGGACGTAGGGCAGCACGATGTCCATCGCCGACTGCATGATGCCGAGCGGCCCGGCGGCAAGGACGGCGCGCTCGTAGTCGAGCCCGCTCATCAGCACGTTGACGCCCTTGCCGACGGCGCCCAGCACGTTCTCGGCCGGGATTTCGCAGTCCTCGAACACCAGCTCGCCGGTCGACGAGCCGCGCATGCCCATCTTGTCGAGCTTCTGCGCCACCTTGAAGCCCTTGGCGTCGGTCTCGACGATAAAGGCAGTGATGCCGCGCGGTCCGGCGTTGGGATCGGTCTTGGCGTAGACCACGACGACCTGCGCGTCCGGGCTGTTGGTGATCCACATCTTGGTGCCGTTCAGCACGTAGCGATCGCCCTTCCTGTCGGCGCGCAGCTTCATCGATACGACGTCCGAGCCGGCGCCCGACTCGCTCATCGCCAGGCTCCCGACATGCTCGCCGGAGATCAGCTTGGGCAAGAAGCGGCGCTTCTGCCCATCGTTGCCGCTGCGGCGAATCTGGTTGACGCAGAGGTTGGAATGCGCGCCGTAGCTCAGCCCGACCGCGGCCGAGGCCCGGCTGAGCTCCTCGACGGCGACCACGTGCTCGAGGTAGCCGAGCCCCGAGCCGCCGTACTCCTCCTCCACCGTGATGCCGTGCAGGCCGAGCTCGCCCATCCGGGGCCACAGCTCGCGCGGAAACCGGTCGGTCTTGTCGAGCTCGGCCGCGATCGGCGCGACCTCGGCCGCCGCGAAGCGCTGCACCTGCTCGCGCAGCGCGTCGGCGGTCTCGCCCAGGCCGAAGTCGAACAGGGGGATGGTATTGGGAATCATGGCGCTTGCCTTGTCGTGCACGGCGGACGGTCAGGGGGAATCGATGTCGACCTTGATGCCGATCAGCTTCCACTCGCCGTCGGACGGAATGAAATCGAGCTTGAACTTGAGACGATTGGGCGTGGTCGGAAAGTAGCCTTCGACCAGAAGCTTGCCCTCGTCATCGACGGCGGCCGGCTTGCTGTAGACCGGCGCGTAGGCGGCGATGATGTCGTAGTCGACATGCTTGCCGGCGAACTCGCGGAACGTCTCCTTTAGACGGTCGGGCGAGAATTGCTCGCGGAACGGCTTGGACAGCTTGGCGTGGAGCACGCTGTAGTCGCCGGTGACGTTGGCGTCGTTGAGCGACAGCAGCGAGCTCTTCACCAGCGCTTCCAGCACATGGTCCGAAGGCACCTTGTTCTGGGCCTGCGCGGTCGGCGCCGCCAACACCAAGACGAGCATGCTGAGAAAGCGGGCAAACTGGGACATCGAGCACCTGGCCTCGCCGCACGATAGCCCGCGCCTGCGACAATGCGAAGTCGATTGCCCTCACACCGCACCGCGCAGCATGGCTGACGCCGCGCGCCGCATCTCCTCGCCGAGCCAGGCAGTGAGCCGCGGCTCGCCTTGCCCGGCTCGGGCAGACGCAATGCGCGACAGCGCGACGGCCCGCAGCTCCGCCTTGGTGGTCGCAAAGGCCATGGGCGGCAGGGCGGCGTGCCGCTGGGCGGCCGCCAGCGCGTCGCCACGCAGTTGCGAGGCCGGGACGCACGCGTCGAACACGCCCTCGGCGACGGCGCTCGCCGCATCCAGCACCTCGCCCAGCAAGACCAGACGCCGCGCCATTGCCGGGGCGAGCTCGCCGCGGGCGACCTCGAGGGCCGCCACCGGATAGGTCACGCCCACCCGCACCTCGGCCAGGCTCACCTGCATGGGCACCTCGGCGGCGATGCGCCAGTCGGCACACAAGGCCAGGATCAGGCCGCCGGCGATGGCATGCCCGTTGACCGCCGCGACCAGCGGTTTCGGCCAGGCGTAGAGCGTGCCGAAGCAATCGTTCAGGGCATCGACCAGCCGGCGCTGCCCCGGGCGATCGAGCTCGGGCACCTGCTTGAGGTCGAGTCCGGCGGAAAACGCGCGGCCCTCGCCGGCGATGACGGCGGCCCGCACGTCGCGATTGCCCGCCAGTCCCTCGAACAAGGTGGCGAGCTCCTCCAGCAGGCCGGCCTGCATGGCGTTCATCGGCGGGTTGACGAGGACGACCAGGGCGATACCGTTGTCCTCGAGGGAATAGGTCATGGCGGGCATGGCAGGACCCTAGCGAGAGACCACAGATAGAGGAAATCGATTGTTTCTGTTCTTCCCATTGGCATTATCTATCCTGTGAACTTGGCCTTCGTTCGCTACTTCCTGGCGGTGGTCGATAGCGGCAGCTTCACCGCCGCCGCCGAGCGTTGCCACGTCACCCAGCCGACGCTGTCGGCCGGCATCGCGCGCCTCGAGCACGAGATGGGCGCCAAGCTGTTCGACCGCGGCCGCCGCGCGGCGCTGTCGAGCGCAGGCCATCGCCTGCTGCCGCATGCCCGGACGATGCTCGATACCTGGCAGGCGGCGCGCGCCGAATCGCGATCGAGCCGCCGGCCGCGAATGTTGCGGGTCGCCATCGGATCGACCGTGCCGACCGCTGCGGCGATGCAGTGGATGGCGTCGGCCCAGCGTCGCGCCGGTATCGAGTTGGGGGGCGTCGAGCTGGAGATCGCCGAGGGCACTGCCGAGGCGGTCGCCGAGCGCTGGCGGCGCGGCCGCTGCGATATGGCGCTGTTCGCCGCTCGGGAGCCGGCGACGGCGCCGAACAGCACCTCGCTGTGGCGCGAACCCTATGTCTTGGCCGCGGCGACTTCGCATCGCGTGGCGACGCGCGACCACTGGTCCGTCGCCGATCTCGCCGACACCGCCTTCGTCTTGCGCGCGGGGTGCGAGGCGCACGCCGAGGCCGAGCGGCTGTTCGCCAGCCATGGCGTGCGGCCGCGCGCGGTGCTGCGATCGGCCGACGAGGAACGCTGCGCGCTGGCGGTGCTCGAGGGCCTGGGCGCGAGCCTGATGCCGCGCTCGCTGCTGCGACCCGGCCTCGCCGCGGCCGCGATCCGCGAAGTCGAGCTCGAACGCCGCGTCGTGCTGGCCTGGCGCGAGGCGGCGGACGGCGAGCTCGTCGCGGGCTTTCGCGAAGCCGCCCTGGCCCATCCCTGGCCCGGCCGCAACGGCGTGCGG
>JAFAKN010000593.1 GCA_019235415.1 Alphaproteobacteria bacterium
GCGCCGCCAGCAGCGGGATGCAGAACATCGACAAGGTCGAGCTCACCATGACGGCATGCGCCACCGCGGGCGCGACCAATTCCTCGCCGCTCGCCTTCTGCAGCAGCACGAACGAGAACTCGCCGCTCGCCGCCAGCAGCAGGCCGATCTCCAGGGCGTGGATCAGCCGGAACCCGAACAGGCGGGCCAGGCCCAACAGCAGCAACCCGTTCAAGACCAGCAGGCCGAGCGTGAGGCCGAGCACCAGCAGCGGTTGGACCGCCAAGAGCGACAGGTCCAGGCCGATGCCGACCGAGACGAAGAACAGGCCCAACAGCAAGCCCTTGAACGGCTCGATCTTGGCCTCGACCTCCATGCGATACTCGGTCTCGGCCAGCAGCAGGCCGGCGATGAAGGCGCCGAGCCCCATCGACAGGCCGGCGATGTTGGCGATCAGCCCCGAGCCGATCACCACCAGCAACGCCGCGGCGATGAACAGCTCCTCGCTGTGCGTGCGTGCAACCGAGCGCATCAGGGGCCGCACCACCAGCCGGCCGAAGAAGACGAGGCCGACCAGCGCCACGACGGCCGGCGCAAAGGCGAGCAGCTGGCCGGGCGAGAAGGTCTCGCTCTCGGGCCGCGCCATGAAGGTCAGCGTCACCAGCATGGGCGCCACGGCGAGATCCTGCAGCAGCAGCACCGAGAAGATGGCGCGGCCGGACTCGGTGTTCTGCCGTCTCTGCTCGGCCAGCAGCGGCATGATGATCGCCGTCGACGACAGCGCCAGCGCCATGCCGAGCACCGCGGCCGCCTGCAAGGGCTGGCCGAGCGCCACGGCGACCGCGCCGATGGCGCCGGCGCAGACCGCGACCTGCAGGAACCCGAGACCGAAGATCAGGCGACCCATCGAGCGCAGGCGCTCCCACGAGAGTTCCAGCCCGATCATGAACAGCAGGAAGACGACGCCGAGCTCGGCGAGCTGCGCGATCTCGTCGGGGTGTTGGATGGTGAGATAGCCGAGCCAGGGCACGCGCTGCTTCAGGGCGCCGAGCCCGTACGGACCAAGCACGACGCCGGCGCCGAGAAAGCCCAGGATGGGATTGACCCGCCACTGCCGGAACAACGGCACCGCGACGCCGGCCGTCGCCAGGAACAGCACGACGTCCCGGTACTCGCCCGCTTCAGCCGTTGCCATCTCGCGCCACCCCTCGGATCCCGAATAGAGATGCCCACCGCCAAGCAGAGCGGCAAGGGCCGGCACCTCTTCTCCTCTCCCCCAATAGGGGAAGAGGTTGGGAGAGGGGTTGCAGGACCTTTCGCAGCCCCCTCTCCTCGCCTCTCCCCCTAGCGGAGGAGAGGAAAATGAGAGGCGGGCGGCGGCATCGAGCGACGCAAAGAGAGAGCTGCTACTTCTTGCGCAAAGCCGCAGGCAAGAAGCTGCCGTTGTTGTCGCCGACCTCGCGGGCGATCAGGCGGTTTAGAAGCTCGTTCTGGTGCAAGATCAGCTCGCGGTTGGCGCTCGGGTCGACGGCGAGGTTGACCAACTCGTCGGGATCCTTCTCGAGGTCGAACAGCTCGAGGTCGTTGTTGGCGAGCAGCGCCTCGAGCGTGGTCGGCGTGTTGAAGTTGTCGGGCGCATAGTAGCGCGAGAACTTGTAGCGGCCGTCGAAGGCGAAGCTGACGAAGCCGCGCGGGGTCAGGCTGGGCCGGAACTCGCTGAAGGGCGGCGCGTAGCGATCCTCGCCGAGGTCGCGGGCGGTGCGAATCATGTAGAGCGCATCGACGGTCCACAGTCCGACATAGTTGAACAGCGCGCCCTCGCGAATGGCGGTGACCGTCGCCTGCTCGGGCGCCTTCAGGAGCGACGTGAAGTCGCGCCCGGGCAGACCCGCGAGCGCGGCGGCGCGGCGCGTGGCATCGGCGTTGGTGAGGCCGGCGAGCGTCGGCACGAGGTCGATATGGCTGGTCACTGCCTTGCAGGTGCGGCCGCCGGGCTGCTCGGGATGGACCACGACCATGGGCACGTGGGTCTCCTGCTCGTAGGGCAGCGGACCCTTGCCGCGCAGGCCGCCGTGGCTGCCGCCGAGCTCGCCATGGTCGGCGGTGCGCACGACCGCCGTGGTCGACCACAGGTCGAGCGCCGAGATGGTGTCGAGCACGCCCTGCAGGGTGCGGTCGTTGTCGAGCACCATGTTGAGATAGAGGTTGTAGTAGTCGTCCCACATGGCCGTGGCGTCGCGCGGGATCTCGCCCAGCCAGGCCGACCAGCCGATATTGTAGGTGAGCTGCGCGCGCGGGCGGCCGGGCTTGTCCAGCGGCTCCAGCGCGCTGGGCGAGGGCGGGAACTTCCAGCGCGCGGCGAAGCGGGTGTTGTCGGGCGGCCGCGTGATCCGCCCGCCGGTCAGCGACTTCTGCACGTCGTGGCCGGGCTGGTTCACGTTGGCGTACATGATGTCGTGCGGCGAGATGAAGCTCACCACCAGCATCCACGGAATGCCCTGCCGGTTGAGCGCCTGGCCGTGCGTGCGCAGCCAGCGGATCGCCTCGCTCGCGGTGTAGATGTCGGTGTCGTAGCCCTGGTCGGGCGCGCCGACCTTGTCGCCGTCGGGCTCGAAGCTGTCGAAGCCATAGGCCTGCAGCGCATCGCTGTAGTTCACGTCGCGCTTGACCGCGATGATGTCGCGGCGCAGCTCGAACTTGCCGTAGTAGGCGGTGCGATAGTCCAGCGCGCGGAACACCGTGCCCATGCTGGGCCGGTCGGTCCGCATGCTCGGCACGTAGCCCGTCTCCATCTGGTCGAAGACGCCGTTCACCTGCGGCGGCTGGCCGGAGAACATCACGCCGCGCGACGGCGTGCACATGGCCGAGCCGATGTAGTGGTTGAGGAAGGTGGTGCCGCGGCGCTGCAGCTCGGCGCGCGCCGGCGTGGCAAAGCCCTCGGCGGGCCGCAGGTGGTACGCCTCCTCGTCGGTGATGATGAGGATCACGTTGTAGGGGCGATCGAGCGGCGCGCTGCGGCTCGCAGGGAAAGCCGCGGTCGAGGCCGCAGGCGGCGGTGTCGCGGGCGTCTGGGCCGCAGCGCTTCCCGGCAGAGCAGCGAGGCCTGCGGCGCCCAGACCGCCGAGGCCGGCGCCCAAGACGGTACGGCGGCCGACGCCTTCGGATTGTTCAGGCTCGTCGTCCCGCTGGTCCATTGCCCTGCCCCTTCACGCTACCGTCGCCAGTGTGCGGAGCCCCCTCCGCCGATGCAAGCGAAGGCTTCGGGCGTCACTTGAAATGATAGCTGAGGCCCAACCAGCCTTTGCTGCCGAAGATCGAGTTCTGCGCATAGACGTCCTGGGTGAACATCAGCTGGACGGAGAGATTGCCGAACTGGGTGCTGATGGTGGCGCCGATGGCCAGCTCCTCGCTGGGCGGCGCATTGAGGCCGCCGTACACGGTCGGACCGCCGTAGTTGGCGTCACTGGTCACCTGCCTCAGCCAATAGCCGACCGGGCCGATATTGAAGCCGCCGATCAACTTCATGAAGGTCGCGTTGAGGATCAGCACTTCGCCGGAATAGTAGTTGGTCACCGGGTTGGTGGTGTTGATGTCGAGGTAGGTTATCACAGACGCGGTCCAGCCATCCTTGAAGTAGCTCGCCGACGCGCTCGGCTCGAACGTCCAGAAGGGAGCGCCCATGTTGATGGCGGCGTTGAAGTTCCACTGCCCGATCGGAAGGAAGACTCCGAAGCCCGTGTTGACGTAAAAGCCGTCGCCCAGCGTCCACGACAGATCGACGATCTGCAGCAAGGGATTGGCGATGCCGGCTTGCGTGAAAGTCCCGCGCGTCGCCTTGGGCGCGGGCGCCTCGGAGATCAGCGTGTAGTCGAGGAACGGCACCAGGACGAAGGTCTTGTAGCTCGCGCCCAACAGGTCGAAGCCCGGCACCCAGGTCAGCAGCACGGTTTCATTGGCCACCTGGTTGCGCAGGCCGGTGGCCTTGGAATCGGGGCCGAGGACGTTGGTGTCTTCGTAGCTGGAACGCGACGCCAGCCGCAGCCCGGGCGTGAGCGGCACGGCGTTGGCCTGGCCAAGGCTGACGCCCGGCGGGATGCTGGGCGCGATGCCGGGCTCGCGGGCAAAGCCTGCCGAAGGCGCCAGCAGCATCAGCGCCAGGCACGCCGCCGGAACGGGAAATCGCATCGACCTCGCCGGCCCCTTGCCTCGCGGCCCATGCACTGGCTGCTCGTCAAAATTGATAGATGAGGTTGAGCCAGCCTTTGGCGCCGCCGATCCCGTTCACGACGTAGACGTCCTGGGTGAACATGAGCTGGACGGCGAGCTTCCCGAACTGAGTGCTGAGGCTCGCGCCGATCGCCAGATCGTCGCCGTTCGGTGCGTTCAGCCCGCCATAGACGCTGGGCCCGCCCCAGTTGGCGTCGCCGGTCACCTGCTTGTACCAGTAGCCGACCGGACCGAAATTGACGCGGTCGAAAAAGAGCTTCGTAAAAGTGAAATTCGCGACGAATTCGTTGCCGGAATAGTAGTTGTTCACCGGGTTGGTGGTGTTGATGTCGTAGAAGATTTGCGCGGAAGCCGTCCAGCCGTCCTTGAAGTAGGTGAACGCGGCGCTGGGCTCGAACGTCCAGAACGGCGCGCCGAGATTGATCGGCGCATTGAAGCTGTACTGCCCGATCGGAAAGAACAGACCGAAGCCGGCGTTGATGTAGAAGCCGTTGCCCAAGGTCCAGGACAGATCGGCGAGCTGCAGCAGAGGATTGGCGATGCCGCCCTGCTGGGCCGAGCCTCGCGGCGCGGGCGGCTCGCTCAGCAGCCGGGCTCCGATGATCGGGATCAGCACGAAGGATTTGTAGGCCGCGCCCAGGACCTTCAGGTCGGGGGCCCAAGTCCCCAGGACGGTTTCGTTGGCGAACAGATAGCGCAGCCCGAGGTACTGCGAGCCGGGCCCCACCGCGATCGCATCGTAGTAGCTGGTGAACGCCGCCAGAACGAAGCCGGGCGGCACGGGAACCGCATTGGGCTGGCCAGACGTTACGCCCGGCGGAATGCTCGGGCCCACTCCGGGCTCGCGGGCAAGAACGGTCGACCCGGCGACCAGCATCAGCGCCAGGCACGCCCCTGCAGTAATAAGCCGCATTGTTGCCAACTCCCCCATGCCCCCATTGCGCGAGGACACCCTGCCGCTGGCCAGTGTGTGGAGGAGTCTGGATCAAGGCAAGCGCGACGGCTTCAACCTAATCGCAACAACGGCACGGCAGCCGCCGCCAGCAGCACCGCGGCGACACGCCGCCGGGTAAAAGGCTCGTGCAGAAAGATCACCGCGATCAGAATGGCGAACAGCGCGCTGGTGTCGCGCAGGGCGGCCGCCAGCGCGACCGGCGCGTGGCTCCAGACCCACAGGATCAGCAGGTACGAGGCCGCCGACGCGACGGCCGCCGGCAGCGCGATGCGCCATTCGGCGCGCACCTGGCGCCACGGCGCGCCGCCATGGCGCGCTCGCCAGCACATGCCGAGCGCGTTGGTGAGCGACACCGCAAACCCGTAGGACCACGGCGAGCCGGTCGCGCGAACGCCGCGCACGTCGCACAGGATGTAGCCCGCCGTGACGGCGCCCGCCAACAGCGCCCAGCCCAGCGCCTCGAGCGACAGGCTGCTGTCGCGCGCGGCGTCCCAGGCGAGCGTGGCGAGCGCCAGGGCGATGATCAGCACGCCGAGGGCAACCGGCGCGCCCGGACGGTCGCCGGCGACGAGGGCGGCGAGCGGCACGACCAGCAGCACGGCCACCGCCCGCACCACGGGATAGGCGACGCCGAAGCCGGCGCGCTCGTAGGCCCGCAACAGAGCGCCGATGGTGACGACGTTCATCGCCGTCGTTGCCGCGATCCAGGGCCACGCCGCGAGGGGCGGCAGGCCGGTCCACAACAGACCCGGCAGGACGATCAGGGCGCTCAGCACCATCTGTGCGGTCATCGCCTGCTGCGGCCGGGCGCTCGCCTTGATCGCGGCGTTCCAGCTGGCGTGCAGGACGGCGCTGAGCAGCGCGGCCGCGACGTCGATGCCGTCCATCAGCCGCGTGTCCGAGCCGCGGGCCGGATCGCAGGATCGTGGCAGATCACCACGGCGTAGCGGGCAGGCTTGCCGGTTCGGTTGCGGAACGCTATCGGCTGGTCGAGCACCATGGCCAGGCAATCGCCCGCCTCGAGCGCGTGGCGCGTGCGGCCGAGCGTCACCTCGAGGGCGCCCTGCAGCACCCAGATCTGCTGATGCGTGACGCCCGGTCGGGCCGCGGTCTCGTAGGCGACGCGCGCGCCCGGCGGAAACAGCACCTCGACGATGTGGATCGGCGAGGGAAAGCCCGCCGGCGACACGTTGCGCCTCAGGTAGCCGGACGCCGGATCGCGCCATTCGACCTGCTGCTTGCGGCGCGAGACGGGGACGGCCGGCGCCTCGGGTGCGTCGAACAGCGCGGCCAGCGGCACGCCGAGCCCGGCCGCGAGCCTCTCCAGCACGACCGCCGTCGGGCTGCTCTCGCCGCGCTCGATCAGCGAGATCATCGACCGGCTGACGCCGCACGCCTCGGCCAGCGCCTCGAGCGAAAGCCCTGATGCGGCGCGCAGCGCGCGCACCCGGGCGGCGATGCGGGCGTTGATGTCATCCATTATGATGGATGATGCATCCAAGATAATGGATACGTCAACCTCTTGCCGGACCGCGGGCCTCTGGCCCGCTCATGTCATCCCGAGCGAAGCGAGGGATCCTTCCTCCTGCTCTCAAAGGATCCCTCGCTGCGCTCGGGATGACAGAAGAGGCGGGCCTGGAAGCCCTCAGGCGCATGTGAATGCGCCGAGTCGGGCAAGAAGATCAGCCGCTTCTGCGCGCGGTCTTGACCTCGGGGTCGCTCTCGCGGGCCCGCAGGCAGCCGCGCACCAGCGGGGCGCAGACGCCCTCACGGCCGACGGGGTCGTCGTTGTCGCCGGTGTATTCGAGCTCGGCCACCTTGCCGTCTTTCATACGCATCACGGCGTGGCAGTACGAGCCGCTGGACCCGATCTTGAAGCCGCCGCCGATCATCGGCACCGTCACCTGCACGCCGCCGGTGTTCTCGTTCTTGAGCTCGTAGGAGTAGATCTCGGTACGGTCGTCGAGACGCTTGGTGCGCGTCGGGATGCCGGCGCAAGCCTGCACGGTCTCGGCGTCCATGCCGACGATGGCGCGGCGTCCCTCCTCGGCGACCCGATGGCCGGCGAACGCACAACCGCCGAGCAGAAGCATGACGAGCGGAACACACACGCTGCGCGTCATCGCAGGCTCCTTTACGCACGCTGTCATCCCGAGCGTAGCGAGGGACCCTTCGAGCCGAGGAAAGATCCCTCGCTGCGCTCGGGATGACAAAACTAGGGCACCGGGCAGGGCTTGGCCTGCCAGATCTCGCTGGCGTATTCGGCGATGGTGCGGTCGCTGGAGAAGCGGCCGGCGCTCGCGATGTTCAGGATGGCCTTGCGCGTCCAGGCGGGCTGATCGTCGTACAGCTCGACGAGCTGCCGGTCGGCCTCGAGGTAGGACGAAAGGTCGGCCATGTGCATGTATTGGTCGCGCCCCAAAAGCACCTCGCGCAGCGGCTCGAAGACGCCAGGCTCCTTGCGGCTGAAGTGGTCGGAGAAGATGAGGTCGAGTGCCGCGCGCGTCTCGGGCTCGTTGTCGTAGTGCCATTTCGGGCTGTACCAGCCCTGGCTGCCGGCGACCTGCTCGGCGTTGAGCCCGAACAGGAATAAGTTCTCCTCGCCGGCCGCCTCGGCCATCTCGATGGTGGCGCCATCGCGCGTGCCGATGGTCAGCGCGCCGTTCAGCATGAACTTCATGTTGCTGGTGCCGCTCGCCTCGTAGCCGGCGGTCGAGATCTGGTTGGAGACCTCGGTGGCGGGAATCAGCCGCTCGGCCAGCGACACGCAGTATTCCGGCAGGAACACCATCTTGATCTGGCCGCGCACCGCCGGGTCGGCGTCGACCGCCGCCGCCACGTTGTTGAGGAACTTTATGATCAGCTTGGCGAGCTTGTAGGCCGGCGCCGCCTTGCCGGCGAACAGGAAGGTGCGCGGCGTCATCTCGAGCATCGGATTGTCGCGCAGGCGGTTGTGCAGCACGACCACGCGCAGCCCGTTGAGCAGCTGGCGCTTGTACTCGTGGATGCGTTTGACGTGGCTGTCGAAGATCGAATCGGGGTCGATGGCAAGGCCGCTGCTGCTCCTCAGCCAGTCGGCGAAGCGCGCCTTGGCCTGGCGCTTGGCGCGGATCACGGCCTGCCCGAAGCCTGCGTCCTCGGCCAACGGCTTGAGCCTGGCGAGCTGATCGAGATCGCCGATCCAGCCGTCGCCGATCGCCTCGGAGATGGTGGCCGACAGCCAGGGATTGGCCATCGCCAGCCAGCGCCGCGGCGTGATGCCGTTGGTCTTGTTGTTGAAGCGGTCGGGGAACAGCTCGGCAAGATCCTTCACCGTGACGCTGCGCAGCAGGCGTGAATGGATGGCGGCGACGCCGTTGGTGCTGTGCGAGCCGACGATCGCCAGATTGGCCATGCGGATCTTGCGCTCCTTGCCCTCCTCCACGAGGCTGATGCGCGCCACCCGCTCCTCGTCGCCGGGGAAGCGCTGGCGGACCTCGTCCAGCAGCAGCTGGTTGACCTTGAGGATGATCTCCAGATGACGCGGCGACAGCACCTCGAACCAGCGCAATGGCCACTTCTCCAGCGCCTCGGGCAGCAGCGTGTGGTTGGTGTAGGCGAGCGTGCGGCGCGTGATGTCCCATGCCTCGGACCACGGCAGGCGCGCCTCGTCGAGCAGGATGCGCATCAGCTCGGGCACGGCCAGGCTGGGATGGGTGTCGTTCAGCTGGATCGCGACCTTGTCGGGCAGCTTGCGCCAGTCGCGGTTGTGTTGATGGAAGCGGCGCACGATGTCGGCCAGCGAGCAGGTGACCAGGAAGTACTCCTGCAGGAAGCGGAGCGCGCGGCCGAGCGTCGTGGAATCGTCGGGATAGAGGACGCGCGTCACCGTTTCGGCGGCGAGCCGCTTGGCCAGCGCGCCGACGAAGCGGCCGGCGCTGAAGGCCTGGAAGTCGAAGCCGTCCGGCGCCGCCGCCCCCCAGAGCCGGAGCGTGTTGATGGTCTGGCCGCCGTAGCCCACCACCGGGCGGTCGTAGGGAACGCCGATCAAGGACGACGGCTTGCCGACGACGGTGCGGATCGATCCGGCATGCACCTGGAAGGAGCAGCCGAGCTTGATCTCGACGGTCTCCTGACGGCGCGGCATCTCCCAGGGATCGGCGTTGCGCAGCCAGTTGTCCGGCTCCTCGAGCTGCCAGCCGTCCTCGATCCGCTGGCGGAAGATGCCGTACTCGTAGCGCAGCCCATAGCCCATCGCCGGCAGCTGCAGGGTCGCCATGGAATCGAGGAAGCAGGCGGCGAGGCGGCCGAGGCCGCCGTTGCCCAGGCTGGCGTCGGGCTCGGCCTCGAGGATCGCCGGCCAGTCGAGCTTCTTCTCGGCGATGACCTGGCGCATGAAGGGGTCGAGCCGCAGGTTCAGGATGTTGTTGCTGAGCGAGCGGCCGATCAGGAACTCCATGCTGAGGTAGTAGACGCGCTTGGGGTTTTCGTGCGCGTAGGTCTGCTCGGTAAGGTGCCAGCGCTGCGCCAGGATATCGCGCACGGACCGTGCGACAGCCTCGTAGCGCTGCCGCAGGCCGGCCTCGGCCGGGTCGGTCAGGCTGCCAAACATGAGGTGCCGCTCGTAGAGCGCGTCGCCCGCCTCGGTGAGCTGGACCGGCCCGCGACCATACCGCTCCAAGAGATTGGCGAAGCTCGCCGCGTGCTTGTTGTGGGCCCCGTCCTGCTCGACGGCAGCCGTGACTGCCCTGATGGTCATACCCTGTCCCCGCCGGACGCTGCCGCCGGACGCCGCCCTCGAGGCGGACTGTCCGAGAGCGCTCCTGTCTCGGCCCAAGATAATCGAGGCGCGCCGCAAGTCGAGGGGGGCGCCTGTGACCAACCGGCGTGTTGTTGCAGCGTGAGAGGGGGATGTCGCCCCTATGGCAATGGATTCTGGTGCCAGTTGGGATCGGCACTGGGGTTCAGCGGCGGGTCGGTGGCCAGCAGACCCCTGCCGGGCACGTAGTTGACCTCGAGCCGGATGCCGTCGGGATCCTCGAACACGAAGTAGTAGTAACCCGGCGCCCAATTGCCTTCGATCGGACCGCGGTCGATGAAGCCGCCGATCTCGCGCACCTTGGCAGCGGCCGCATCGACGTCCTCGCGGGTGCGGGCGCGCAGGCAGAGATGGTGCAGGCCGACTCGGTTCTGCACGAAACGCTCGCCTTCATGCTCCGGCGCCGCCCGCTGGATGCCGACCGCCGTCCGCCCGCCCACGTGGTAGACGAAGTTGTTGCCGTCGTAGACCTTCTTCATCCCGAGGAAGGGCAGCAGCGCGCAATAGAAGGAGCGTGCCTTGTCCCACTGGCTCACGGTCAGGATGGCATGCGCCATGCCGTTCACTTCGATCATGCTGCTCCTTCTCCTCCCCCCGGTCGATACGGACGAACCCCGTCATATGGACCGGAGGGGGCAAACGACAGAAGGTTTTGCTCATCGACGGCCCAGAATTCGTGCGGCTGCCCCTCCGTGCCCATTTTGCGATGGGGCATGCTAACAAGGCAGTATCCATCGAACCGCGGGAGGAACTTCCATGACCACAGGGCTGCAGCTGCGCTCGCACCTCGCCAAGTCGGGCGAGCTCACCGTGTCGCTCGTCGACACCGACTTCGCCGATCCCGGGCCGGACGAGGTGCTGGTCAAGGTCGAGGCGACGCCGATAAATCCGTCCGACCTCGGCCTGCTCTTCGGCCCGGCCGACCTTGCGAACGCCAAGACGAGCGGCAGCGGCAAGGACGTCAAGGTCACCGCCCACGTCCCGGCGGGCGCGCTGCCTTTCCTCGCCGCGCGGCTCGACCAGGCGATGCCGGTCGGCAACGAAGGCGCCGGCACGGTGGTCAAGGCCGGATCGTCGGAAGCCGCCCAGGCGCTGCTCGGCAAGACCGTGTCGATGGTCGGCGGCTCGACCTATGCGCAGTACAAGCTCTTGAAGGCGGCCGGCTGCCAGCCGTTGCCCGAAGGCACGACGGCCGCCGAGGGGGCGTCGTGGTTCGTCAACCCGCTGACGGCGCTCGGCATGACCGAGACCATGAAGCGCGAGGGCCACAAGGCGCTGGTCCACACCGCGGCGGCCTCCAACCTCGGCCAGATGCTGAACCGGATCTGCAACGAGGACGGCATCGGCCTGGTCAACATCGTGCGCAAGCCCGAGCAGGCCAAGCTGCTGCACGGCATCGGCGCCAAGATCGTGGTCGATTCGAGCTCGCCCAAGTTCACCGACGAGCTGACCGAGGCGCTGGTCGCCACCGGCGCCACCATCGGCTTCGACGCCATCGGCGGCGGCACGCTGGCGAGCCAGATCCTCACCTGCATGGAGCTGGCGATCAGCCGGGGCGCCAAGGAGTACAGCCGCTACGGCTCCAGCGTGCACAAGCAGGTTTATATCTACGGCGGCCTCGACACCGGCCCGATCCAGCTCACGCGCAACTACGGCCAGGCCTGGGGCGTCGGCGGCTGGCTGTTGACGCCGTTCCTGCAGAAGATCGGCCGCGAGGGGCAGGCGCGCCTGCGCCAGCGCGTGGTCAACAGCCTGAAGACGACCTTCGCCAGCCACTACACCAAGACGGTGTCGCTGGCCGAGGTGCTCGACCTCAAGAACATCGCCATCTACGCCAAGCGATCGACGGGCGAAAAGTTCTTGATCGCCCCCAGCCATGACGCTGCTTTGCGTGGCTCTCGTCGCCTGCGAGAGCCCAACGACGACTCCGACGACCTTCGAGCCACCGGCACCTGGCAAGGCCGGTCTATATGTCGCCTCGGGCTACATTCCCGATGTCGCGGCCATCTCGGTCGGGACGTTGACGGTCGGATCGCTGGCGCAGAACGCCTGGCTGCGGGCCGACCTCGCGCCCGGCAGCTACGCAATCGCCGCGCGCTCGTCCTACAGCACCGCCTCGCTCCCGGTGACGCTGGCGCCGAACACCCTCACCTTCGTGCAGCTGCAGTACATCGACAGTCGGCCGTGGCGCGACGTGCTGAGCGAGGTGCCCGAGAGCCGGGGACGTGCGCTGGTGCTGGCGGGCCGGCGCGCCGCCGAACTCCATTGAGCTAAGCGGCGGCCGCCGGCCGCAGGACCATGCAGGTCGTGGTGCCGTGGGCGATCAGCTTGCCGTCGGCGTCGAGCAGGCGGCCCTCGGCGGTAGCGAGCGAGCGGCCGCAATGCAGCAAGCGGCCTTCGCCGCGCGCCGCCCGTCCATCGGCCAACAAAGGCCGCACGAAGCTCAGCTTGAACTCCACCGTCGTATGGCCGCTGCCGGCCGCCAGCTTGGTCAGCACCGAGAGTCCCATCGCCGAATCCAGCACGGCGGCGGCATAGGCGCCGTGCACCGTGCCCTGCGGGTTGTAGTGCTTGGCCTCGGGGACCGCGGTGAACACGACCCAGCCGTCGTCCGCTTCGACGAGCGTCATGTTCATCAGCACGTGCATGGGCGCCAACGCGAGCCGACCGTCGCGCATGCCGCGGACCTGTTCCAGGCCGGACAGCGCGGCGGTCGCCTCACGAGGCAATGGTGACCCTCTCATGGGAATCTCCTATCGAAACACGCGACTCCGGTAGCGGCTTCGACCGCGACGCGTCTGGCGGCTTTCGGACGCGGTCAGGCGGGACTATGCTCGCCTCGCTGCAGCGAAGGACACATCGCATGACCACCATGACAAAGGGCTTGGTCGTACCCGCAGGCGGCGGGACGCATCTCGACATGTCGGCGCCCGGGCGCTTCGCCCAGCTGAAGCTTTTGGGCGGCGAGACCACCGGCAGCATCATGATGTTCGAGGAGACGGTGCCGCCGGGCACCAAGAGCACGCGCCACCTGCACCACGACAGCGACGAGGTCGTGTGGGTGCTGGAGGGCGAGTTCAGCTTCCAGATCGGCGACGTGGCGGGCCAGGGCGGCCCCGGCACCTGTGCCTTCCTGCCCCGCAACGTGCCGCACGCCTGGAAGAACTGCGGCAGCACGACCGGCCGCGCCCTCTTCCTCTACACCCCGGCTGCCGCCGGCGGTTACATCGAGGAGATGCTGCAGCCCGCGACCAGCGAGGAGGAGCTCGACGCACGGCGGCGCAAGCACCACTGGGAGATCGTCGGACCGAACCCGCTGTAGCAGCAGCACATCACGCGATTACTGTCGCATCGTGCGCATACAGCCAGCCGATGTTGGCGATCGAGCGGTCGCCTGATGTCGCCATCGCCTGATCGCGCGCTTGCTGCTCGGGGCCGTCGGGCAGGTGGAAGCGCTTGCGGTTGTTGGCGCTCGCTTCCTGCAGGCGCGTGGCGCGCGGCTTGCGCACCGCCTCGTAGCGGCTGAGTGCGGCCGGGATGTCCTCGGGCACCGTCTTCAACAGCGACGCCAGCGCCGCGCCGTCCTCGATCGATTGCGCGGCGCCCTGCGCCATGAAGGGCAACATGGGATGGCAGGCGTCGCCCAGAAGCGTGACCCGGCCGTCGCTCCAGCGCGGCAGCGGCAGGCGATCGTGCAGCGCCCAGATGAAGGTCGCGGGGAAGGCGGCGATCAGGGTGCGCACGCTCGGATGCCAGCCCTCGTAGCGCGCCAGGGCATCGGCAACCTCGCCCCTGCTGGTCCACGACTCGTTCGTCCAGGTACCGTGCTCGGCGATGCACACGACATTCATGAACTGGCCGCCCGCGACCCAGTAGTGCACCACGTGACCGTCCGGCCCCATCCAGTTGTGCGAGGCGACCTCGATGTCGAGATGCCGGATGCGCTCGGCCGGCACCAGGCCGCGCCAGGCGACGCAGCCGGTGAAGCGCGGCTTCTCCGGGCCGAACAGCAGATGGCGGACGCGGGAATGGATGCCATCGGCGCCGACCAAAAGGTCGACTTCGCTCACCGCGCCGTTCTCGAAGCGGGCGACGACGCGCTCGGCCTTCTGCTCGAGCTCGACGAGTTTGTGGCCGACATGCACACGCTCGGCCGGCACCGCTGCGCCTAGAAGCTCGGCGAGGTCGCCGCGATGGAAATGATAGTACGGTGCGCCGAACGCCTGCTCGACCTCGGCGCCGACCGGTGCGCGCTGCAAGGTGCGGCCGTCGTCCCAACGCCTCTGGTGCACCGCCTGAGGCCGCACGCCGACCTCGTCCATCGCGGCCTTGAGGCCGAGCCGGACCAGCAGCCGCGAGGCGTTGGGGCTGATCTGGATGCCGGCGCCGATCTCGCCGATGCGCGGCGCCTGCTCGTAGACGTGAACGTCGAACCCCGCCTGCAACAGATGAAGCGCCGCGCTGAGGCCGCCGATCCCGCCGCCGACGATTGCGATCCTCATGGTGCGATCCTCATGGCGCGATCCTCATGGCGCGATCCTCATGCCAGCACCTTCCTCCACACCGCGCGGCCGTCGCTGCAGGCGTCGCCGCGCCACGCGACATGGGTGTCGGGGCGGACCAGCACCATGCGGGCTTCGTAGATCGGGGCGACGGCCGGGTCGGCGACGATCACGGTCTCGAGTGGCGCCGGCGAGGCGTCGATCAACGGGGACGGATCGGCGTTGCCGAACACCAGCAGCGTGAACCACGGGCCGAGCTGGTCGTACAGCGCACGGCCGTCGTTCAGGAAAACGCTGGGCACGCGCGCACCCGGTGCGGTCGTGGGTTCGTAGACCACGGGATCGCCTAAAACGCCGTCATAGCGGTAGCCGAACTCGATGCCCCAGCTTTCGTTCTCGGCGTTCCCCAGTGCGGCAATGCCGCGACCGAGCGTATGGGGATTGGATTCGCGCTGATAGAGCTCGGCGATCTTGAAGCGCACGTCAGTGTGCCGCTCCGAAGCGAGGCGATTGCGATAGCCGATCGGCCGCCGCTCGCGCTCGTAGCTCGCCAGCAGGCCCGCGCCGGCGACGCCCTTCAGGGTCGCGGCCAGCTTCCAGCCTAAGTCGATGGCGTCACCGATGCCGGTGTTCATGCCGTAGCCGCCGGTCGGGATGTACTGGTGCGCCGAATCGCCCGCCAGGAAAACGCGGCCCTCGCCGTAGCGCTCGGCCAGCAGCAGGTGCGTGAACCAGGGATTGGCGACCAGGACCTTGCGCGCAAACGCGCGCCCAGCCCACGCCTCGAGCATCGCGTTGGGATCGAGCGCCGCGACCTCGACGCCGGGCGGTGGCCGCGTCTGCAAGGTCCAGGTGTCCTTGTCGTCCTGCGCGATCAAGGTCCCCTTGTCGGTCTGGTAGTGCCAGGCGATGCCGAAGGCCTGCAGCAGGTCCAGCGCGTCGGACTGGAAGTGGATCATGTAGCGCTGCGCCACGGCGGCGCGGCCGTCCAGGCCAATACCCAGTTTCTCGCGCACCACGCTCGACCCGCCGTCGCAGCCGGCGAGATACTGGCAGCGCACGGTCTCGGTCGCACCGGTGTCCTGGACGCGCAGGGTCGCGGTCACGCCTGATGCGTCCTGCTCGAAATCCTCGAGCGCCACGCCCCAGCGCGCTTCGACCAACGGGTCGCCCAGGATGGCATCGCGCAGCACCGGCTCGATCATCACCTGGCTGACCCGCATGGCCGGCTCGCGCGGCTGCGTGCCGTCGTTCTTCGCCCGGATCTCGGCGCGCTTCTGCACGACGCTGGGGTAGCGGAAGCGATGCAGCTCGCGACCGCCTTGCTCCTTGGCCAGCGAGGTGATCCACGAGACGTCGAAGTTGTTCTCCTCCGGCACCGCGACAGCGCGCAGCCGGTCGACGAGGCCGAGCCGGCGGAACAGCTCCATCGAGCGGCCATTGGTGATGTCCATCTTGGGATGCCGCGTCGTCGTCGGATTGCGCTCGACCAGCACGCAACGGACGCCGAACAGCGCCAGCGTGCGCGCGAGCGTCATGCCGACCGGCCCGCCGCCGGCGATGAGGACGGGAACCTCCGTCATATGGAGCGCGGACCTCCTGGTCCGCTCATGCTCATGAGGCGGACCGGGAGGTCCGCGCTCCATCGAGCGCCTCCTTCTCCGCCATTTTCGCTTTCAGCTGCTCGGGCGTGAGGCGCACGATGTGCTCGTTCTGATGGCTGTAGATGTCGTACCGGGTGACGTCGAGGTCCTCGAGCACGATCTCGCGCGCGAGCACCTTGCGCTTCCATTCGACGTGCTCGGCCTCGGCGGCATGGAACTCAGGCATCACCTCTTTCGCAAACAACTCTAGCGAATCGCAGATGTCCTGATGGCTGGTCCGGCCGGCCTGGTTGAGCAGGATCACCTGGTCGACGCGGCTTTGCTGGAACTGGCGCAGCTTGCTGCGGATGGTCTCGGGCGAGCCGATCAGCCCGGACTCCAGCGCCTTCTTCTCCTCCGGCCCGCCCTTCCAGCTCTGGTACTCCTGCCACAGGTTGGACGTGCCGGGCGCGTCGACGCCTTTGCGGCCGTAGTAGGAGAGCGCGAAGATGAAGAAGGTCCAGCCGGCGGCCTTGGCCTCGGCTTCCGCGTCGGTCGCGGCGCACATGAAGCCCGAGACCATGGCGACGTTGGGATTGCTCGGGTACTCGGTGAGCTTCCGCGAATTGTCCAAAAGGTTGTTGTAGTACTTGTGGACCCAGGCGCGCGCCGCCTCGGGCGTGACGAAGGTGAAGCCGAGCGCGCCCATGCCCCATTCGCCGGCCTTGCCGATGGTCTGGATGTTGGAGCAGGCGACCCACAGCGGCGGATGCGGCTTCTGCAACGGCTTGGGGATCACGTTGCGCGCCTCGAAGTCGTAGTACTGGCCGTGGAACTCCCAGCTCTCCTTGGTGAACATCGGGATGATGGCCTTGACCGCCTCCTCCCAGCGCTCGCGCTTGTCGCGCACGCGGATGCCGAACGGATGCAGCTCGGCCGGTCCCGCGGCCTCGCCCATGCCGAGATCGACGCGGCCGCCCGACAGGAGGTCGAGGGTGGCGATGCGCTCGGCGACGCGATGCGGCTGGTTGGTGGTGAGCTGCACCACGCCGTGGCCGAGCCGGATGTTCTTTGTGCGCTGGCTGGCGGCGCCGAGAAAGACCTCGGGCGCCGAGGAGTGCGAGTACTCCTCGAGGAAGTGGTGCTCGACCTCCCAGGCATAGTCGTAGCCGAGGCGATCGGCGCGCTCGATCTGGGTGAGCGAATCCTGCAGCAGCTGGTACTCGCTCTTGGGCCCCCACGGCCGCGGCAGCTGGTGCTCGTAGAAGATGCCGAATTTCATGGTGCTGCACTCCCTCCCCGTCATCCCGACCGGAGCGCCGCAGGCGCGCAGTGGAGGGACCTTTCATGCGGAAGCCGCCGTAAGAGAGGCCCCTCGACTTCGCTTCGCTGCGCTCGGGGTGACGAACGTATGTTGGTCATTTGCCTTTGCAGAAAGGGGTGATCCGCTCGACCAGCGTCGCGATCATGCCCGGCGGGATGTCGTGGCCCCAGCCGGGATACGTCTGGATCTCGGCGCCGGGCACCAGCCGCGCGACGTCGCGCCCGCATTCGACCGGCAGGAGCGGATCGTCCTCGCCGTGCAGCACCAGGGTGGGCGCCTTGATGGTCTTGAGAAGCTCGACGCGGTCGCCCGAAGCGATGACCGACAGGTACTGCCGCGCCGAGCCTTCGGGATACCAGCGCCGATCGACGTTCTTCTCGACGAAGGCGCGCAGCTCCGCCTCGGGAGTCGGATAGCCCGGGCTGCCGATCACCTGCCTGAGCTTCATCCCGTGCGCCACGCGCTCGGCGCGCGACGGTCCTTCGGGCTGCGAGGTCAGCATCGCAAGCGCCTGCGGTTTGCCCGGCGGCAGCCCAGGCCGGCCACTCGACGAATAGATCGAGACCAGCGAGCGCGTGCGCTGCGGCCACAGCGCCGCCACGACCTGGGCGATCATGCCGCCCATCGAGGCGCCGACGATGTGCGCCCGCTCGAGCCCCAGCGCGTCGAGCAGGCCCACGGCGTCGCCCGCCATGTCCTTGACGAGATACGGCGCCGCCGGCCGCACGCCTTTAGCCGTCTTCTGCAGCGCTTCGGGGATGTTGGGCACGCCCCAGCTCGCGAAGTCGGTCGACAACCCGACGTCGCGATTATCGAAGCGGATGACATAAAACCCTTTGTCGGCCAGGGCGCGCACGAACGGCTCGGGCCAGATGGTGAGCTGCGCGCCCAGCCCCATGATCAGCAGCAGTCCGGGATCGCTCGTGCTGCCCATCGTCTCGTATTCGATCTCGATGCCGTTGGCCTTGGCGCGCGCCACATTTCCTCCCGTTGTTGCTCGGTCAGTATCGCCCGCGCCTTGCCGCCCACCAATAGGTGAGCGGCAGCAGCCCCGGCCGCGTGCCGCCGAGCGAGAGAGCGGGCAGCAGGATGGGCAGTGCCGACGGATCGATCTCGGCACGCAACGCGCGGGCATCGGCCAGCAGGGCGTCGCGCGCGGCGCCCTCGGCCATCAGCCAGGCGGCGGCGACAGCCCGTGCGGCGCGGCGCGTCGCTTCGTGGTCGATGGCCAGCACGGCGAGCTCCAGGTCGGCCAGCGCCTGGCCGGTGCGCGCGGCGTCGAGGCTGCCCTCGATCCCCTCCTCCCGCGCATCGATCAGCGCCATGAACGGTTCGGCCGTTCGTCCCCCGCGGCGAAGCGTTTCGCTGAGCGACTCGACCAGTGGCTGGGCGCGCGGCTTGCCGGAACCCGCCGCCTCTTCGATCGCTTCGCGCCACCATTGCAGGCGGATGGCCGCCAGCATTGGCTCGCGGGTCGCAGTGCGCGTCCGGGCTAGCTCATGGTCGAAGGCGAGGATCGCCAGCAAATCCGCGCGTTGCGTCTCGGGCGCGAACAGCGCGGCGAGGAAGCGGTCGCGGTCCGTGCGGCGCACCTGCTCGAAGACGTAGCGCTGCGATTCAGCCGGTGCGCGATACGGCTCGCTCATGGGGGATAAACGAGCATCTGCGACCATTGAACGCAGCCGAAACCTAGTTTAGAATATTTCCATCTGGGATTCGCCCAATCCCACCAACGACATAACGGGGAAACTTGAGAATGGGTGCTATCTTCACATCGCCGAGGAACACGGTCATCGCAGGCGTCGTGCTTCTCGTCATCATCGTCGTCGTGATCGGCCTGCTCACGGGGCAAGTGACGCATGTCGACCACGCCTGGTCGGCCTTCGTCATGCGCTGGCTGCACGTCATCAGCGGCGTGCTGTGGATCGGCCTCCTCTGGTACCTGAACTTCGTGCAGGTGCCGACCATGCCGACCATCCAGCCGGTCGAGTCGCGCGTCGCCATCACCAAGTACATCGCGCCCAACGTGCTGTTCTTCTTCCGCTACGCCGCGCTCGCCACGGTGATCACCGGCCTGCTGCTGGCGTGGATGCAGGGCTACATCGTGCAGGCGCTCACCTTCCAGAAGGGTTTCGTGATGATCGGCACCGGCATGTGGATGGCGCTGATCATGGCGTTCAACGTGTGGTTCATCATCTGGCCGAACCAGCAGAAGATCCTGGGCCTCGTCGAGGCGACGGCCGAACAGAAGGCG
>JAFAKN010000612.1 GCA_019235415.1 Alphaproteobacteria bacterium
GTGATCGATGCGCACGCCCGGGCCGGACGCCGGCTGCCAGACATCGACCCGACCGGTCTGCGGCAGGAAGCCGGCATAGGCGTCCTCGGCGTACAGCCGCACCTCGATGGCGTGGCCCGAGAGCACGACCTGCCCCTGCGTGAGCGGCAGGGAGTCGCCAGTGGCCACCCTGAGCTGCCAGGCGACGAGGTCCTGGCCGGTGATCATCTCGGTCACCGGATGCTCGACCTGCAGGCGCGTGTTCATCTCGAGGAAGTAGAAGGCGCCGTCGGCGCCCAGCAGGAACTCGACCGTGCCCGCGCCGCGATAGCCGATGGCGCGTGCGGCGGCCACCGCGGCCAACCCCATGCGCTTGCGCAAGCTCGCATCGACGGCCGGCGAGGGCGCCTCCTCGACGACCTTCTGATGGCGCCGCTGCACCGAGCAGTCGCGTTCGCCGAGATGGATGACGTTGCCGTGCGCGTCGGCGAACACTTGTATTTCGACGTGGCGCGCATCGACGACGGCCCTCTCGAGGATGAGCTCGCCCGAGCCGAACGTGCTTTCGGCCTCGGCGCGCGCCGTTTTAATCGCTTCGGCCAGGTCCGCGTCGCGCTCGACCAGACGCATGCCGCGCCCGCCGCCGCCGGCCGCCGCCTTGACCATCACCGGCAGGCCGATGCGGCGCGCCTCCGCCGCAAGCGTCACAGCGCTCTGGTCGGCGCCCAGGTAACCCGGCACGCACGGCACCCCGGCGTCGATCATGCGGCGCTTGGCGGCGGCCTTGTTGCCCATGGCGGCGATGGCTGCCGCCGGCGGCCCGATGAACACCAGCCCGGCCTTCTCGCAGGCGGTCGCGAAGGCTTCGTTCTCGGACAAAAAGCCGTAGCCGGGATGGACGGCATCGGCGCCGGAGATGTGCGCTGCCTCGAGGATGCGGTCGATGCTGAGATAGCTCTCGCCGACCGGCGGCGGGCCGATGCGCACGGCCTGATCGGCGAAGGCGACGTGGGGCGCCTCCTTGTCGGCGTCGGAGTAGACCGCGACCGTGCGATAGCCCATCGCCCTGGCCGTGCGCATCACGCGCCAGGCGATCTCGCCGCGGTTGGCGACCAGGATCTTGCCGAAGGTCATTTCAGCGGACGCCCGTCCTTCGTGAAGTAACCCGCCCCGCCGGGGCCTTCGCGGAAAATCATGTCGATGTCGGAGTAGTGCGCGGTCTCCTCGACCGCACGCGCGCCGATCTCCAGCAGGCGCACCACGCCCTGGGAGCGATTGACGACATGATGGCCGTTGCCGGTATTGGCAGGAAAGCCCGCCGCCATGCCCGGCCCGAGGGTCGTCTCGCCCTCGTCGGTCACGAGCGTGGCCTCGCCCTCGAGGACATAGACGAACTCGTCCTCGCGTTCGTGCCAATGACGCTGCGACGACCACGTGCCTGGCGCCAGCTCGAGCAGGTTGACACCGAACTGCGATAGCCCGAAGACGTCGCCCAACCGGCGCCGGCGGCGCTCGCGACACGGCGCATCATGGGGCGGCGGGTAGTCCGTTCCGACGCCCTGGATCACATCCAAAACGCGCACGGCAACAGGAGGGGTCGGCATGGCTTGCTCCTCACTCGTTATTCGATGGCCCATTTGGCTGGTCGCTTCTCGGCGAAGGCGCGCAAGCCTTCGGCGGCCTCGGGGCTGCGCCGCGCCTCGGCGAAGCGGTCGGCGGCGAAGTCGAGCACCGACGACAACGGCTCGCTGCCGACCTTCATCACCACCGCCTTGGTGAGCGCGTTGGCCAGCGGTGCGCAGCGGTCGATCTGCTTCAGCACCTCCTCGAGCTTGGCATCGAGCGTGCCCGAGTCCTTCACGAGGTAGTGGGCGATGCCGAGGCGATAGGCTTCGGGGCCCTTGAAGCGCGAGGCGGTGAGCGCGAGGTGTCGAGTCTGCGGCACGCCGATGCGCGCGGCGACGAACGGCGCGATCTGCGCCGGCACGATGCCGATCGCCGTCTCGCTCATCGCGAAGCCCGTGTCCTCGGTGCAGATCGCGACGTCGGACACGCACAACAGCCCGAAGCCACCGGCGATGGCGTAGCCTTCGACCGCGGCGACCACGACTTGCGGGGAGGTGTTCACCCTTTCGAGGAAGGTGCCGTATTCGCGGTTGTTCAGCGCGATCGGATCCTTCTCGCCGGGCTTGGGCGGTTCGTTGAAGCTCTGCTCCATGTTCTTGAGGTCGGCCCCGGCGCAGAAGCAGCCGCCGGCGCCGCGCAGGATCACCACCTTGATGTCGCGCCTCTCGCGCAGGGCCTCGAACACCGAGCGCAACTCGCCGATCAAGGTCGGGTTCAGCGCGTTCTTCACCTCCGGCCGGTTCAGCGTGACGTGCAGCCGCGACCGTTCGCGGCGGACGAGGAGGGTTTCGTATGTTGATTCGAGGTCAGTCATGCTTTCTCCATTGCCGCACCGCGCGCACTTCTGTCATCCCGAGCGCAGCGAGGGATCCTTCCTGCAGCCTTAAGGATCCCTCGCTTCGCTCGGGATGACAGAGGCTGCGCTCGGGATGACAGGGGCTCCGGTCGGGATGACGGGGATGGGGAACATCACCGGTTCTCCAGTCTTGGCAGCGTGCCCATCATCTTGGAGATGATCTGCAGCATGACTTCGTCGGCGCCGCCGCCGATCGAGGCCAGGCGCGAATCGCGGAAGGCGCGGGCGGTCGGCGATTCCCAGAGATAGCCCGCGCCGCCCCAGTATTGCAGGCAGCCGTCGGTCACCAGCCGCAGCACGCGGCCGGCCTTGAGCTTGGCCATCGAGGCCAGCATGGTGACGTCGCTGCCGTCGAGATACTCCTCGCAGGCGCGGTAGCAGAGCGAGCGCACCAGCTCGACCTCGGTCTTGAGCTCGGCGAGCTTGAAATGGATCACCTGGTTGTCGAGCAGCGGGCGACCGAACACCTTGCGCTCGCGGGTGTACTCGACCGTCTGGTCGATCAGCCGCTCCATGCCGACTACCGCCGAGATGGCGCCCCACAGCCGCTCCTCCTGGAACTGCTGCATCTGGTAGATGAAGCCCATGCCTTCCTGGCCGATGAGATTTTTCGCCGGCACCCTGACGTCATCGAAGAAGATCTGGGCGGTGTCGGAGCTGCGCATGCCGAGCTTGTCGAGCTTCTTCACGACCTGCACGCCCTTGGTCTTCATGGGCAGGCAGATGAGCGATTTGTTGCGGTGGACCGCGCCCTCTCCGGTGTTGGCGAGCAGGCACATCCAGTCGGCCTGAGTGCCGTTGGTAGTCCACATCTTG
>JAFAKN010000658.1 GCA_019235415.1 Alphaproteobacteria bacterium
GCTTGTTCCCTACGTGGCTGAGATGCAATTTTCCCATGTCGAGCTGCTGCCCGTCACCGAACACCCGTTCGGCGGCTCCTGGGGCTATCAGCCCCTCGGCCTGTTCGCGCCGTCGGGCCGATACGGACCCGCCGAGGGTTTCCGTCGGTTCGTGGATACCTGTCATCAAGCCGGGATCGGTGTAATCGTTGACTGGGTGCCTGCCCATTTTCCGTCCGATGCGCATGGCTTGGCGCATTTCGACGGCACGCCGTTGTTCGAACATGCCGACCCGAAGGAGGGGTTCCACCAGGACTGGAACACCTACATCTACAATTTCGGCCGGCGCGAGGTGCAGGGCTTCCTGATCGCCAGCGCGCTGTTCTGGCTAGAACGCTTTCACGTCGACGGACTGCGCGTCGACGCCGTCGCCTCCATGCTCTACCGCGACTACAGCCGCCCGGCCGGCGGTTGGATCCCCAACGTCTACGGCGGTCGCGAGAATCTCGAGGCGGTCGGCTTCTTGCGCCATCTCAATGCCGTGGTGCGCGAACGCTGTGCCGGCGCCGTCGTCATCGCCGAGGAGTCGACCGCCTGGCCCGGGGTCACCGCGGCGCCGCCCGACGGCCTGGGCTTCTCGTACAAGTGGAACATGGGCTGGATGCACGACACGCTGCGCTATATCGAGCATCAGCCGATCCACCGCGCCTACCATCACGACGACATCACCTTCGGCCTGCTCTACGCCTTCTCCGAGAAATTCATCCTGCCCATCTCGCACGACGAGGTCGTCTACGGAAAGGGCTCGCTGCTCGGCAAAATGCCGGGCGACCACTGGCAGCGCTTCGCCAACTTGCGCGCCTATCTCGGCTTCATGTTCGCCCATCCCGGCAAGAAGCTGCTGTTCATGGGCAGCGAGCTCGCCCAGGAGCGCGAGTGGAACCACGACGGCGAGATCGATTGGCCGGCGCTCGCCGATCCGGCGCACGCCGGCGTCCAACGCCTGGTGCGCGACCTCAACCACCTCTACGGCGCCGAGCGCGCGCTGCACGAACGCGACGCGCGTTCCGACGGGTTCCGCTGGGTCATCGGCGACGATCGCGCCAATTCAGTCTTCGCCTTCCTGCGATTTGGCGAGAATGGCAGCGCCCCGGTGCTGGCCATCTGCAACATGACGCCCGTGGCCCGCCACAGCTACCGCATCGGCGTGCCGCGCGCCGGGCGCTGGCGCGAGATCGCCAACACCGATTCCCGCTTCTACGGCGGCAGCGACCTCGGCAATTCAGGCGAGGTCCATACTCACGGCGAGCCTTCGCATGGCGAGCCGCAGTCGCTGCTGCTCACCCTTCCGCCGCTCGCCACGGTGATGCTGCGCGCGGAGGGCTAGCAGCGTGCCGTCTTACTGGCCGGGCCGGCTGATGCCGGGCGTGCCCTATCCCCTGGGCGCGACTTGGGATGGGCTCGGCACGAACTTCGCGGTCTTCTCCGCCAATGCCGCTCGCATCGAGCTCTGCCTGTTCGATCCGTCGGGGCGCCGCGAGATCGCCCGCTTCGACATGCCGGAGCTGACCGACGAGGTCTGGCACGGCTACCTGCCCAATGCGCGCGCCGGACTGCTGTACGGCTACCGCGCGCACGGTCCCTACGATCCGCACCGCGGCCATCGATTCAACCATCACAAGCTCCTGCTCGATCCCTACGCGCGTCGCGTCGCCGGTGACCTGCGCAGCGCCGATGCGCTGTGTGGCTATCGCGTCAACTCGCCGCGCGCCGACCTTTCGTTCGACCGCCGCGACAGCGCGCCGGGCATGATCAAGGGCGTCGTTGCCGACGACAGCTTCAACTGGGCCGACGACCGGCCGCCCAACGTGCCGTGGGCCGACACGGTGATCTACGAGGCCCACGTGCGCGGCCTCAGCATGTTGCGCCAGGACCTGCGAGCGAATGAGCGCGGCACCTTTGCGGTGCTGGCCGATGCGCGCTTCATCGACCACATCCGCAGGCTGGGCGTCACGACGCTCGAGCTGATGCCGGTGCAGGCCTTCGTACAGGATCGCCACCTGCTGCAGAAGGGGTTACGCAACTATTGGGGCTACAACACCATTGGCTTCTTCGCGCCGGAGCCGCGTTACCTGTCGGACAACACGGCCGACGAGATGCGCATCGCGATCCGTCGGTTGCACGCGGCAGGCATCGAGGTGATCTTGGACGTCGTCTACAATCACACGGCCGAAGGCAACGAGATGGGGCCAACCCTGTCGTTCCGCGGGCTCGACAATGCCGCCTACTACCGGCTGGTCGGCGACAATCCGCGGCATTACATCAACGACACCGGCACGGGCAACACGCTGAACCTCGCCTCGC
This sequence comes from Alphaproteobacteria bacterium, assembly GCA_019235415.1. Taxonomy (GTDB): domain Bacteria; phylum Pseudomonadota; class Alphaproteobacteria; order Reyranellales; family Reyranellaceae; genus Reyranella. Next base: position 2,344 of record JAFAKN010000658.1, read on the forward strand.
CGCGCGTGCTGCAAATGGTCATGGATTCGCTGCGCTACTGGGTTGGCGCCTACCACGTCGACGGCTTCCGCTTCGACCTCAGCGTCACCTTGGGCCGCGAAGCGTACGGTTTCGACCAGGGCGCGGGCTTCTTCGATACCCTGCGGCAGGACCCGCTGCTGTCGCGGGTAAAACTGATCGCCGAGCCGTGGGACATCGGCCCCGGCGGTTATCAGCTGGGGCAGCACCCGCCGGGGATGGCCGAATGGAACGACCGCTTCCGGGATGGCATACGGCGATACTGGCGCGGCGATGCCGGACAACGTGCGGATTTCGCCGCCCGATTGGCCGGCTCGAGCGACGTGTTCGACCATCAGGCCCGCCGTCCCTGGGCCTCGATCAACTACGTCGCCTCCCACGACGGCTTCACCCTGGCGGATGTCGTGAGCTACGAGCAACGCCACAACGAGGCCAATGGCGAGGACAACAAGGACGGCCATCCGGAGAACTATTCGGCGAACTGGGGCATCGAGGGACCGAGCGACGATCCCGCCGTCCTTCATACGCGCCGTCGACTGCAGCGCGCGTTGCTCGCGACCGTGTTCCTGTCGCAGGGCACGCCCATGCTTCTCGCCGGTGACGAGTTCGGGCGCACGCAGCTCGGCAACAACAATCCCTACTGCCAGGACAACGAGACGTCCTGGCTCCACTGGGACGTGGCCAAGAGCGTCGAAGGGCGCAGGCTCCTCACCTTCACCGAACGCCTGGCGGCGCTGCGCCGTGAGCACGCCGTTCTGCGCGCGCCGCGCTTCCTGCACGGCCAGGAGGAGCTTTTGCCGGGCGTCCGCGACATCTCGTGGTTCGATGCCTTGGGCAAGCCGATGACGACCGACTCGTGGAACAATCCCGAGGAGCGGCGGCTGGTGCTGCGCCGCGCCGGCCGCAACGGCGACGGGCTGGTTTCGGTTCTGACCGTCTTCTTCAACGCCACGGCAGACGAGCACAGCTTCCACCTGCCGTCGCCCGGCCTGCCGTCGCGCTTGCTGATCGACAGCGCCGATCCGGACGGCTCGGAGCGGGAGCTGGAGCGAGAGGATGTCGTGGTCGGCGCTCGCAGCGTCGTTCTCATCCTCGCCGCGCGACAGGATGGCGCCAGATGAGGCGCTTCGCCTACGACATGCCGTTCGGCGCCACGCTCGTCGCCGCCGACCGCACGCGCTTCCGCCTATGGGCGCCGGCGCAGCGTGCGGTCGAGCTGGTGATCGAGGGTGGCCCGACTCTGCCGATGCAACGATCGCCGGAGGGCTGGTTCGAAGTGGAGACGCGGGCCGGAGCGGGGGCGCGCTATCGCTACAAGCTCGACGACGGCCTTGTCGTGCCTGACCCCGCGTCACGTGGCCAAGCCGACGACGTGCACGATCCCAGTGTCGTGATCGATCCTGCCGCCTATCGCTGGCGGCATGGAGACTGGTCCGGCAAGCCGTGGCCCACCACAGTGCTCTATGAGCTGCACGCCGGCACCATGGGTGGCTTTGCCGGCGTGCAAGCGAGGTTGCCGGCGCTCGCCGAGCTCGGCGTCACGGCGGTCGAGCTGATGCCGATCAACGATTTTCCCGGCGGCCGCAATTGGGGCTACGACGGCGTCCTGCCGTTCGCCCCCGACCGCGCCTACGGCACGCCCGACGAGCTGAAGGCGCTGGTCGATGCCGCGCATGGTCTTGGCCTGATGATCTTCCTCGACGTGGTCTACAACCACTTTGGCCCCGACGGGAATTATCTCGGCCTCTATGCGCCGGGCTTCTTTCGCGACGACCTGTCGACGCCCTGGGGACCGGCGATCGACTTCCGGCAGCCTGTCGTGCGCGACTACTTCACGCGCAACGCGCTCTACTGGCTGATGGAATACCGCTTCGACGGACTGCGTTTCGATGCCGTGCACGCGATTAGTGATCCGTTGTGGCTGGACGAGACGGCCGCCATCGTGCGCCGCACGATCGAGCCGGGTCGCTACGTGCACCTGGTCCTCGAGCACGACGGCAATGCCGCAGACCATCTGCGCCGTGAGTTCAATGCGCAATGGAATGACGATGCGCATCACGTGCTGCACGTGATGCTCACCCGCGAGCGCGACGGCTACTATGCCGACTATGCCGAGCGGCCGGCCGACAAGCTGGCGCGCTGCCTTGCCGAGGGCTTCGTCTATCAGGGCGATCCGTCGCCCTATCGCAAGGGCGCGCCGCGCGGCACGCCAAGCGCGGACTTGCCGCCGACCTCGTTCGTGTTGTTCCTGCAGAACCACGACCAGATCGGTAACCGACCCTTCGGCGACCGTCTGACCGAGCATACCGATCCCGAGGCGCTGCGTGCTGCCGTCGCGCTGCAACTCCTCTGCCCCCAGATTCCCCTGATCTTCATGGGCGAGGAGACCGGCACTCGGACGCCGTTCCTGTTCTTCACCGACCATCATGGCGAACTGGCAAAGGCGGTGCGCGACGGAAGGCGGCGCGAATTCTCACACTTCGAGGGTTTCCAGGCCGGCGAGAAGGCCGAGCAGATCCCCGATCCCAATGCAGCGGAGACCTTCCAGGCATCGTGCCCGCAGCCGGACCCCAGCACAGGCACGGCGTGGCACGACTACTACAAGCGCCTGCTGGCGCTGCGCGCCTCCGTCGTGACGCCGCAGCTTGCGGGGACGCGTGCGATTGCGGCTGCCGCCGTCGGACCGGCCGCCGTCGTCGCGACCTGGAGCCTGGGAGCGGGCCGCGTGCTGCGGTTGGCTTGCAATCTCGGCGGCGATTTCTGTTCCATCGAGCCGCCCCAGGGCGACATGCTGTTCGAATCGCGGTCGGGCGCCGGCCAGCAAGCGCGCGAGGGGCGCCTCGAAGCGCTTAGCACGATCGCGTTCCTCGAGCCCTCGCGATGAACGACGAGGCGTTGCGGTCGCGTGCTCGCGCGGCAGGCATTGCCGTGGACTGGGTCGACGCCAGCGGGCGGCCGCAAACGGTCGGCGGCGAGTCCCTGAAACGACTGCTCGAGGCTATGCCGGACAGTGGCGATGTCGCGGAGGTGCCGCCTCTGGTGACGACGCGAGTCGGCGCGCGAACGCTGCTCCCCAACCTGGCATCGGAATCGAAGCTCGCAGCCGAGCTGGTGCTGGAGGACGGCAACGTCCTGCCGATCACCCTGCGCGGCGGCAACGTCGCTGGGGTCCCTCCGATCGCATTGCCGGGCTATCATCAGCTACGCTTCGCCGATCGCGAGGTGACGCTCGCCGTGGCGCCGGCACGCTGTTTCACGCTGGAAGAGGTGGGCGATGGACAGCGTATGTGGGGCGTGGCGGCGCAGGTCTACAGCCTGCGCCGTGAGGGCGACGGCGGCATCGGCGATGCCGGCGCAGTCCGCGATCTCGCGCAGGCGGCGGCAGCGCAGGGCGCCGATGCCGTGGCGCTCAGCCCAGTGCACAGCCTGTTCGCTTCGAACCCTGGCCGATGTGGACCTTATTCACCGTCGAGCCGGCTGTTCCTCAATCCACTCTACGCCGACCCGACTCTCGTCTTCCCGGTCGAGCGCGTTGCCGCGTGCTCATCGCCCCAGACGGACCAATTCGAACACGCCGCTCTCATCGATTGGCAGGCAGCGGGTCCGACCAAGTTCACGATGCTGCGTCGATTGTTCGAGCAGTTCCGTTCGCACGACCTCTCCGAGGGCGGTGCGCTCGCGGCGGACTTCGAACGGTTCGTCAAGGAAGGCGGCGAGGCCTTGCAGGCTCACGCCCGGTTCGAGGCTTTGGACGCCGAGCGACCGGGGCTTTGCAGCGACTGGCCGGCGCACGGGCATGAACCGGCGGACAAGACCGCAGTCCAATATCACCTCTTCCTCCAGTGGGTGACCGATCGGTCGTTTGCTGCGGCGCAGGCGGCAGCGCTTGGCGCGGGCATGCGCATCGGGCTGCTGAGCGACCTCGCGATCGGCATGGACCGTCACGGCAGCCATGCCTGGTCGCGGCAATCCGACCTGCTGCTCGATCTGTCGATTGGCGCGCCGCCCGACATCTTCAATCCGCAGGGGCAGGATTGGGGCCTCACCGGCTTCTCCCCGGCGGCCCTCGTCGCCCGCGGCTTCGAGCCGTTTCTCGCCACGGTCCGGGCCGCGCTGCGCCATGCCGGCGGCGTGCGCATCGACCACGCCATGGGGCTGATGCGCCTGTGGCTCATTCCGCGCGGTGCATCGGCCGCGGAAGGTGCCTTCCTCACCTATCCCCTGGACGACCTGCTCAACCTGCTGGCCCTCGAATCGCGGCGCCGCGGTGCCGTCGTGATCGGCGAGGACCTGGGCACGGTGCCACCCGGGTTCCGTAGCCGCTTGCGCCGCGCCGGCATTGCCGGAATGGATGTGCTGTGGTTCGAGCGCGCGCGCCAGTCGTTCAAGTCGCCGGCGCGGTGGCGGCGCGACGCCGTGGCCTTGACCACCACGCACGATCTGCCGACGGTCGCAGGCTGGTGGAGCGGCACGGACATCAGGACCCGTGCCGCGCTGGGCCGCGCTCAAGAGCATGAGGAGGGCGAGCGGGCCAAGGATCGCGCGAGACTGTGGCGGGCGTTCAGCCAATCGGGGGCGGCGGAGCCCCCACCGCCCGCAGCGGACGACTCCGGACCGGCGGTCGATGCGGCGCTGACCTACGTCGCCCAGTCGCCCTCGGCCTTGATCCTGGCGCCGACCGAGGACCTGCTGGGACTAGCCGAGCAGCCGAACCTGCCCGGCACCGTCGACGAGCATCCCAACTGGCGAAGGCGCCTGCCGCCGCTGGCGCAGGATTTGTTCGAAGCGCCCGCCGTGCTGCGACGCGCCAAGGCGATCGACGGCCGGCGCTCATGACGCCGCGCGCGACGGTGCGGCTGCAATTCCACCGCGGCTTCACCTTCGCGGACGCCGAGAGGCTGGTGCCGTACTTCTCGCGGCTCGGCATCAGTCACGTCTATGCGTCGCCCGTTGCGACGGCCCGTCCCGGCTCGACGCACGGCTACGACGTCATCGATCCCACGACAGTCAATCCCGAGCTGGGCGGTGAGCAGGACCTGAGGCGCCTGCACGCAGCACTCGCCGGCGCCGGCCTCGGTCTCATTCTCGACATCGTGCCCAACCACATGGCGGCCGACATGCGCAACGCCTGGTGGACGGATGTCCTGCGCCACGGCAGCGCCAGCCGCTATGCCGGTTTCTTCGACATCGATTGGGAGGCGGACGAGAAGGTCCTGCTTCCCGTCCTGGGGCGCCCCCTCGAGGAAACGCTGGCCGCGGGCGAACTCGGCATCGACCGCCAGGCTCACGCAATCACGTACTACTCGCATCGTTTTCCACTCGCTGAAGGCGACTGCGATCGTCCGCTCGCCGACCTGCTGGCCCGCCAGCACTGGCGGCTGGCTTGGTGGCGGACCGCCTCCGACCGCATCAACTGGCGGCGTTTCTTCGACATCAACGAGCTCGTCAGCCTGCGCATGGAGGACGACGCTGCATTCGAGGCGGTGCACGCCTTGCCCTTGCGTCTGCATGCCGAGGGCCTGGTCGATGGCTTGCGCATCGACCACATCGATGGTCTCACCGATCCGGCCGCCTATTGCCGCAAGCTCCGGCAGCGGTTGGGCGTCGACGCGCTCCTGGTGGTCGAGAAGATTCTGCTGCGCGGCGAGCGGCTGCCGCTGGATTGGGCGTGCGACGGCACCACCGGCTATGACTTCATGAACGACGTCAGCGCCTTGCAGCACGACGCCCGTGGCGAGGAGAGTCTCGGCGCCGCATGGGCTTCGCTCAGCGGCCGGCCGGCCGGCTTCGCGCCCGAGGAGGAATTGGCGCGACGCGAAATAGTCGCCCGCAGTTTTTCCGCCCAGCTCGACGCCTGTGCCGCGGCGTTTTCCGGCGGCGAGCTTGCGCCGACGACGCTGCGACGGGTGCTGGCCGAGCTCCTCGTCCACTTTCCGGTCTATCGCACCTACGGCGTCGCCGGATGCTTGTCGGCCGACGACAGGGCCATCCTGGCGCAGGCAGCCGACGGCGCGCATCGCACCTGTCTTGCCACCGATCGCTGGGCGATCGCGCCGGTCGTTGGACTGTTCCAGAGTCCGGACAAAGCCCACGCAGTCGCCCGCTTCCAGCAGTTGAGCGCCCCGGTCGCGGCGAAGTCGGTCGAGGACACGGCCTTCTATCGCTACGGCCGCCTCGTGTCGCGCAACGACGTGGGCTTCGATGTCGAGACCTTCTCGCTGTCGGCCGAGGCATTCCATGCCCGCGTCCAGGCGCGCGCCAAGGACCATCCCCGCGCGCTGCTCGCCACGGCCACGCACGATCACAAGCGTGGCGAGGATGTCCGCGCGCGCCTGGCCGTGTTGAGCGAGATGGCAGGGGAATGGCCGGCCCTCCAGAAGCGCTGGGTGGAGGCGCTGCGGCCGCTCTGCCAGCACGGCTCTCCCGCTCCCGGCGACATTGCCATGCTCATGCAGACCATCATCGGAGCGTGGCCATTCGACCTGAGACCCGGCGATCGGCACGGACGGGCGACTTTTGCCGAACGCTTGGCCGCGTGGCAGGAGAAAGCCCTGCGCGAGGCCAAGCTGCGCACCGACTGGGCCGCCATCGATGAACGCTACGAGCAGGCGGCACGGACCCTCGTCATGCGTTTTGTCGCCGATGCGGCACTGCCGCAGCTGCTGGAGGAAATCGCAACCTTCATTCAGCGCATCGCGCCGGCCGGCGCCCTCAACGGTCTTGTTCAGTGCGCATTGCGGCTGTCGGTCCCAGGCATCCCGGATCTGTACCAGGGTAACGAGTTCTGGGATCTGAGCCTGGTCGATCCCGACAACCGACGTCCGGTCGAGTTCTCGGTGCGCATGGCCGCTCTCGATAGCCGCGATCCGCAGCAGAAGCGCCGCGAATGGCGGGACGGGCATGTCAAGCAGCTCCTGATCGCGCACTTGCTGGCTCTGCGCGGCCGCAAGCCGGCGCTGTTCGCCGACGGCAGCTATGAACCCGTCGGCGCGGAAGGGCCTGCTGCCGATCACGTGGTCGCCTTCCTGCGCCGCTTCGGTCGGGAGTGGCTGCTGGTTGCAGTGCCGCGGCTTCCTTTTGCGCTGCAGCAGGGCGGGACGGACCTGCAGCTTGGACCGATTTGGCACGATACGTCGCTTTGCCTCGACGCGCTGCGTGGCACACGGACGCGCGACCTGCTGACGGGCGAGGAACGCGAGGTGGGCAGTGCGCCAATACCAATTGGCGGCTTTTGTCAAACCTTACCGTTGGTCCTGTTGGAAAACGGGGACTAGGCAGCTCGCGAAAAAAGGGTGTATCGAATTGCCACTCGCGGCGGCGTGGAACGCAGACACGCAGCTAAACGCACGGGAGCCGAAGTGGGAGAGAAACCACCCAAGGAGCGGAAATCCGAGAAGCAGCGGCCATGACCTCACGGTGCGTAGGTAGCGACACATGGCCAGCCGGAGTGGCGCCCGGCCCGCGAGAATTGCACTGAACCTTTGTACGCGTTCGTCGTTCGGAGTGAATGGAAACCGAATTGAAGTTCGCGCTGTCGCCGGAGGCACGGCGACGCGTTGAGCGGTATCTCGACCGCGCCGGCCACGACGGCGCGCGGCAGGTCAAGGTTCTGAATACGACTTATTTCGATTCACCTGACCGAAAGCTCAGCAAGGCCGGCTTCACGCTGCGGGTTCGCGAGCTCACCGCGGACGCGCAGCGCTTTCGCCAGACCGTGAAGTCCAGCGGCAACGGCACGTTCGAGCGCCAGGAATGGGAGTGGGCGGTCGACGGTCCGCAACCGGACCTTGGCCGATTGGCCGAGGTAGCTGCTTTTCCTTTGCAGGGCGTCACGGGGGCGGACATCCGACCGGTGTTCCGCACCGAGATCACCCGGACCATTGTGACGCTGCGGCCGGCGGCCGGAGCGAAGATCGAGCTCGCCCTGGATGAAGGGGCCGTCGTAGCCTCATCCGGCAGCCAGCCGGTGCGGGAACTGGAACTCGAGCTGAAGGAAGGCCAGCCGGCGGCTCTGATGCGGCTGGGGCTCGAGCTTCTCGAGACCGTCCCTCTCTCCCTGTTGATTGAAAGCAAGGCGCAGCGCGGCTTCCAGTTGGTCGACGGCGCGCGTCCCCATCCGCATGAGGAAGAGAGCATTTCCCTCGAGGGCGGGCTCTCGCTCAAGGAGGCTTTCCGCGTCCTCGCCGCGCGTCTGGTCGACGACCTGATGGCCCATCAGCCGGTCGTGCTGCACGGCGATAGCCAGGAAGGCGTCCATCGGATGCGGATCGATGTTCGTCGGCTTCGCTCGCTCTTGGTCTTGTTCGAGCCTTTTCTTGAGGCGCATGCCGCCGGGCATTTTGAAGACGAGCTGCGTCGCCTGGGCCAGGTTCTCGGGGCCGCGCGCGACTGGGATGTGTTCCTGGAGGAGACTTTGCCCAGAACGGTCGACGGAGCGGCGGACCTCGTGCTTGCGAGATCCTTGAGGGAGCTCGCCTCCCAGCGCCGCCATTCGGCGCACCAGGCAGCCAAGAAGGCCCTCCTGGAGGCGCCATTCTCGCGCTTTGTCCTGGCGATGCGCCTGTGGACTTCCGAGAAGGGCGCCGTCTTGAAGCGCTTCGCTCCTCGTCCGCTTGAGGACGAAGCACCGGCGATGCTGTCGCGGTTGGAGCGGAAAGTCGGCAAGCGGCTGCGGGCTTGCGACGTAGATCAGCCGACCAGCCTCCACCGGCTTCGCAAGAGCCTCAAAAAGCTGCGCTACGGCATCCAGTACTTGCAGAGCCTCTACGACGGGGACGCCGAGTCATACCTGGCTCGGTGCAACGCCTTGCAGAAGCGACTGGGCAATATCAACGACCTCGGCACTTTCACACGCTTGGCGGAGGAGCTTGCTCAAGGGACGCGGCTCGATCTGGCGCCCGCGGTCGGCATGGTCGCCGAGAACGCCGAGCGACTGGCGAAGAAGGACCTCGATCGACTGGGCGGCCGGCTCAGCCGGTTCGCCAAGGCACGGCCCTTCTGGACCTGAAGGTCAGTGCCAGAACAGCGCCAGAAGGATGATGATCGGGATCGGCACGCCAAGCAGCCAAAGCAGGATCGAACGACCCATGATCGTCTCCATTAGGGGTGTGGACTACGAGTTCAAAAGCTTGTCGACATCCCGACCGGAGCTTCGCTCGGCCTCAGTGGGGATGACGGATTGTAAGTCACAGGAAGTCCCGGCCATCGCGCTGGGCGCCGCCTTCCGTCGCGGCCAGCGCTGCGGCCAGGGCGCCGAGGAACATGGAAGCAACCAGCCAGAACGACAGGTGCATGGAAATTCGACGCGCTTGATCCAGCGCGGCGCGCAGCTCGTCGTGCACGGTCGTGACGCGTTTTTCCGCGTCGGCCTGCGGTAGGCCGGTGCGGGCCGAGACCATCTGCGCCAGAAACTGGCGGTCATCGTCCGACAGATCGCGAGGCGAGGCGAGAATGCGCCGTGCGTCATCGCGATCGGCGCCCAAATCGCGACCGCCTACCGCCGCAACGGCCGGTTGCCGTCGGGACAAAGCACCGTAGTCCGGTCGGAACAGTCGATCGAGATAGGGCGCGACAACATCGTTGGCGCCGCTCCCGGTCGTGCTCGTGGCGAGTGCGGCCGGCCTGGAGCCCGAGGCGGCTCCGCTCGTGATCGCGGTCGCCGCGGAGCCCAGAAGGGCCGCGCCCAGGACGGTCGCGAACGCCCAGGCGAGGAGACCGTGTGCGGTATCGCGGAAGTAGGCTTCGTGGCTCACCGCGCCGGCCCAGCGCACCCGCAGGCGGCCGGTGATGTAGCCCCCCAGTGCCGACGCCATGACCGCTGTCACGCACATGTAGATGCCGGCCACGGTAGCAGCCTTGGTCGAGCTGATATCGGGCGCCCCCGACCAGGGCGAAACGACGCTGAAGCCGATGCCCGCGCCGAGCGCCAGCAGAAGGAGCGTTATCGCTCCGGCGACAAAGCCGCCGGCGATGACGGCGGGCCACGATACGGCGGAAGCGGGCTGGGCGTCGGATTCTACGATGACGGTGTCGACCATGAGCGTTCCCGGCTGTAGTGCTCATTCAACGGGCACTTGCGGCGAGAGTTCCATATCGTTGCTCAAGCCGCTGGTGGGACTGGCAGAGAGATCGCAGTATCGCCGTGGTTTTGGGCGCTGATATTGTTGCAACAAGCCCGGAAGCTTTGGAGGATCCCATGACTGCCCATTCCCAGACTGCCCCCGATCGCCTGCGCGCCGTGCTCGGCGAGCCTGGCCTGATCGTGATGCCAGCGGTATGGGACGGGCTGTCGGCAAAGCTCGCTGCTGGCGCCGGCTTCAAGACGGCCTTTCTGTCGGGCTCCTGCGTTGCGGCGAGCCGGCTGGGCGGCCCGGACCTCGATCTCATCTCGTTCGGCGAGATGTTCGACTCGTTCAACATGGTGCATGGCGCAGCGCCCGACCTGCTGGTCCTGGCCGACGGCGATCACGGCTACGGCAATGCGATGAACGTGCAGCGCACGGTGCGCGCCTATGGCCGCGCCGGTGCGGCGGCGGTCCTGATCGAGGACAAGATCACGCCGCGGGCCCTGACGGCGGCCGGCAAGCCGTGTCTTCCGCGCGAGGAGGCTCGCATGAAGATGCGGGCGGCCGTCGAGGCGGCGAAGGAATCGGGCATCCTGGTGCTGGCCCGCACCGACTGCCGGCCGACGCAGGGCATCGACGAAGCGGTCGCCCGTATCGAGATGTACGTCGAGGAAGGGGCCGACATCATGTTCCTCGACTCGCCCGCCGATGACGATGAAATCCGCCGCGGCATTGCGGCAGCCCAGGGCCGGCCGTCCTTCGTGGTGCTCTCGCCCGGAGCACCGCGCGCGACCCCGTCGCAGAAGGAGGCGGCCGCGCTGGGCTTCAAAATCGGCACGTACCCGACCGGCATGTTGTCTCCGGCGACGGCCGGAATGAAGGCCGGGCTGGCCGCCCTCAAAGCGGGCGAGGCGGAGGCCAAGACCGCCCTGCCGCCACCCGAGCTGCGCACCACGCTGGGCTATGCCGATTACGACGCCAAAGCGAAAGCTTTCATCGTGGCGGCCTAGCGGGCTGCGCGAGCGGCGACATGACGCTCGGCTAAGAAGTGCGCGGTCTTTCGAGGTCGGGCGGGCGCTCGATCAGCTGTTCGTCGGTGGTTCTCGGCATGGGACTGACGGCCGGTTGCGCGAATTCGGTCCGGTGGTGGCGGCGCAAGCCGCGATGCGCTTCTCCGAGGCAAGCTCCTTCGGCAACCTGCTGGCGAGTTGCGACCGGCAGCGCGCCGCTCGTTGGCGCTACTTGCCCGTCCTGACGGTTCGATCGCCCAGGACAGCCGCCGCAAGATTGCCTTGGCGAGGAAGCCGACCGCTTAGCGAATCTCGATCCGCCGCGGCTGGGCCTGCTGGACCTTCTTGAGCGTGAGCGTGAGAACTCCGTCGCTCAGCGCCGCCGCGATCTGCTGCTGGTCGATGCGGTGCGACAAGGTGAAGGACCGCGTAAAGTGGCCGACACCGTACTCCGTATAGAGCGGCTCCATGCCGTCGTACTTCGATCGATCGATGCGCGCCTCGACGCGCAGCACATCCTCTTCCAATCGGATGTCGATGTCCTTGCGGTCGACGCCAGGGACCTCCATGACGAGCTTGAGCGCATCGTCGGTCTCGAAGATGTCGGTGCTGGGCACGTAGTAGCGTGCCGGGACCGTCTTCTCTCCCTTGGCGACCAACTCCTTCTTTTCCTGGACTTCCAGCGGCTGTGCCATGTCTTCCTCCCCGTTCAGGTGATGGCGATGCTGCGCGGCCTGTCGCTCTCGGCGCGCGGAAGATAGATAGCCAGGATCCCGTCGCGGCATTCCGCCTTGATTCGCTCCGAGTCGATCTCGATCGGCAGGGTTATAGCACGGTCGAACTGCCCGCCCCGCCGCTCGCGGCGATGAATGCTGGCATTGGCGTCCGCGCCGAAGTTCTTGGCGCCGGCGATGCGAATGGTCTTACCCTTGGCCTCGATGTGCAAATCCTGCTTGGGCACCCCGGGCACCTCGGCAATGATGATGATGTCGTCGCCTTTGCGGAACACGTTTAGCGGTGGGTAGCTTCCGCCTCCGCTTGGGCTGGTTTGCAGCCAATCGCTCGATCGCAGCTGGTCGAGCGATTGCTGGAACTGCAACAGGGTTTCAAACGGATCCTGGAACATCAATGCCATGGCGAACCTCCACGTTCACGGCCGCGGCGCGGCCGCTGTCCAGCCGCTCGCGGCCCCTATGGGTCGACGATCAAAGTCCGGGAAAAACCCGCGGCCACAGTGACGGCGGCGGGCGGTGAGACAGCGCCGTGTCCTCGTCTGGAACGCACTCGACAGGACCGGATTTTGCTGAACTGGACGGCCACTCCGGCCGCGGCGTCGCTTGCCAGGGCTGTTCCGTGGAATCGGTGGCCGGCAAAACCTCGACGAATTGCGTCATCACGTCCTCCGTAGAGCAACATGCGGAAACAATCGCTGCGGAACCCATCGCTGCGGAACCCATGAACAGGCACCCCGCGGCGAGGCAATCTAATATTGCTCGCCGAGGTTTCAAGAGGCTTGCGGCAGAGACGCCGCCACCGGTCGAGCGACCGGCGCGGCGCAATGAAGCTAACGCGTGTAGACGGTGGTCGCGGTCGCAGGCGGTGCTGTGGTGTACACAGTCGAGGAAGGCGCGGGGGTTGCGACCACGGCGGCTGGCGCCGGCTGCTGGACGGTCCTCTCCTCCTTCACGCTGCAGGCGCTCAAGGCGATGAGGCAGGCGATGGCTGCGACGGGCAGGAATTTCATGGCTATGCTCCTTCTGCACGGCCAACGCGACGACGACCGTCACGGTTGCCAAGGCGCCCGTGTCAACTAAAGGCTCTGCGCAAGCTGCCCAGCCGTTTGACGAGTTCATCGCTCAGGCGAAGGCGTGAACCTTCGTCGTCGATTTCCGGCACTGACGCCGCGCAACGCGTTGCCATCGGGGCCGACCTCGCGGGCAATGTCGGCCGTCGCCGTCCATTTCCAAGCCGATGCCGTCGATTTGACCCTCTTTCACCGTCAATGATGGCTGCGGCTGTTCGTTGCATTGGCTATGGCCGGCGGCCGCCCAGAGCGATGACGAGCAGGCCGGTAGCCGCCAATCCCAGGCTCGCCATCAGGAGCACGGCGTGGCGCGGGCCGAGCTCGGCGGCCAAGCCGCCTGCCATCAAGACGCCGAGCGGGCCGGTGCCGATGCACACCGTGACAATGCCCATGAGGCGGGACCGCATGCTGGGCGGCGCTTCGGTCAGCATGAGCGTCGTCTGCATGTTGCTGAAGCCCGCCGTGCCGAAGCCGCCCAGGATCAGCACGCCCAAAGCCAGCCAGTAGGAGGGCGACAAGGCCGTCACGATCAACCCGACCATGAAGAAGGCGGCGCCGCCGGCAAACAGCAGGCGGCTGTCCATTCGCATCAGGCCGGCGGCGAGCAGGGTGCCGCCCAGAAGCGAGCCGATCGGCTCGGCCGCGGCCAACAGGCCGACCAAGGCGGGCGAGACCTGGAAGGCGCCCAGGCCGAGCGGCGCGACCAGACCCGAATAGGAGAACGCGAACGCATTGGTGACGATGGTGATTCCGTAAACCAGCAGGATCGTCCGCTTGTTGCGCGCGAACGACAGGCCCTCCGCAATTTCTTGCGGGATCCGGCGCAGCTCCAGACGTCGCGTCACCTGCGGGTGGAGCAGACCGGCCATGGCGAAAGCGCCGGCGAACTGGACGAGGGCGGTGAGCGTGTAGGCGCCCTTCAATCCGAGCCACTGAAAGGCCAGCCCGCCCAGCAGCGGCCCCAGCATACGCGTCGCGGCATTGGTCGCCGAGTCGAGGGCGATTGCCGGTACGATCCGGTGCGACCCGGCCACCTCGCCGACCATGCGACGTCGCGTCGACATCTCGGTCGCCCACATGGTGCCGGAGAGCAGGTTGGCGAGCGTGATTTGCCACAGCTCGAGACGCCCCATCGTCGCGAGCGACGCCAGAACCGTCGAGATGGTCGCCGGGACGACCAAGGCCAGCATCACGATCAGCTTGCGGTTCACCGCCTCGGAAACGGCGCCGGCAAATGCCCCGAACATCAGTTGCGGCAGCTGTCGCGCGGCGACGACGCCGGTGACGGCCAGCGCCGATCCAGTCGCTTCGTAGGCGAACAGGCCGGACACCAGCAGCTCGAGCCAGCGCATGGCGTTGGCGAATGCGCCGACCAGCCACAGCCGCAGAAAGTCCGGCAGCCTCAACAGCTCCCTAACGGGTCCTTCCATTGGCCGGCAAACTAGCGCGGAGCGACACGGCTGCTCCAGCACTTGCGTACGCCACGAAGCGGCCCGCCCCGATGATGGCTCAGATGGCGAAGTCCGGCGGACCTCGACCCGCTCGCCAAAGACGGCGCAACCATCTTGGTGACTTGGCGAACTCGGCGTTTTACTTGCCGCCCGTCTTCGCTTGTCGAGGCAGCGCGGCCGCAAGTCGCCACCTGAGAAGCTGCACAAAACAAAAGGCAGCCGGAGGGCCGCCTTTTGTGGGATCAGTTCATCTGGCTATGCGCTACAGGTCGCCGGCCTTCTTGATGGCCGACTTGGCGTCGCCGGTTGCCTTCTGCATGTGGCCCTTGGCCTCCTGCAGCTTGCCTTTGCTCTTGAGCTCGGCGTCGTCCGTCGCCTCGCCAAGACCCTGTTTGGCCTTGCCGACAGCCTTGTTGGCCGCGCCTTTGATCTTGTCGGTGGTGCTGCTCATCGGCTCCTCCTCTGTGGGGTGACAGCAAGGCCAACGTCGCCTCCGCACCAGTGTTCCGTGCGGAGCTGCACCGACGCGTGCGTCCAGGGTCCGCCACATTCCGTGCAACCGGCTGCATGAACCCCCGTTCAAAGATGGCCAATGAAGGGAGGCTCCATGTCGGTCAGAGAAGAGGCGGCGGGCATCGGCCAGGAAGTGGGCCAAGCGCTGAGTCGCAAGGCCGAGGATATTGCCGATCGCTCCAAGGAGGCCGGCGCAGATGCGGCGGCAAGTGCGGCGCGGACCGCGCAAGCGGTCGCCGACAGCGTGGCGGGGCAATCGCCCGCTGTCGCCGATTACGTTCGCGACGCCGGGCAGAAGATCGATCGACTGGCGAACAACTTGCGGGAAAAGAGTGTCGGCGAGCTGCTGAGTTCCGCTGCTGAGTTCGGTCGCTCGCAACCGGTCGTGCTGATTGCGGGCGCGGCGCTGGTCGGCTTCGCCCTGTCCCGCATGATCAAGGCGGGCGTGACCGCCTCTTCCAACGGTGCAAATACTGAATCGAGCAGCGGCCAGTCCGGTGCCTCCGGGAACGGGAGCGCGACATGATGCAAGGTACCTTGGGCCGACCGGGCGTCGTCACCCTCACCACCACGGCCTTCGCGCAAAGCGCCGATCTCGTGCAGGCCGAGTTCCGGCTCGCACGTGCCGAATTTTCCGAGAAGCTCGCCAACTTCCGCGCCGGCCTGATCATGTTGCTGATCGGCGCGATTTTCCTCATCGCCGCGCTCGGCATGGTGTTGCAGGCGTTGGTCAGCGTCCTGATCGCCGCCGGCCTGTCGCCGGCCGTCGCCATCCTTCTCGTCGCCGGCGGTGCAGCGGTCATCGGCCTGGTGCTGTTCCTGATGGGGCAGAACCGCCTGGACCCCGAGGAGCTCACGCCGGAGCGCACCCTGAACTCGCTGTCGCGCGACAAGCGCATGGTAGAGGAGAGCCTGTCATGACATCGACCAGCCAGTTGCAGCGCGAAGCGGCCGCCGCGAGGCTCGGATTGGCCGATACTCTGGGCCAGCTGCGCGAGGGCGTGGCGCCGTCGGCGCTGTCCAACGAGGCGATCGCCTTGCTCAAGGACAGCGGCCTGTCGATGCTGAAGGGGCTGGCCGATCAGGCCCGCGCCAATCCTGTTTCGGCGCTGTTGATCGGGGCCGGGATCACCATGCTTCTCACGCGCACGACCGGTGCCGACGTGATGGGGGTGGCCTCCTCGGCGTTCAAGAGCGCCGGGGCGACGGTCGGCGTGGCGGCCGCCAGCGCGGCCTCGAGTGCGGCGAGCGTAGCGAAAGGGGCTGCGACGCGCGCCGCCAATGCCGCTGCCGATACCGCCTCCGCGGTAGGCGAACGCGTATCTGGAACGGCAACTGCCGCGCGCGAGCAGGTCGCGAGCACCTTGAGCTCGGCCCGCGAGGGCGTGGCGAGCACGATCGGCGCAGCGCGCGAAGGGATCGCGAGCAGCCTGCGCTCCGCCACCGACAGCGCGTCCTCCGCCGTCGACGGTGCAAGAGACACCTTGAACCAGACGCGCGACGACGTTCAGCAGCGCGTCCAGTCCGGCGTGGAGTCGGGCAACCAGATGCTCGAGCAGGGCCGCCAGCAGGCCGGTCAAATGGCATCACAGATTTCAGAGCAGGCACAGACCATGATGGACGACGCGCGGCAGAGTCTTGCCCGGCTGATCGAAGAGCAGCCCATCCTGATGGCGGCCTTGGGTGCGGCGCTCGGGGCGGCGGTGGGCGCCCTCGTCCCGTTGTCGCAGACCGAGCGGGACGTGTTGGGCGGGACGGGCGCCAAGGCCCTGGGCATCGGACGGACTGCCTTGTCCAACGCAGCCGAGGCGGTCCGTCACGAAGTGTCGTCGGCCGACCTCGGCGCGAAGGTCGGTCAGATCGCCGACAAGATGGTCCAGAATATCACCAAGGACATCAACAACCCGGTGCGCACCAGCTCGGACGGCGCTACAGAAACTGCTTCACCGCGGCAATCATGAACAAAGCGCCGGCAGCCATCACCAAGCTGCCGAGCGACACGACCGAAAGGGCACGGCTCGGGCTGAGCCGCCCCAACGAGGCGGCGATCCAGAAGAACGGGTCGTTGATGTGACAGATCGCCATGGAGCCGGCGCCGATGGCGGCGGCAGCCAGCGACCGACCGAGGCTGCTGTCGAGTCCGAGTGCCGGCAACATCGGCTCGACCATGCCTGAGGCGGTGAGCACAGCAGTGAGCGAGTTGCCTTGCATCGTCTTCACGATGGCGGCGGCGAGAAACGGGGTCAGCAGGCCGAAGCGCGGATGAAGCGCATGCTCCGCGAGAAGCTCGGCCATGCCGGTCTCGTCGAACACGCGTGACAAACCGCCCGAAGCCGCCACCGCCATCAACAGCGGCGCCCAGTTGCGCCCGGCCAACGCCGACGGCTGCCAGCCCCGGGCGAACAGCACGCCCAGCGTGATGGCGATCGCCGTCAACATCAGCGGCGCGCTGATGCCGATGTAGAACTCGCGCGCACCGCCCTTGCCGAGCGGCTCGCTCGGCATCTGCGCCACCGACTGCACAATCAGCAGTACGATCGGCAGGCCCACGGCCAGCCACGACCAGTCCAGACGGCCCACGACGTCGCTCGCCGGCAGCTGGCGGGCGACGTGCCACCACCCGAGCAGTGACGCGAGGACGGCGGCCGGCAGCGCCACCATCAGCGTCGCGCTGTTGCCGACCTTCATGACCGAAGCCGAGGCGACGGCAAGCGGCGACGGCGCGACCAAGGCAGCAAAGGACAAGAGGGTGAGCGCCATCCCGCAGGCGCGTCGTGGCGCTTCCTGGCCGGCCGGCTGCAACAGGGCGAGGCCCGCCGATGCCGATGCGCCGAGACCGGTCAGCGCTCCGGCCAGCGCGGACGTGCCGGTGCCCAACGGCGCGCGCAGCACCAGCGTCGCGACCAGCGCGCCGGCGATCACCAGCAGGCCGGTCTGCTCGAGAGCGGTGCCGAAACCTTGACCGAAGGCCTTGCCGACTGACTGGAAAGTCATGTCGGCAGCAATGCCGTACACCACGACAGTGGCCATCAGGGCGAGGAAGGCGGGAAGGCGCAGTCTTTGGATCAGAAAGACGACGGCCGCCACGGCCATCGGCACGAGCAGGGACGCAAGCAGCATGGGCGCCGACATTACCCCGGGCCGGTTGGTTGTCACTGCAGCGATTTGTCGGGCTTGCAGATATAGTCGCAGGGATGCGTCTGGTCGTTGCCCTGTTCGTGCTGCTCGGCGTCGTGGCCTCCGCCCACGCGGAACCTCTCGTGCGCGTCGAAGGAAAGACCTTCGTCGTCCCCGACGGCAGCGTGCTGGCGATCAAGGGCATCAACCTCGGCAACTGGCTGATGCCCGAGGGCTACATGTTCAAGTTCGAGGTTGCGAAAGCTCCCTATCAGATCGCCGATGCCTTCGAGCGCCTGCTCGGCCGCGACAAGGCGGCGGCTTTTTGGAAACGCTTCCGCGACACGTATGTCGGACGCGACGACATCGCCTTCATCAAGGCGGCCGGCTTCAACACCGTGCGCATTCCCTTGCACTACCGGCTGTTCATGACCGAGGACGGCGCGATCGAGGGCGACGGCTGGGCGCTGCTCGACCGGGTCGTGGGATGGGCGAGACAGGCGGGCCTGCTGGTGATCCTCGACCTACATGCCGCGCCGGGGGGCCAGACCGGGATCAACCACGATGACGGCCCTGGCTATCCGCTGATGTTCTACGCGCCGCGCGATCGCGCACTCACGATCAAGCTGTGGCGCGCCATTGCGCTCCGCTACCATGGCGAGCCGACAATCCTGGGCTACGACCTGCTGAACGAGCCGATCGCGCCCTATCACGACGTCGGTACGCTCAATCCGCGGCTCGAGCCGTTCTACAAGGAGGTGACGGCGACGATCCGCGAAGTCGACCCCGGTCGCGTTGTCTTCCTGGCCGGCGGCCAGTGGAGCTCGAGCTTCGCCATGTTCGGGCCGCCCTTCGCCGACAATCTCGCCTACACCTATCACTCGTTCTGGGCCAGCACCCGGCGCGATTCCATCCAGCGTCATCTCGACTTCGCCAACCGCTACAACGTGCCGCTCTTCCTCGGCGAGACCGGCGAGCTCACTGACGCCTGGAACGAAGGCTTCCGCAAGTTGCACGAGGCCATGGGCATCGGTTGGGCCTTCTGGACCTACAAGAACCTCGACACGCCCTCGACGGTCGTATCGATCCGCCGCCCCGAAGGCTGGAACGAACTCGTGGCCTTCGCCGACGGCCGGCGGCGCGACAAGCCCGCGCCAGAGGTGACCGCTCATGCGATCGACCAGTACCTCGACAGCCTGCCGTTCTCCAAATGCGATATCCGCTGGAGCTACCTCGAATCGCTCGGCCTCAAGAGCTCGCCGTGAGGCAACGAGATTCAATTTCCTCTCCCCCGTTAGGGGAAGAGGTTAGGAGAGGGGGCTGCGAAAGCTCCTTCAACCCCCTCTCTTCGCCTCTCCCCCTAGCGGGGGAGAGGAATTACTTGCGCGGCCCCGAGGTGAGCCGCTGAGCGTAGTAGTCGGCCAGCGCACCGAGGGCGGCAGCGCAATCTCCCTTGAAGGCGGGGCCATGCATCAGGGCGATGGTCTGGGGTTTTAGACTCGCCAGGCGACGCAAGGTCGGCTCTGCCTGCGGCGTCGCGGGCATGAACGGCACCGCCTTCTCGGTGGCGATCGCAGGGCCGACGATGTCGCCGTCGCTGGTAGCAGGGACCGTGCCGAATTGCGTGAACAGGTCGCTGCTGAACAGCGTGGCCGTGGTCTCCTCGTACAAAAGGCCGGCGTCCCAGTTGTGCGGTACGTGCGGCGTGTCGAGCCAGCGCACCCGCTTGCCGCCGAGGTCGAGCACCTCGCCGTCCTTCAGCGCGCGCGGCGCCCGGTTGGCCATGTCGGTGAGCCAGATGTTGCAGCCGACCTGCCCGTGTGCCGGCGTGGCGTGCGGCGCGACGGCAAGCCATTCGTTGAGCGCGCCGGCCTCGTCGGACTCGACGTGGCTGCAGGTGAGCCAACGCAAGCGCTCGAGCGGCATCACCTCTTTCACTGCAGCGGAGATCAACGGAAAGAGCGAGCGTTGGCCGTAGTGGAACAGCAACGGCTCCTCGGCGTCGATCAGGAACTGGTTGTACGTCAGTCCCGTCGGACCCACTCGTGAGACGAAGGTCGACAAGCGGTAGATGCGGTCGGCGATCTCGGCGATCTCGGTCTTCATCGCAACACCTCGATGAGCTTGCGGTTGAAGGCGTCGGCGGCCTCGTAGGCGACCCAGTGGCCGGCGCCCGGGATGAGGTTCATCTGGAAGTCCGGCTGCAGCGCGCGGAACAGGTCGATGCGCTCCTGGATATGGGGAAAGGTCGTCGAGTCGAACTCGCCCCAGATGCCGGTGAGCGGCGTGCGCACGCGCGGCAGCACTTCGCTCAGGCGATAGGCCTGACCCATGTCGCGGCTGCGCGTCTTGGCGCGCGTGGTGTTCATGATCTGCATGTGGATGGCCACGCCGTCGACCTTTGCGGGATCATGCAGCATCAGGATTTCGAGATTGCGACGGGCTTCCGCCGCCAGCGTCTCGGCGGGCATCTCGGCCAGGAGCTTGTGCAGCTTCGGACCGGGCTTGCGCGTCGCCTTGAGACCGCCCGCACCCACCATGACGATACGGCGCAGCCGGTCGTCGACCAGGGTCGCGATGTGGCCGGCGACCATGCCGCCGAACGAGAAGCCGGTGATTGCGAACGGCTTGTCCTTGGGGACCACGGCGTCCATCGCCGTCTTCACGCAGTGCGTGACCGACCAGACGTCGCGCACGTCGTCGGGAGGGTCGCTGTCGCCGAGACCGGGCAAGTCGGCGACGTAGAGCGTGTAATGCTCGCTGAGCGGCCGCACATTGCGGATCCAATGGACCCACGAACCCGAGCCGCCATGGAACAGGAGCAGGATCGGCTTGCCGGTGTCGGCGCCCCAGATGTGCCACATCATGCGGCCGCCGTTGCCCATCGGCACGCGCACCTTGTCCGACGCGGTCGCCTCGACCTCCGCGATATGCTCGGCCGCAGTGCGGCCGTCCGGCATGTGCGGGACGGCGGAGTAGTCCAGGCTCATCGGTCGAGCGCTCTCAAGAGGCGCTCGACGAAGCCCGACGCCTGCTTGCGGTCGATCCAGCGCAGCACGCAGACGAGGTCTCGGTCGGGGTCGATCCACACGATGTGGCTGCCCCAGCCCAGCGCGAAGAAGCTTCTTTCGGATGCGGCCGCAAACTGGCGCCGACTGGTATTGAGCCACCACAGCAGGCCGTAGAACGATGCGACCGGGCACGGTTTCACCAGCTCGTCAGTCCAGCCCTTGGGTAGGATTTGCTTGCCCTCCCAGACGCCGTGCTGCGCCACGAGTCGTCCGGTGAGCGCAAGGTCGCGTGCCGAGATGACGATGCCGCCGCCCCAATGGCCGCCGCCGGGGACCGACATCATCTCCTTGCCGTCGATCGACACGGCAGCGTTGCGATAGGCGTCCCAACGCCATTCCGACGACGCGCCGATGGGATCCATGATGCGACGCTTCAACACCGACGGCAGCGGCTCCTTGAACACCTGCAACAAGGACAGGCTGAGCCGGTTCACCCGCACATCGTTGTATTCGTAGAACGTCCCGGGCTTCTTCAGCGCGCGTCGCGTGCCCTTGGGCGCCTCGGCGACGGCCAAGCCGACCACACGGTTGTGGTCTATGCGGTCTTCCTTGCCGAACAAGGTCCCCTGCCATTCGCTCGTCTGGGTGAGCAAATGGCGCCACGTCACGTCGCGGTTCTGCTCGCCTAGAAACCCGTCGTCGAGGGCATAGTCGGCGGCGCGATCGTCCAGGCTGCGGATCAGGCCATCCCCGACTGCGAGGCCGGCCAGCAACGCGAGGTAGCTCTTGGCGACGCTGAACGTCATGTCGGGCCGCTGCACGTCGCCCCATTCGGCCAAAAGCTTGCCGGCCTGATAGACGATGCCGGCATGGCCGCCGCGCGGCGTCACCGGACCCAGCACCTCGTTGTCCGGCGCCTTCTCGCCCGAGTCGTAGGTCATGACGAACTGCCCGTCCGGCATGCGCATGCCGGCGGGCCACTTGGACTGCGCCCGCTCGGCGAAGTCGATCGCTTCCTTCAATGCATTCATGCCCGCAATCAACATTGGAGCCCGTCCGCGAGCAAGCGTAGAAACGCCGGCTATGGTTTCCTCGCTCACCCTGCGCCGCCCGGACGACTGGCATGTCCATCTGCGCGACGGTGCGATGCTGCAAGCGTGCGCGATCCATACCGCCAAGCAGTTCGCGCGAGCCATCATCATGCCCAACCTCGTGCCGCCTATCACCCGCGTGGCCGAGGCGGTTGCCTATCGGGACAGAATCCGCAGAGCGGTTCCGATCGAGCTCGCGTTCGAGCCGCTGATGACCTGCTATTTGACCGACGACGCCGATCCGGCCGAGCTCGAGCGCGGCAAGCGCGAGCGCGTCTGGCTCGCCGCCAAACTCTATCCGGCGCACGCGACCACCAACTCCGCGCATGGCGTGACGTCCATGGAGCGGATCGCACCGGCGCTGGCGGCGATGGAAAGAGCCGGCATGCCGCTTTTGGTGCACGGCGAGGTGACCGACCCCGAGGTCGACATCTTCGACCGCGAGGCGGTGTTCCTCGAGCGCGTCCTGGCGCCCGTGCTGCGGCGGCATCAAGGCCTCAAGGTCGTGCTCGAGCATGTGACGACACGCGAGGGCGTGGCGTTCGTCGAGGCCGGAGGATCGCGCGTCGGCGGCACCATCACGCCGCATCACTTGAGCTTCAACCGCAACGCGATCTTCAAGGGCGGCATCCGCCCGCACTTCTACTGCCTGCCAATCGCCAAGCGCGAGGAGCACCGCCAAGCGCTGCGCCGCGCCGCGACCACGAGCAGCCGGTTCTTTCTCGGCACCGACACCGCGCCGCATACCGCCGACACCAAGGAATGCGCCTGCGGCTGTGCCGGCATCTTCAATGCGCCGGTCGCGCTGCAGGTCTATGCTCAGGTCTTCGCCGAGGAGGGCGCGCTGGATCGCCTGGAGGCGTTCGCCTCGCTGAACGGGCCGCAGTTCTACGGATTGCCCGCCAACGAGCAGCGCATCACCCTGCACGCCGCACCGCTGTCCGCTCCCGAGAGCGTCGCCGTTCCGGGCGGCGATAAGAGCATCGTGGTGTTTCGTCCCGACACGGCCGTCGGCTGGTCGTACTAGACTGGCTGGTCTATCGTCGGCGCATGAGCAGTAAAGGCATACCCGCCGGCGCCGTCCTGCGCGGCACCGACAAAGGTTACGACCACACTCCCCTCAAGCCGGGCAGCGAACGGCCGGTCGACAAGGTCGAGCAGAAATATCCCTATCTGCGGCCACGCGATGCCGCGACCCTGATCCTGGTGCGCCAGCACCGCGAGATACCGGAAGTGCTCTTGGGCTGTCGCGATGCCAAGCACGCCTTCATGCCCAACCGTTATGTCTTTCCCGGCGGTCGCGTCGATCGCGCCGATGCCCGCGTGCCGGTCGCGACGCCGCTCGATCCGTTGGTCGAGGCGCGGCTGCGCAAGGCGGCCACCGCGCAGCGGGCGCGCTCGCTTGCCGTGGCTGCGGTGCGCGAGACCTTCGAAGAAACCGGGCTGATGCTCGCGCAGCCGTTGAAGGACGGTCGGCCTGGGGAGCATTTCGGCGAGCACTGGCGCGGGTTCCTCGATCAGGGGCTGGCGCCGGCGCTCGACCGGCTCGACCTTATCGCGCGGGCGGTGACGCCGCCCGGTCGGCCGCGACGCTTCAATGCCCGCTTCTTCATGGCGCGGGCCGAAGACGCGATGGGCGAGATCCGCCATTCCAGCGAGCTCGGCGACATTCGCTGGGTGCGGCTCGACGAGGCGCGCGAGCTGCCGTTGCCGACCATCACCGGTCTCATCCTGGGCGAAGTGGGCCGGCTGATGAAGGAACCGCCGGATCGGAGCCAGCAGCGCAAGATCCCGCTGTTCACGACGGTGCATCGCCGGCATCTGATGCTCGAGGAATGACCGTGGCGTTGGCCGGCGCGCGAAGCTCCGGCCTGCCGCGCCGCGGCGGCGTGCGGCTGCGGGCGCTGGTGCTGATCCGGTGGGCCGCCGTGGCTGGCCAGCTGTTCACGGCGGCCGTCGTGCATTGGGGGCTGGACTTCAGCCTGCCATTGCTGGCGGTCGGCGGCGCCATCGCTCTGTCGGCATTGCTCAACCTCACCGTCAGCATCGGCCGGCCGGCCTCGGCGCGCATCGACGACCGCGAAGCGACGGTGTTCCTGGCCTTCGACATCCTGCAGCTCGCCGTGCTGCTCTACCTGACCGGCGGCCTGATCAATCCCTTCTCGCTGCTTTTGCTGGCGCCGGTGGCGATCGGCGCCACGATCCTGTCGCTCGCCTCCAATATCGCGCTGTCGCTGCTTACCATCGCGAGCATCGCTCTGCTCGGCGTCTTCCATCAGCCGCTGCCCTGGAGGGGTCTGGCGCCGTCCTTGCCGGACATCTACCAGGCCGGCGTCTGGGCCGGTCTCAGCCTCACGACGCTTTTGATCTCGCTCTATGGCTGGCGGTTGGCCGAGGAGGCGCGGCAGATGGGTGATGCCCTGGCGGCGGCCCAGGCAGCACTTGCGCGCGAGCAACGCCTCTCGGCGCTGGGCGCGCTGGCGGCGGCCGCGGCCCACGAGCTCGGCTCGCCATTGTCGACCATCGCGGTGGTGACCAAGGAAATGCTGCGCGAAGTCGAGTCGGACGATCCTTTGCGCGAGGATGTCGAGCTCCTGTCGGCCGAGTCGGATCGTTGCCGCACGATCCTCGCCCGCCTGTCGGTCGATCCGACCGGCGACGTGTCCGATGCCTATACCCTGGTGCCTCTGCCGGCCCTGATCGAAGCGGCGGCACAGAGCTACGCGCGCGAGGGCATCGCCGTCACCTTCGAGTCCGGACCGGCGAGCGACGGCACACCCCGGACCGCGCCCATCCAGGTCCGCAGTCCGGAGGTCATTCAAGGCATCGGCAACATCGTGCAGAATGCCGTTTCGTTCGCCCGGCACGAGGTCAGGATCGTCACCCACTGGTCGACCGACTGGTCGGAAGTAGAGGTCTCCGACGATGGTCCCGGCTTTTCGCAAGCGCTTCTTGACGAGCTCGGGACCCCTTTCATCTCGACCCGCCAGGGCGAGGAGGGGCACATGGGGTTGGGTGTCTTCATCGCCAAGACCCTGCTGGAGCGGACGGGCGCCACGGTGAGCTTCGGCAACCGCCAGTCGGGGGCCGGCGCTTCCGTCTGCGTGCGCTGGCCAAACCCGGTCTTCAAGGCTACATAGCGCCCATGTCGAAGGAGCAGCCATGAGCCAGGACCCCGGCGCCAACCGCCCGGTGTCGCCCGCCATCGCCAGCGCGACGACGAACAAGGATCGCACGCTGCTGATTGCCGACGACGACGCGGCATTCCGCAACCGCATTGCCCGCGCGCTCGAGCAGCGCGGCTTCATCGTCACGGCTGTCGGCTCGGTTGCCGAAGCGCTGGCGCAGACCGCGCGCCCGCCCGCTTTTGCCGTGCTCGACCTCAGGTTGGGCGACGGCAACGGCCTGGAGCTGGTCGGCCCGCTGCGCCAGGCGCGACCCGACATCCGCATCGTCGTGCTGACCGGCTACGGCAACATTGCGACGGCGGTCGCCGCCGTGAAGGAGGGGGCCGTCGACTATCTCGCCAAGCCGGCCGATGCCGACGCCATCGAGCAGGCGCTGACTGCGCACGGGCGCAAGCTGCCGCCGCCGCCCAGCAATCCCATGTCGGCGGACCGCGTGCGTTGGGAGCACATCCAGCGCGTCTTCGAGCAGTGCGATCGGAACGTTTCGGAGACGGCGCGGCGGCTCAACATGCACCGGCGCACCCTGCAGCGCATCCTGGGCAAGCACGCTCCCCGCGAACACTGACGCGCGTCGCCGATCATCGCGCCGGCCAATTCAGGCGCGGCGGTTCTGCGCGTTCCAGAACAGCTCGAGGTTGGAGATCAGCGCCGGGCTGAAATGGCAATGAGCCTGCTCGCGGGCGTAAAGCGCGGCGTAGCTGCGGAACGTGTCGAACGGTTCGACCGCTAGCCTCAGCGCCCGGCGATTACCGATCGCGCCGACCACGCCCGAGCCGGTGAGCCGGTCGATGACGCGGCTGATCGTGGCGTCCATCGTGCCGGGCTCGACGATTTCGTCGCAGATCATGCGGCCGACGTCCGAATCGCAGTCGATGCGGCGCTCGTACATGATTGCCTGCCGCGTAAGGCGATCGCCCACGAAGCGCGCCATGCGCAGGTTGGCCATTGCTGGAATGATGCCCTCCTTGCGCGCCGGTAAGGTCATGTAGGCGCCGCGCTCGGCGATGTTGAAGTCGCTGGCGAGCAGGATCTGGCAGCCGCCGCCGATCGCGAACGTCTCGACGGCCGAGATCCAGAGCTTCTCGATCGAATCGCCGGACACTTCGTCAGGCGCGACCGCGGATTTGGCCAGCCCGCGAAACATCTTGTTCACGAAGCCCAAGTCCCGGATCAGGAACCACAGGAACGGAATCTTGCCCCAGTAGAGATGTGTGAGGTTGATTCCGGCGTTGTAGACGCGGCGACCGGCGTACTTGCCCTCCGGCACGATGTCACCA
>JAFAKN010000718.1 GCA_019235415.1 Alphaproteobacteria bacterium
GGCTTGCACGGGCGGATTGACGTCGCTGAAATTCCACTCATAGGCCGGCAACTGTCCATTGGGGTGCATGTACCAGCCCTGGCAAAGCAGGATCAGTTGACGCTTGGCGTCCTCGAGGTCGAGTTGCCCCAGCGTGACCAGATGGAAAGCCCAATCCCAGGCGGCGAACCAGGGGAATTCCCATTTGTCAGGCATCGACACGATGTCAATCATATTGGCATGCGGCCAGTCGCTGTTGCGCCCGGCGAGGCGGCTCGTGGGCGGTGGCGCCTGCGCCGGATCGCCCTCGAGCCACTGGGTGACGTCGTAATAGAAGAACTGCTTGGACCACAGGAGTCCCGCGAAGGCCTGGCGCTGGATACGGCGCAGATCCTCATCCCGCACCTTGTCCTGCAGCCCAGCATAGAACGCATCCGCTTCCGACTTGCGCTGCTCGAAGACCCGATCGAAGTCGGCGAAGGCGGCGGCCCTGGCCTGGCCTGAGGTCAGCCTGACCCGGATCGTCGTGCTGGCGCCCGAAGCGATCGTCCGCCGATAGATGCCGGCGGCTTTCGTTCCCTTGCGCGAATCGACAGCCTTCTCCAAGCCGTGCACCACGTAGTCGTGCAGCCCATCCTTGTACCGGCGTCCCGTCGGCTCGCCCGCAAAAAGCCTTTCGACATTGCTTTCGTTTTCGCAGAACTTGATGTCGTCCGGCCGCTCGAACTGGACCGCATGGAGACCGAGCGTCGCGTGCGTGACGACGACACTGTCACCGGCGCGCTCGAGGGAAGGCTTGGCGCTGTCCGCCGCCCAGCTCCAGGTGTTGCGGAACCACAGATGGGGCAGCACGTGGATCGCCGCCTCTTCGGGCCCGCGATTGGTGATGGTCAGCCGCAGCAGAATGTCCTCAGCGCCTGCCTTGGCATACTCGATGTCGACGTCGAAGTAGCGATCGGTGTCGAAGAGGTCGGTGTCGATGATCTCGAATTCTGGCTGGCGCCTGTCGCGTTGCCCGTTCTCGTGCACCAGCAGGTCGTAGGGAAACGCAGCCTGCGGATACTTGTACAGCATGTGGGCGTAACTGTAGGTCGGCACCGCATCGAGATAGTAATAGAGCTCCTTGACGTCCTCGCCGTGATTTCCCTCGCGGTTGCTCAAGCCGAACATGCGCTCCTTGAGGATCGGATCCTTGCCATTCCACAGCGCGACGGCGAGACACAAGCGCTGCTTGTCGTCGCAAAAGCCACCGATTCCGTCTTCGCCCCAGCGATAGGCGCGGCTCCGGGCATGGTCATGCGGGAAGTAATTCCAGGCATCGCCATCGGCGCTGTAGTCTTCGCGCACCGTGCCCCACTGGCGCTCGCTGACGTACGGGCCCCATTTGCGCCAGCGCTGCCGGCGCTCGTCCGCCTCTGTCAGGCGTTGTTGTTCAGGGGTGATCGTTGCGGGCATCTTTCGATTCTTCCCGTTCCTGGCTGAGCCGGCGAATGATCCGCTCGGCGACCTCGTGGGCCGATGGGCCGACATCGACGATCAAAGGGTCCTCGTCCGGCCCGGGCTCCTCCAAAGTATCGATCTGGCTTTGCAGCAGGCTTGCGGGCATGAAGTGGCCACTACGCTTGGCCAGATGGTCGGCCATGACCTCCTGGCTGCCGCGCAGATAGACCAGCCGGACTTCCGGCCGGTCGCCGACAATGACGCGGCGATACGAGCACTTGAGGGCGGAGCACGTGACGATGCCGGGTTGCTTGCTGGCACGCTGGCCATCGATCCAGGCCGCTACGCTCTCGAGCCAGGGCTGGCGATCTTCATCGGTCAGCGGAATGCCGGCATGCATTTTGGCGACGTTGGCTTCGGGGTGGAGCGCATCGCCCTCCTCGAAGCGCCAGCCCAAGCGCGTTTCGAGTTCGCGGGCGACCGTCGTCTTGCCCGCACCCGATACACCCATGAGCACCAGGATCGGCGGATGGCCGCGATGGGCGCGCGCGCTGTCGAGGCGACGGACGCCCTGCTCGTTGGCGACGAACACCGGATCGGCGCGGCCGATGAACAGGCCGCTCTCGACCACGCCGACGATGCGGCGGATGCGTTCCTCGAGCCGCGCCGGGTCAGTGATCGGGCCGGCGAAGCGGCAGTCAAGGATGTGGTTGCCGCCATCGGTGAAGAACAGCTCGCCCGACGGCGCGACGCGCGGCTGGACTTCCGCCGCGAAGACCTCCAGGGCCGAGCGAACGACGTTCAGGCCGAAGGCAACGACCTCAACCGGCACCGGGGCGTGCGTGCCCAGTCGATCGACCAGCTTGGCGTCGTCCACGATGATGATCAGCTGCCGGCTGGCGCTGGCAACGATCTTCTCGCGCAGCAGAGCGCCGCCGAGGCCCTTGATGAGGTTCAGTGTGCCGCGTTCAACCTCGTCCGCGCCGTCGATGGTGAGGTCGATCCGCCGATGCTCGACGAACGAGGAGAGCGGAATCCCGGCGGCCCTCGCTTGCGCCGCCGTTCGCTCCGACGTCGGAATGCCGACGAAGCGCAGACCCTCTCGAAATCGTCGCGCCAATGCCTCGACCGCGAAGGCTGCCGTCGAGCCTGTGCCGAGTCCGACGACCATGCCCTCCTGGACCAATTCGACAGCTGCGTCCGCCGCGGCGCGCTTCAATGTGTCTCGATTCATGGCCGGCCTGCACCCGCGGTAGCGCTGGCCCGAATCGCGGCAATGGCGGCCGCGTAATCCTTCGCGCCGAAGATCGCCGAGCCGGCAACGATCGCGGTGGCGCCCGCCGCGGCCGCTTGGCCCGCGGTCACTTCGTTCTCGCCACCATCGACCTCGATGACCGGATGGAGGCCGCGCTCAGCGCACATCGCGCGGAGGCGCCGGATCTTGGGCAGCATCTCAGGCAGGAAGGACTGCCCGCCGAAGCCGGGATTCACCGTCATCACCAGGATGATGTCGCAAAGGTGCAGGACGTATTCGATCATCTCGGGAGGACTCGCCGGGTCGATCACCACACCGGCCTTCTTGCCGAGAGCCCGAATCTGACCGAGCGTGCGATGCAGGTGAATTGTCGAGCCAGGTTCGGCCTGAACCAGCAGATGATCGGCACCTGCCTCGGCGAACGCCGCGAGATAGCGCTCCGGCTCGACGATCATGAGATGGACGTTCAGCGGCTTCGTGGTCGATCGGCGAATCGCCTGCAGCACGATCGGCCCGATGGTGATGTTGGGCACGAAGCGGCCGTCCATGACGTCGACATGGATCCAGTCGGCACCGGCCGCATCGACGGCGCGGACCTCCTCGCCCAGCCGCGTGAAATCGGCCGACAGCACCGAGGGGGCGACCAGGATCGTGTTGGCCATCGTCCTATCCCTCGCCCGCGGCCGCCCGATCGACGAACCAGAGAAGCTCTCTGACCGGCCTGACGCGCGCCGCGGGCACCGTACTGCCACCCGCGCGGATCGGCTTGAGGATTGCCGCCTTCTCCTTGCCGGCCACCAGGAAGGCGACGTACCGGCTGCTCTCGATCACGGGATAGGTCATGGTAATGCGAACCTCGGGCCGGCCGTGCGAAACCGCCGCGACCCAGCGCTTGCGCTCCGCGAGCACGGGCTCGCCCGGCAGCAGCGAGGCCGTATGGCCGTCGGGCCCGAGCCCGAGCAGGGTGATGTCGAACAGCGGCCGCGCCGGATCGAGCATCGCGGCGCCGTAGGCCGCCTGCAGGGTCCGCTCGTAGCGCGCGGCAGCATCGTCCGGGCTGCCATCGGTTGGAACGGGATGGACGTTTGCCGCGGGCACGGGCGCCTTGTCGAGCATCGCCTTGCGGGTCATTCCGTAGTTGCTCTCGGGATGGTCGTACGGAACGAAGCGCTCATCGCCCCAGTACCAGGCGACCTGGGACCACGGGAAACGCCCGACGAAGTCATCGGAGGCGAGGAGCGCGAAGAGCGCCTTCGGGGTCGAGCCGCCGGAAAGCGACACCCGGAACGGGCTCTTCGCGGCAAGCGCCAGCGACGTCATCCACTCGGCGACATGGCGCGCGAGCGCCGCTGGATCCGGAAGTATTTCGACACGCCCTCTCATTTTTCCCCCAGGATCAATCGTTCCATCGCCTTGGCGAAGCCCTCGTCGGTGTAGGAGTCCGTGGTCGCGGCGGCCTGTGCCTTGACCTCGTCGGGCGCGTTGCCCATGGCGATGCTCAATCCCGAACGAACGAACATGGGCACGTCGGTCTGCTGGTCGCCGATGGTGGCAATCTCCGCAGCCGGCACACCAAGATACTGCGACAAGTATTCCACCACCGCGCCCTTGTTGGCGTCCTTGTTGGTGATGTCGAGGTAATAGGGTTGCGAGCGGTTGGCCGTGGCGCGCTGGCCGAAGGCCTTCCGGGCATCGGCCTCGCACCGCTGCACCTTCTCCAGGTTGTCGCTGACGCCGACAATCTTGGCGATCTGGTCGAGCTTCTCAGCGACGTCCTTCACGACGATGGGATCGAACTTGACCGTCCAGGCTTCGCGGGCGACGTGGGGGGCGTCGGCCTTGCTGATCAGCCAGTCGTTGCCGCGATAGACCCAGGCCTCGAGGCCGTGGTCGCGGATCAGCTCGATCGCGGCTGCCGCGACGTCGGCCGGCACCGTCTTCTGGTCGAGAATGGTGAGATCCGGCTTGATGAACAAACCGCCATTGAAGCCGGCGATCGGGGTCTCGAGCCGCAGCGCATCCAGAAGCATGGCCATGCCCTTGGGCGGTCGGCCACTGGTGATGGCGAAGCGGATACCAGCCAGGTGCAGGCTTTGTACCGCCGCCTGTGCGCGTTTGGTCAACACCTTCTCCTCGTTGACGAGCGTGCCGTCCACATCCGCCAGCACCAGGGAGATTTTTCGTTTCTCCACCATCGGGACCTCCATGGGTAAGCTCATTCGAGGGGGCGCCAGGCGCGACCGTCGCGCGCCAACCGCTCGTCGGCCGCCGCCGGACCGTCGCTGCCTGCGGCATAGTTGGGGAAATCCGCAGGCGCGCTACTCCCCCACAAGTCGAGGAGCGGCTGCACCGCGCGCCACCCGGCCTCGATATTGTCGGCCCGCTGGAAGAGCGTCGCGTCGCCGATCATGCAATCGTAGAGCAGTGTTTCGTAGCCGGTGTTGGGTGCCGCGGCGAAATAGGACTCGTAGGCGAAGTCCATGCGCACATTGTCCAGCGTAACTGTGGGGCCGGGCCGCTTGGCGGCAAACTGAAGCGAGATGCCCTCATCTGGCTGGATGCGCAGGATCATCCAGTTGGGATTCATCTGCTCCACGTGCGTGCCACGAAAGAGCGTGTACGGCGCCTGATGGAAGCGGATGGCGATCTCCGTCCAGCGCCGCTTCAGGTACTTGCCGGTGCGCAAGTAGAAGGGCACCCCGGCCCAGCGCCAATTGTCGATCTGCAGCCTCCAGGCGATGTAGGTCTCGATGTTCGAGCCGGACGCGACGTCGGGTTCGCGGCGATAGGCCTGGACCGCCTTGCCCAACACCGTGCCGGCATCGTATTGGCCGCGGATAGCGTCCTTCATCGCCCACTCGGGCGTCATCGGACGGATGGCCTGTATGACCTCCGCCTTCTTGTCGCGAACGGCCTCGGCGTCGAAGGAGATCGGCGGCTCCATCGCTGTCAGCGACAGCAGCTGGAACAGGTGATTGGGCACCATGTCGCGCAGCGCGCCGGTGACCTCGTAGAACTTGCCCCGCCGTTCGACGCCCACCGTCTCTGCGGCGGTGATCTGGATATGGTCGATGTGCTGGCGATTCCACAGCGGTTCAAACAGGCCGTTGGCGAACCGTAGAGTCATGATGTTTTGGACCGTCTCCTTGCCGAGGAAATGGTCCATTCGATAGATCTGGCTTTCCTTCAACGTCTTCAGGATTTCGGCATTGAGCGCCTTGGCGGACGGCAGATCGTGTCCGAACGGCTTCTCTATGACGACGCGTCGCCATTGCCCGTCCTTTTCGGTCACCATGTCTGCCGCGCCGAGGGCAGCAACGACGCCACTGAAAAAGCGGTCGGCGATTGCCAGATAAAACAAATGATTGCCGGAAGTGCCGGCCGTCTTGTCGAGGCCAGCGAGGTGCTCCTTGAGGCGGCCATAGTCCTGTGGATTGGTGATGTCGCCTTTCAAGTACGACATCCGGTCGGTCAGCCAGCGCCAGGCCGTCTGGTCGATATGGTCCGCCGAGAACTCGCCGCCGCATTTGGTGACGAACTCGTCCATCATCCTGGTGAGGCTGTCGCGCCATTCCTCCACGGTGTTCAGGCTGCGGTCGAAGCCGATCAGCCGGAATCCGTCAGGCAATCGCTTGGCGGTCACCAGATTGTAGAGGGCCGGCGCGACCAGGCGCTTGGTCAGATCTCCGCCGGCTCCGAAGATCACCATAGCACAGGGTGGCGCGACGGCCGCCGTCTCGGCTGTCCTGGTGGCGCTTTGAATCGCGGTGGGATGGTACTGCATGGGTTCCACGTCCTTCACTTTCGGCCAAGCATCTCCAACGCGGCGGCGACGACCTTGTCCGGTTCGAAGCCGAAATTGCGTTGCAATTCCTTGAGCGGCGCGGAGGCGCCGAAGGTTTTCATGCCGATGACCCGGCCTTGCTCACCGACATAGCGCTCCCAGCCCAGCATCGATGCCTGCTCGACCGCGAGCCGCGTCTTGACGCCGGGCGGCAGGACTTCGTCGCGGTAGGATTGCGGCTGATGCTCGAAGATGTCCCATGATGGCATCGAGACCACGCGCGAGCGGATGCTTTTGGCCGTCAGCGCTTCATGGGCTTCGACAATCAGTGAGACCTCGCTGCCCGAGGCAATCAGGAGAATTTCCGGCGGCCCACCGGGCGCATCCGCCATGACGTAGGCGCCGCGCGCGACGCCGGCCGCCGACTTGTAATTGCCACGATCGAAGGTCGGCAGGGGCTGGCGCGACAGCGCGAGCACCGCCGGCTGATGGCGGAGCTGAAGCACGTAGCGATACGCCTCGACGACCTCGTTCGCGTCGGCTGGGCGCAACACCACCAGGCCGGGAATGGCGCGCAGCGAGATCAGCTGCTCCACGGGTTGATGCGTCGGTCCATCTTCGCCGTCGCCCATGGCTTCATGGGTGAAAACAAGAATGGTCGGAAGCTCCATGAGCGCGGAGAGCCGGATGGCGGGCCGAGCGTAGTCGCTGAAGATGAAGAAGGTCGCGCCGAAAGCGCGGAGCTTGGAAAGCGACATCCCGTTGACGATCGCGGCCATGGCGTGCTCGCGGATGCCGAAATGGAAGTTGCGCCCGCCGGGGCTACCCGCCTCGAAGTCGCCCGCGCCGGCGAACTTCAGCGTCGTCTTGTTTGACGGGCCAAGGTCGGCCGAGCCGCCAAGGAACCAGGGGATGTTCTCGGCGAGCACGTTCAGCACCTCGCCCGAAGCGTCGCGGCCGGCGACGCCCTTGGGATCGGCCTTGAAGGTCGGCAGGTTGCGGTCCCACCCCGCCGGCAGCTCGCGCCGCTGCATCTGGTCGATCTCGGCAGCGAGCTCGGGGTATTTGGCGCGATAGTCGGCGAACAACGCCTCCCAGCGCCGCCGCGCCTCGGCGCCGCGCGCTCCGATGCCGGCCTCGAACGCGGCCAAGACCCCGTCGGGCACCAGGAACTTGGCGTCTTCCGGCCAGCCATAGGCTCGCTTGGTTAGCCGGACTTCGTCCTCGCCCAAAGGTTCGCCGTGCGCGGCCGCAGTATCGATCTTGTGGGGAGAGCCGTAGCCGATGTGGCTGTCCAGGATGATCAATGTCGGCCGGCCCTCCGTTTTGCGGAAGATTTCCAGCGCATCCTCGATTCGCCGGAGATCGTTGGCGTCGCCGACCCGCAGCACGTTCCAGCGATAGGCAAGGAAGCGTGCGGCGACATCCTCGGTGAAGGCGAGCTTCGTGTTGCCTTCGATGGTGATGTGGTTGTTGTCGTAGATCCAGCAGAGGTCGTCGAGGCCGAGATGGCCGGCCAGCGACGCCGCCTCCGACCCGACACCCTCCATCAGGCAGCCGTCGCCGCACACGGCGTAGATGTTGTAGTCGAACAGCGCGAGGTCCGGCTTGTTGTAGCGGCTGGCCAGCCACCGGCGCGCGATCGCCATGCCAACGCTGGTGGCGATCCCCTGCCCCAATGGACCCGTGGTGGTCTCGACGCCCGATACCAAGTGGTACTCTGGGTGGCCCGGTGCCTTACTGTTGAGCTGGCGGAAACGCCGAATGTCGTCGAGCGTCACCGACGGCTTGCCCAGGGTCTCGTAGTCAGCATTCACCGCCTGGGTTTGCGTCAGGTAGAGCATCGACCACAGCAGCATCGAGGCATGGCCGTTGGACAGCACGAAGCGGTCGCGGTTGGGCCAGATTGGATCCTTTGGATCAAAGCGCATGACCCGGTTCCAGATTGTGTAGACCAGGGGGGCCAGGGCCATCGGCGTGCCTGGGTGGCCCGACTTCGCCTGCTGGACGGCGTCGATGGACAGTGTGCGAATCGTGTTGATCGCCAGTTGATCGAGCTCTGCTGAAGTCATGTCGCGCGGCTCCCGTTGCCTGAATCGACGTTTCGGATCGGCTATGACTTGGCCGGCTTCTCGAGATGTCCGCCGAATTCGTAACGCATGGCCGAGAGCAGCTTGTCCGCGAAGTCCGCCTCGCCGCGCGAACTGAACCTCTCGTAGAGCGCCGCAGACAGCACGTGGGCCGGCACGCTCTCGTCGATGGCGGCCTTGATCGTCCAGCGGCCCTCCCCGGAATCGGACACCCGCCCGCCGAACTTGGACAAGGCGGGGTCCTTGATCAGAGCCGCAGCCTGCAGATCGAGCAGCCAGGACGCGATCACGCTGCCGCGGCGCCAGAGCTCGGCTATGTCCGGCAGGTTCAGATCGTACTGGTAGTGGTCGGGATCGCGCAGCGGCGTGGTTTCCGCGTCGACCTCACCGGACTTCTTGCCGATATTGGCCGCCTTAAGGACCGCCAGCCCCTCGGCATAGGCCGCCATGACGCCGTATTCGATGCCGTTGTGCACCATCTTGCCGAAATGGCCGGCGCCGTTGGCGCCGCAATGCAGATAGCCCTGCTCGGCCGTTCCCCCGGCCTTCTCGCGACCTGGGGTCCGCGGGATGTCGCCGCGGCCCGGGGCGAGCGTGGCGAAGATCGGGTCGAGATGCTTCACCGCATCAGCCTCGCCACCGACCATCATGCAGTAGCCGCGATCGAGGCCCCAGACGCCGCCGCTAGTGCCGACGTCGACATAATGGATGCCTTTGGGCTTGAGCTCCTTGGCGCGGCGGATGTCATCGACGTAGTACGAATTGCCGCCGTCGATCAGGATGTCGCCAAGCTCGAGATGGGGTAGCAGGTCGGCGATGCTCTTGTCGACCACGCCCGCCGGCACCATGAACCAGACCGCGCGCGGCTTCTTGAGTGTCTTGACGAGCTCAGCGAGCGACGCGGTGCCGGCGGCCTTCTCCTTGGCCAGCTCGGCCACCGCCTTGGCCGACATATCGAACACCACACATTCATGGCCACCGCGAAGCAGGCGGCGCACCATGTTTGCACCCATCCGGCCAAGACCGATCATTCCCAGTTGCATGGTCAGCACTCCTCGAACAGATCGACGAATTCCCGATAGCGGCCGGCAATCTGATTGGCAGCTTGCTCAGGCGTGGCCTTCCCGGCTCGCCAGGCGACCAAGGGATTCCAAAAGACGGTTCGGCCAACGGCAAATCCCACGAAACCCGGAACCTTTGCGGCCACGCCAAGCCACTCCCACACCTTGGCGTCATCCTCGCCGCGGCCGAGCACGATGCAGCCGACATGGTCGCGTCCCCCGGCGCGCGCCGTCGCCACGATCTTCTGGCAGTCTTCTCGGCGATCGAGACCTTCGATCTTCCAGAGATCAGGCTCGACGCCGGCTGCCTGCAGCTCGCGAATGGCCTCGATCATCAGGCGGGGCCTGACCTCCAGATCGTATGCCTTCTTGTCACCTTTGAGCCGCTCGAGTTGGGCTTTCTCCGCCGGCACCAGCAGCTCGAACATGAAAAGGCTGCGATTGGCGTGCGCCAGGTAATCGGACAGGCGCTTCAGACGCCCCGCCTGCCGCCGGTTGAGCGTTCGGTCGCCCTCCGGGTTGTAGCGCACCAGCACCTTGCAGAAGGTTGGGTCGAACGCCTCGATGTGGCGTGCGAAATCCTCGCCGTATTCGAAGACGAACTCTTTCTGGCCGCTCTTCTCGGCCGAACAGGCGGTGACGACGCCCGCGGCCTTCGCGTCACGCAGGATCGCGGCGCCGAACTGCTCATCGACCAGAATGCCAGCCTTCTGCGCCGGCGCGCCACCAGCCAGCGCCGCGCGGAAGCCGTCGTAGATGATCTGCTTGGAGGTCACGACTTCAGCAGTCTGCGCGTCGCTGATCGGCGGTTTCCATCCGAACAGCCCGGTCTGGAAGGATCCGCGGTGATCGAACGGCAGGATGTAGAGCGGGTGATCGAATCCTCGCGTCATCGGCCGGCCCCCTTGAGCTTTCGGTAGCGCCGGATCAGCCCGTTGGTCGAGCTGTCGTGATCGAGCTCGGGGTTCGCCTCGCTCTCGAGTTCCGGAATGATGCGCTGGGCCAACGCCTTGCCCAGTTCCACGCCCCATTGGTCGAAAGAATCGATCTGCCAGACGATTCCTTGGGTGAAGACACTGTGCTCGTACAGCGCCACCAGCTTGCCGAGCGCCGCCGGCGTCAAGGCTTCCAGAAGGAACGTGCTCGACGGCCGGTTACCCTCGAACAGCCGGTGCGGCACCAGCCAGTCGGGCGTGCCCTCCGCCTTGACCTGTGTGTCGGTCTTGCCGAAAGCCAGCGCCTCGGCCTGGGCGAAGACATTGGCGAGCAGCATGTCCTGATGCCTGCCCAGCGGATTTGACGTCCGCGCAAAGGCGATGAAATCGCAGGGGATCAGCCGCGTGCCCTGATGGATCAGCTGGTAGAAGGAATGCTGGCCGTTGGTGCCGGGCTCGCCCCAGTAGATCGGTCCGGTGTCATAGTCCACGACGACGCCGTCGGCGGTCACATGCTTGCCGTTGCTCTCCATGGTGAGCTGCTGCAGATAGGCCGGAAAGCGCTTGAGATACTGCTCGTAGGGCAGTACCGCGACCGTCTGGGCGCCAAAGAAGTTGTTGTACCAGATCGACAGCAGCGCCATCAGCACCGGCAAGTTGCGCTCGAACGGCGCGGTGCGGAAATGCTCGTCGATCTCGTGGAAGCCCTCGAGCATGGCGCGGAAGTTGTCCGGCCCGATGGCGAGCATGGTCGACAGCCCAATCGCCGATTCCATGGAATAGCGGCCGCCGACCCAGTCCCAGAAGCCGAACATGTTGCGGGTGTCGATGCCGAACTTCGCCACTTCCTGGGCATTGGTGGAAACGGCCACAAAATGTTTGGCGGTGGCGGCAGAGTCGCCTTTCAAGCCGGACAGCAACCAGTCGCGCGCGGTGTGCGCGTTGGTCATCGTCTC
>JAFAKN010000633.1 GCA_019235415.1 Alphaproteobacteria bacterium
GCTGCCACGGACGATGGCGCTGCGTACTTCTCGACCGACATCAATCCCAATCTCCTGGTCGGCGTGGCGCTTCATGAGCTCACGCACACCATGGGTCGTGTACCCTACGGCCCGCAGCCGGACATCTTCGATTTTTACCGCTTCACCGGACCCTCGCAGCTCCTGTTCCAGAGCGGCGCCACAGCCCCGTCTGCGTACTTCTCCCTCGACCAGGGTTACTCGGCATTGGCCGACTATGGCCAGACCTCGGACGCCAGCGATTTTCTCAACAGCGGCCCGCAAGGTCCCAACGATCCTTTCACCGAGTTCTACTCCGGCAGCACCAGTCAGCAGCTGTCGGGGATCGACCTCATTCAATTGGATGCCCTTGGGTTTCATCTGTCATCGAGCGCGGTCTCGCTGCTGGAATCGGCCGGCTCGACCAGCTTGGTCCGTGTCGGAACAAACTATTTCATGTATCCGACAGGCACCACGGTAGGTCCGGTGCTGCGCTTTGGCGGCGTCCCGATGACAGTGGGCCAGTTCGGTTCTTGGGCGCCGATTGCCGCGGAAGCACTGCCCGGCGGAGGGTACGAGGTCGCCTGGAAGGTGCCCGGCGCCGACGAGTACAGCGTGTGGACCACCGACGCCAACGGCGACATGCTGGCCAATCCTACTGGCGTAGTGTCGGGCAGCAGCTACGCGCTGGAGTCGCTGGAGCCGAGTTTCCGGCAGGACCTCAACGGCGACGGGACGATTGGCGTGACTTCGCGCGTTATCGCGACTTCGCCCATGACCGCCATCAATCAAGTTGCGAACGCCTATTCCGTCACGCCGGTTGGCAGTTCGTCAGGCCCAGTCATGAGGTTGAACGGTTCGGTCGTGACCGTTGGCGACTTTGGTGCCTGGGTTCCGTTTGCCGCCGCGCCCCTTTCTCGTGGTGGCTACGAGGTCGCTTGGCGGATCGTCAGCGCCGACCAGTACAGCGTCTGGGACACCGACAGCAGCGGCAACATGATTGCCAACCCCACGGGCGTCGTCTCGGGCTCGAGCTACGCACTGGAGTCCATGGAGCCGAGCTTCCAGCAGGATCTCAATGGTGACGGGACGATCGGGCCGACCGTAACGGTGCTTGCTGACAACGGCACGACGCGGCTGTCGCAGGTTGCCGACGCCTATTCGGTGTCGGCGAGCGACGGGACGTCGAGTGCCCTGCTCAAGTTCAATGGGGCTCTGGTCAGCGCCAGGCAGTTCGGCGCCTGGGTGCCGTTCGCTGCTGCGCGCCTTGCGAGTGGCGGCTACGAGGTTGCCTGGAGGATTCCGGGCGCGAACCAATACAGCGTGTGGGACAACGACCAGAATGGCAACATGGTGTCCAATCCCACGGGCGTCGTCTCGGGCTCGAGCTACGCGCTGGAGTCCATGGAGCCGAGCTTCCAGCAGGATCTCAATGGTGACGGGACGATCGGGCCGACCGTAACGGTGCTCGCTGACAACGGCACGACGCGGCTGTCGCAGGTTGCCGACGCCTATTCGGTGTCGGCGAGCGACGGGACGTCGAGCGCTTTCCTCAAGTTTAATGGAACCTTGATCAGCACAGGTCGGTTCGGCACCTGGGCGCCGTTCGCCGCCGCGCCGCTTGCGGGCGGCGGCTACGAGGTCGCGTGGCGCATCGTCGGCGCCGACAAGTACAGCGTCTGGAACACCGACGGCAGCGGCAATATGATCGCCAATCCGACGGGAGTGGTCTCCGGATCGAGCGCCGCACTGCAGTCGCTGGAGCCCAGCTTCCACCAGGATCTCAACGGCGACGGCACCATCGGCGTTGTGCCGGCCTCCACGTCGGCCGGCGCTGTGCTGGTCATGGCCAGTGCCATGGCTTCGGCATTGCCGCCGGCTTCTTTGGCGACGTCTCCGACATCGGTGTCGACCTTGACCACACCGGCAGAGATGCTCAGCAAGCCGTCGAGCTGATCGCCCCTTACACCGAGACGCCGCGCAGGCCGTAGACCTGCTGCGGCTCGTCGATGTCCTTCAGCCGATGATGGCCGAGGGACCCCAGCGTGTGGCTCGGCATCAAGTCCGCGACGGCTGACGAGAGCACCATGCTGCAGCCGATGTCGGCGCAGACCCGCTCCAGCCGCGCGGCGTAGTTCACGGCCGGGCCGATCACCGTGAAGTCGAGCCGCTTGCTGGCGCCGATGTTGCCGAACATCACCTCGCCCAGGTGCAGCGCGAGCCCGAAGCGCACGTCCGGCTCCGATGCCGCGGCGCGGGCCATGTTCAGCGCGGCGATCGTCTCGGCGGCAGCCGCCCCGGCCCACACCGCGCGCGCCACCGTGGCGGCGCGCTGCTCGGCCGAAGCGATCGGAAACATCGCGAGCATGCCGTCGCCCATGAACTTCAGGATCTCGCCGCCGGCTTCCGTCACGGCTTCGCCCATGGCGCTGAAATAATCGTTCAAGAGCCCGATCACGGCGTCACGCGACAGCCGGTCGGAGGCGCGGGTGAAGCCGCGCAGGTCGCAGTACCAGATCACCGCTTCGATGGTCTGTCCCTCGCCGCGGCGGAACTCGCCGGCGAGGATCCGCTTGCCTGCCGCGTGGCCGACATAGGCATCGAGCAGATTGATGGCGGTGTCGCGCAGCGAATGCGTCTCGACGATGCGCGTGAAGGCGAACTGAAGCTGGAACATGCGGTCGAGGTCGATCGTGGAAAAGCCGCCCGGCCCATCCGACACCACGCTCAGCGCATCGACGTGGCCGGTGGTGAAGAGCAAGGGCAGGGCCACGTAGTCGGTGGCGCCCTCCTGCTTCAGCTGCCGCAGGAACGGCGCTTGCGGCTCGGCCGACGCCAGCCGCACGCGCACGGTGCGGCGCTGCTCGAACACCGCTGGAAGGGGATTGTCGAGGTATTGGCTGTCCTGCGCCAGACTGTGCTCCGCCTCGAGGACCTCGATGTCGCGTCCGCGC
Organism: Alphaproteobacteria bacterium; assembly: GCA_019235415.1. GTDB lineage: Bacteria > Pseudomonadota > Alphaproteobacteria > Reyranellales > Reyranellaceae > Reyranella. The sequence continues at coordinate 2,952 of JAFAKN010000633.1, forward strand.
CGCCAGAGGTAGGCCTTGCCGAGGAACTCCGGATGCGGCGTGCGCTGGAAGTAGGCCAACCGATAGAGCGGGATGCCGGCCGCCACGAGATGCTCGCCCGACTGGGTGATCAGCTCGGCCGTGTCGGCGATGCGATAGGCTTCGGTGACGAACCAGCGTGCCAGCGGATCGCCGTAGACGCGGTTGGCGGGTTCCTCGTCCATGGCGCGATCATAGCGCCATGGACGCGCCGAGGGACGGTTATTCCGCGGCTTCGAGCCGCTGCCGGTTCTGCTGCGCGGCGACCTTGGCGCGCATCAGGTCCTCGCCACGTTTCTTGGAGACGGCGGCGCCGCCGCCCGCGGTCTCGGCAAACAGCGCCAGCTTGTCGAAATCGTCGTCGACCACCGGCTGAAGGGCGAGGTCGGTGTAGGCGTGGCGGTTGGGATCGTGCTTGACCTTTTGCCCGATGCGCCAGCCTTCCCAGGCGAGGCGCGCATAGATCTTGATCTTCTTCCAGCTCTCGATCGCGAGCTTCAGGTGAAAGACGCCGACCGGATCGATCGCCATGCCGTAGCGCCGGTCGCGGCGATACTTCAGGCGCAGGATGCCGCCTTCCAGCGGATGGATGCCCTCGGCCTCGAACATGATCTTGAACATGGTCATGAACTGCGCCGGCTCGGCCGGATTGCGTCCCTTGATGGCGCCGTGGCGGCGCGCCACCGTCTCGATGTGCTCGGGCGTGTAGTAGGCCTTCCAGGCGTCGCGATAGGTCTGCTCGAACTCCTGGTCGCTCATCGTGGCGTGATGGACCACGCGATGATGCAGGTCGAATTTGTTGAGGTCGGAATCCATCCAGACGCCCTGCCTGAAGAGCTTCTGATGGTCCTCCGAGCCGGGCAGCGGCGTCAGCACGAACAGCTCGAGAATGTCGAGCGGCAGCTCCTTCTTGATGATCTCGATGTCGCGCAGCACCGACTCGCGGGTATCGCCCGGGAAGCCGTAGATGTAGCCGGCCCAGGTCGAGGCGCCCGCCTCGTGCCAGGCCTGCAGCATCCGACGGTACTCGGTGATCTTGTTCTGGCGCTTCTTGGCCGCCAGCAGGTTGTCGGGGTTGATGTTCTCCAGCCCGATGAACACGCGGTAGACGCCGGCCCAGCGCGCCTTGTGGATGAAGTTCGGAATGCGATGGCACTGGGTGTCGACCTGGATGATCAGCTGCACCGAGATGCCTTCGTTCTCCTTGAGCTCGATCAGCCGATCGAAGAACTGCTCCCACAGCCGGTTGCGGGCCATGTTGTCGTCGGTGATGAAGAACGAGCTGATGCCCTGCCGGTGGTTCTCGCGCACGATCTGCTCGAGATCGTCTGCCGTGCGAAAGCGGCTCTTGCGGCCCTGTACGTTGATGATGGTGCAGAACGAGCACTGGAACGGGCAGCCGCGACCGAGATCGAAGCTCGAGCGGCGGCCCTCGTTGCGCGCCAGCGCCTTGGCCGGCAGCGCTGGCGTCGGTACGCCTTCGAGGCCAGGCAGATCCTCGGTGTAGCGATAGAGCCGCTGCAATCGGCTGTGCCAGGCATCCTGCAGGACGATGTCGAGCCGGCCTTCCTCGGCCTCGCCAGCGAAAATCGAGATGCCCATGTCCATCGCCTGCTGGATCTCAGGCGGGATCGCCGGCAGCATCGTGAGGCACCCGGCGGCATGGAAGCCACCCAGTGCGACAGGAACGCCGGCCGCGAGGAATTGTCGGCCGAGATCCACCGCCCGCGGGAACTGATTGGTCTGCACGCCGACGAGGCAGACGAGGCCCTTGCCGCCGTCGCGCTTGATGCGGTCGACGATCCGCTCGGGTCTGACGCGCGTATTGGTCTCGTCGTAGGGGCTGACGACGATCTCGACGTCCGGCCCGAGGACGCCGCGGCGACAGCAATCCTCTGCCAGACCGTAGAGCGCGGCGAGCGTGTTCGACGGAATATGCGATTTCAGCCAAGTGATCGGATAGCCGTCGTCGTCGTAATGCGTCGGCTTCACCAGCACGAGATGAAACGTTCGTTTGAATGTCACAGGACGGCCCCTTCCGCGCCTCGTCGATCGACCAGACGCAGGCGCAGTTCCCGCTGCCTGTTTATGATCACTACCTATCCAACCAACCGCTCTACGGCTCCCGAAGTCACAATGCGCCCTGTGATCCTGCAAGGCAACCGCAGGAACACGAATCGAGTGCGAAATCATACATAGAGCCACCCAGCGTAGGGCTTTTGTGTGTTTCAACGTGCAACTCGGCCATGAGAACGAGTTGATTGCAGTCATTGCCGTGACTGCGCACCCTGTGCGGTGTCCAGGCGTCCTGCAGAAAGCGCCGGACAGGCGAGGAAAAGCAAGATTGACTCTCACCGCGCGCGTTGCGGCGCTGGCGCCGTTTCAGGTCCGCAGCTTTCGTTTTCAATGGCCGGCCGATCTCCTGACGTCCTGGGCCTTCGAGATGGAAGGCGTGATCCTGGGCTGGTTCGTGCTGGTCTCGACCGGCTCGGTGCTCGCGCTGGCCATCTTCGGCTCGCTGCAATTTCTCGGCACGCTGATCTCGCCCTTGTTCGGCATGGCGGGCGACCGCATTGGCAACCGCAATCTCCTTTGCCTGATGCGCGGCACCTACGTCGTCGTGTCGTCGGCACTGATGATTCTGTTCCTGCTGGACTGGGCGGCGCCGGCACCGGTCTTCGGATTGGCGACGATCATGGGTCTGGTGCGTCCCTCGGACATCACGCTGCGCAACCTTCTGGTCGGCGAGACGATGCCGGCCGAGTACCTCATGCGCGCCATGGGTGTGTCGCGCACGACCGCCGATACCGCCCGCATCGTTGGCGCGCTGACCGGCGCCGGCCTTGTCGCGGCGCTCGGCGCGGGGCTGGCCTATGTCGCCGTGAGCTCGGTCTATGCCGTGAGCCTGGTGCTCACCTTGAACGTCGGCCTGCGACGGGTGCGCATGATCGGCGAGCGCTTGGCGCACGATTCGCCGATCAAGGCTCTGCGGCAGGGTTTTGCCTACGTCTGGTCGACGCCCGACATGCGGGCGCTGATGCTGCTGGCGTTCCTGGTCAACTTCGCGGCCTATCCCTTGGTCGGCTCGCTGCTCGCGTTCGTCGCGCGGGACGTCTATGGCCTCGACCAGACCGGGCTCGGCTGGCTGATCGCCTCGTTCGCCGGCGGCGCACTCATGGGCTCGATCGCCATCTCGATCCACGGCCCGAGCATCAGGCCGGCGCGCACCATGCTCGCCTGCGCCGTCGGCTGGTTCGCTCTCAACCTGGTGTTCGCCTGGGTCACCTCGCCGCTTTTCGGCGCCTTGGTGCTGTTCGCTGGCGGCTTCGTGCAAAGCTTTTGCATGATCCCGATGGCGGTGCTGCTGCTGCGCGTGGCCGACCCGAGCTTCCGCGGCCGCGTCATGGGCGTGCGCATGCTGGCGGTTTACGGCATGCCGCTTGGCCTCCTGCTGGCCGGCCCGTTGATCGAGGCGCTGGGTTTTGCCGTCACGGGCACTTTCTTCAGCGCCGTCGGCGTCGCCTGCACGCTCCTGATCGCCGTCAACTGGCGGGTCCATCTATGGCGTCCGGCAGCGGCAGCGAACGTCCGCTGAGCAACTCGCTGTCGATCGGCTCGATCACGTCACGTTTCGCTGCTGAGAAACCCGATCGGAAGGAACCGCGCACGGCTCCATCCGATCGGGTGCCAATCTAGCCGAGGTTTTTTTCGGCGAACGACCAGTTCGCGAGCTTGTCCAGCCAGGCCTCGATGTGGTCGGGCCGACGGTTCTGGAAGTCCAGGTAGTAGGCGTGCTCCCACACGTCGGCGACGAGCAGCGGCTTGCCGCCGTGCGCGATCGGCGTGTCGGCGTTGGCGGTGGTCTCGATGGCGAGCTTGCCGTCCTTGCTCACCAGCCACGCCCAGCCGCTGCCGAACTGTCCGACGGCCGCAGTCTTGAACGCTTTCTTGAATTCGTCGACGCCGCCGAAGCTCGACTGCAGGGCATCCTTGATCTTGCCCGACGGCGGATGGCCGCCCGCCGCCATGCTCTGCCAGTAGAAGTTGTGGTTCCACACCTGGCCGGCGTTGTTGAAGATGCCCTTGGCCTTCTCGTCCTTCGCTGCCTTCTTGACGATGTCCTCGAGCACCAGGTCGGCGTAGGCCGTGCCCGGCACCAGATTGTTGAGATTGTCGACGTACGCCTTGTGGTGCTTGCCGTAGTGGAATGAAATGGTCTTCGCCGAGATGACCGGAGCGAGGGCTTCTTCTCCGTACGGAAGCGGCGGAAGGGTAAAGGGCATCGTACTAATCCTTGGGCTGGCCCGACCCCAGTTGGACTGAGCCGTCGGGCTGGGCTGTGGTTGCTGACAAACGTGCGGCACGCAGCGACGTTGCGGGTACGGGCCGGACGCGGCCGCAACCCTGGCAGAAAAGTTCCGTTGATCAACCGCCGCTTCTTGACGCGGAGTGATCTTCACATGGATGCAATCATTTATCTGGTGGGTCTCGTCGTCGTCGTGACGGCCATCCTGTCCTTCTTCGGCCTGCGGTGAAGCAGCCCAAGACGCCAGATCCGCCTTTTCGGGACGGGTTACTTCTGGAGGCGGCCCCCGAACGTTTCCTTAATCCCCTTCGTGCAGTCTTTGGTTGCGCGAGGGGGATGAGTGCGTTTCTCTTGTCGATCGCTCAGGCGCCAGGAGATCCGTCTTGCAAGGCAACCCCCAGATCATCGACGAGCTCAACAAGCTCCTGAGAAACGAGCTGACGGCCATCAACCAGTATTTCCTGCATGCCCGCATGCTGAAGCAGTGGGGCTTCGAGCGGTTGGGCAAGAAGATCTACGCCGAATCGATCGGCGAGATGAAGCACGCCGACAGGCTGATCCAGCGCATTCTCGTGCTCGAGGGCCTGCCCAACCTGCAGGACCTGGGACGGCTGGCGATCGGCGAGACGGTGCCGGAATGCCTGCGTGCCGACCTCGCGCTGGAGAGCGGCGCCCGCCAGGCGCTCCTCGCCGCCGTGTCGCTGTGCGAGGCGCGCCAGGACTTCGTCAGCCGTGAGTTCGTGGTCCACATCCTCGAGGACGCCGAGGACCACATCGATTTCCTGGAGACCGAGATCGCCCTGATCGACAAGATCGGCGAGCAGAACTACCTGCAGACCCAGATCGGCGAGGGCAAGGAGAGCTGATCTTCTCCTCCCCATCGCGGGCTCCGCGATGGGGAGGCAAAGAACGAATCAATCCGCCGCCATCAGCATCTGCGGACCGGCCTGCTCCTGGGAAATCGTGTCGGCGATGCGCTGGCGCATGTCGCAGGCGCAGCTGCCGCATTGTGGGCTCTTGCCGCAGGCCCGGAAGACGTCGGCGGGGCGACGCGCCCCGGCCCGGACAGCGGCGTCGACCTCGCGCTCGCGAATGGCCCGGCAGATGCAGATGTACATGCTGAAAACGCCCGCCCTTCCCTGCAGATGCGACTTACTCGCAGGCGCAACGTAAGGATTCCGGCGCCTCAGGTCAAGCGTCGTAAAACCCCGGCAAGCGATACTTTTCCAAGCTTTTCCGCAGCTCGGCATCGATCGGATGCGGCTCGTTTCCCTTGAGCCGGACCACCGTCATTTCCGCCGCGACGATGCACACGCCGTCCTTGAAGCCCGCGGCGCCGACGGTGATCGAGCTCTTGCCGATGCGTATGACGCCGGTGCCGAGCTCGACCTGGCCCGGCCAGTGGGATTCCGCGAGGAAGCTCACCGTCATGCCGGCCGAGATGCCGCGCACGCCGTCGGCGCTGCCGGCCATCGCGCCGGTGTCGCGAATGAAGGTGAGGCGGGCGGTTTCCATGTAGGCGCAGAGCGCCACGTTGTTGACGTGGCCGGCGGCATCCTGATCGGAGAAGCGAACCGTGTCGGTGCACCAATGCGGGTAGATTGACCGATCTTTTAGTCGTTTGTCGCGCGACACCGCCCCTCCCTGCCTTGTAACGCTTGCGAAGCAGCGAAAGGTGAGGGTAGGCAACGCCGCATGCAACATCCGATCTTCACCGAAGAGCACGCGCTGATCCGCAGCCAGCTGCGCCGTTTCGTCGACCACAAGGTGAAGCCCGAGGCGCCCAAGTGGGAGGAGGCGGGCTTCGTGCCGCGCGAGGTCCTGCGCGAGATGGGCGGGCTCGGCTTCTTCTCGCTCAGGGTGCCCGAGGCGCTGGGCGGCGCCGGCCTCGATGCCCGTGCCTCGGTCGTGCTGGCCGAGGAGGTCGGGCGCTCGACGCACGGCGGCTTCGCCATCACCGTGCTGGTGCACACCGACATGGCGAGCCCGCACCTGCTGCGCTTCGGCAGCAAGCGCCAGCTCGAGAAGTATCTGCCCGACATCCTGGCCGGCCGGACCATCACCGCGATCGGCGTCACCGAGCCGGGCGCCGGCTCCGACGTCGCCGGCATCCGCACCCGCGCGGTGCGCGACGGCAACCATTGGGTCCTGAACGGCGCCAAGATGTTCATCACCAACGGCGTCTACGGCGATCTCTATTTCATCGCCGCGCGCAGCGATCCCGACGCCAAGGGCAGCCGCGCCCTCACCATGTTCATCGTCGAGAAAGGCACGCCGGGCTTCCGCGTCGGCCGCGCGCTCGACAAGACCGGCTGGCGTTCCTCCGACACCGCCGAGCTGGTCTTCGAGGATTGCCGCGTTCCGGCCGAGAACGTCTTGGGTGAGGAGAACCGCGGCTTCTATTCCGTCATGGCCAACTTCCAGACCGAGCGGCTGGTGATCGGCGCCATGGCGATGGCCGAGGCGCGCGAGGCGATCCGGCTCACCTTCGAGCACGTCAACCAGCGCACCGCCTTCGGCAAGCCGTTGTGGGACCAGCAGGCGATCCGCCAGCGCCTGGCGCGCCGCCTGGCCGAGGTCGAGGCGGCGCGCCAGCTGGTGCACCACACCGCCTGGCTCGACGCGCAAGGCACCGACTGCGTGGCGCAGGTCTCGATGGTCAAGGCGCTGGCCGGCGACCTCGTCAACCAGGTCCTCTACGACTGCGTGCAGTTCCACGGCGGCATGGGCTTCATGCGCGAGGCCGCGGTCGAGCGCATGGCGCGCGACGCGCGCGTGCAGTCGATCGGCGGCGGCGCCTCGGAGGTGATGCTCGAGGAGATCGCCAAGCGTTTCGGCGCGGCGGTCAGCGATTAAGCTTCTTGAGGCCCGGCTACTTCATCACCAAAAACGGGCCGACGGCGAGGATGGTGCAGTCCGTGCCGCCGGCGCTCGTGCACGCGCGCACCGCCTCGTCGGCCGCCGCACTTTCGCTCGCCTGGCCACTGACGATGCCGATGCGCCCGTTGCGTCCCGCCGCGACGGCCCGCCAATCGTCTGCCACCAGGTACTTCTCGATCGTCGCGCGCTGCGCCGAGTCGAGGTTCGGGACGTCCGATGGAATGAAGACATCCATGATGCGAAAGCGTTGGGGCGCGCGCACCACGACCTGGTTCTCGACGGCGTACGCCGCACACACCCGTCCCGTCACATGGCCGCAGAGCTGCAGGGTGCGGCGCACCGCGTCCTCGCTGGTTTGCCCGAACAACACCCAGTCCGAGTGATCGCGCCCCAGCACCAGGGCGCGCGGGCGCTCGGCTTTCATGTAGCGTTGCGCGAGGTTTTGCCGCGCGAGATCGCCGATCAACGGCACGGTCGCCGGGTCGAGGGTGATCGGCGGCTGCGGGCGCTTCGGCGGCAGGTACGGCGCCGGCGGGATCGGCGGCATGCGGTAGGTCCACACGACGTCGTTGCCCACGGCGTAGGTCATGCAGTTGTCGTAGGCGCGCCTGCTGGGGATCTCCCGTTGCGCGACCCTGTTGCATTCTTCCAGTGCGATGCGCTGTGCCAACGCGTCGTCGATGCGGCGGGTGGTGATGGCGACGATGCCGCGGGCGTTGATCGCCATCGACTTGGCACCCTCGGCCTCGGCGTAGTTCTCGAGCAGGCGGCGGCGGAACTCCGGAACGAACGGTACGCCGCCGGGCGAGTACGGCCTCGGCGTCGGCGCGGCATCCGGCGGCGGTGGTGGCGGTGCTGGCGCGGCGGGAAGCGCCATATGCTCCACCGATGCGGCATTGGCGTTGGCTTCCGCGGGCTCGGTCGCCGGCGCGCCTTGCCGTTCCGGCTGGCTCGGCGGTTGCGCCGGCGGAGGCGCAGGCGGCTGGGCCTCGGCTGCCTTGGGCGGCTCAGCCGCCCGGGTTGGCGCTGCCGGGGTCTGCGCTTCTTGAGCCGGCGCCCTCGACGACTGCTGCTCCAGCCACCAGGCGCCGCCGGCGACGAAGACCGCGAGCGCCACCGCCAATCCGATCACCACGCCCAACGCCGGCGCCCGCTTCTTCGCCGCTGTCGCCGCCGGCGGCGGCGCGGCGACGACGGCAGCCTGCGGCGTCAGGCGATAGGCATGGATCGGGCGCGGGATGTTCTTGACGTGCTGCTCGCCCATGTCCTCGGCGCCCAGCGTCAGCTTGCCGACGATCTGCTCGTAGATCGCCGCCGAGACGCAGACGCCACCCACCGGCGCGATCGATTCGAGGCGCACGGCGACGTTCACCGCGTCGCCCATCAGGTCCTCGCCGCTTTCCACCACGTCGCCGAGGTTGATGCCGATGCGCAGTTGCAGCTGGTCGTCCGGGCCGGCCGTGGCGTTGGCCGAGCGCATCGCCTCCTGCACCTCGACCGCGGCGCGCACCGCTTCCACCGGGCTCGCGAACTCGGCCAGCGCCCCGTCGCCGGTGAACTTGAACACCCGGCCGCGGTGATGCTTGATCATCGCCTCGGCGGTCGCCATGCGCGCGCGCAAAAGCTCGAGCGCATGCTCCTCGTCGCGGGCCGACATGGTGCTGAAACCCACGACGTCGATGGAGATGATCGTGGTCAGGCGCCTGACCAGGGTCGGCTCGTCCATGGCCACAGGCTAGAGCGGCGCGACCTCCCTGTCATCCCGAGCGTCAGCGAGGGACCTTTCCTGCGGCCTCAAAGGTCCCTCGCTGCGCTCGGGATGACAGGAGAGGCGGCTTGCCTCGCGGCGCGGCCTCTGCGATGACCGGCGCATGCCGTCCGACACGCCGCGATACTGGGATGACTACGAAGTGGGCGCCAAGTACCCGCTGGGCTCGACGCTGTTCACCGCCGACGAGATCGTGGCCTTCGCCCGCGAATACGACCCGCAGAGCTTCCACGTCGATCCCGAGGCGGCCCGGCAGTCGCTGTTCGGCGGCCTGATCGCCTCGGGCTGGCACGTCGTGGCCAAGCTGATGCGCCTGTTCGTCGACAACTACGTCGACCAGCGCACCGCGCTCGGCTCGCCCGGCGTCGACGAGGTGCGCTGGCTGAAGCCGGTGCGGCCGGGCGACACCCTCACCGCCTGGCTCGAATGCGCCGGCAAGGCGCCGTCCAAGAGCCGGCCGGAAATGGGCGTCGTGCACGAGCACTGGCGCGCGACTAACCAGAAGGGCGAGCTGGTTCTCACGCTCAGGGGCGTCAACATGGTGCGGAGGAAGCCGGCATGAAGCGCGCCGTCAAAGGCCTCGACCATGTCGTCGTCATGGTCGACGGCATCGATGCCGCCGAGGCGGCCTACGCCAGGCTCGGCTTCCAGGTCCAGCCGCGCGGCTTCCACCAGAAGCTTGGCACCGCCAACCATCTCATGATCTTCGACCACGACTACTTCGAGATTTTAGGCATCGTCGAGGACACGCCGTTCAACGCCGAGCGCCGTGACTGGCTGAAGCAGGGCGGCGGGCTGGCCAACGTGGCGCTGGCGACCGACGGCGCCGACTTGGCCTTCGAGACCTTCACCGCAGCCGGCCTGGAACCCGATGCGCCGCTCGCCTTCGACCGCGCCGTCGAGGTCTTAGGCCGCCCCGAGCGCGCGAAGTTCCGCACCGTGCGCATCCCCAAGACGCACATGCCGGTCGTCGGCTTCTTCGTCTGCGAGCATCTCACGCCGCAGTTCGTCTACCGCCCCGAATGGGCCCGCCATCCCAACGGCGCGCGTGGCATTTTGGGCGTGAGCGTGATTGCCGAGGACCCGGCGCACTGGATCCCGGTGCTGGAAAGGTATTTCGGCGCTGGCTGTGCCCGGCGGGACGCAAGCGATGTCGTCGTCTCAGTGTCATCCCGAGCGGAGCGAGGGACCTTTGAGGCCACAGGAAGGGTCCCTCGCTTCGCTCGGGAAGACAGTGGCCACTTCATCCGTTACCTCGATCGTGCAAGCTGGGCGCGACGCTATCCCGGCGTCGAGCCGGTGCGGCCGGGAGACCATCCCGCCCTGCTGTCGCTCAGGGTCGAGAG
>JAFAKN010000156.1 GCA_019235415.1 Alphaproteobacteria bacterium
CAAGCCGTAACCCGGGAGATTCGCCCATGAACCCGACCTTGAAGCTGCGCGACCCGACCGCCGAGAGTTCGCCGGTGCGCCGCCCGCGCCTCAGCCCGCCGCCGTCGCTCGACGGCAAGACGGTGGCGCTGATGGACATCGGCAAGTCGCGCGGCAAGGAGTTCATCGATCGCCTCGAGGAACATTTCCGCAAGGCCGGGGTCGCGACGAAGCGCTACGCCAAGCCGACCAACACCAAGGTGGCGCCGGTCGAGCTCATGCAGCGGATCGCCGCCGAGGCGCAGCTCGCGGTGATCGCGCTCAGCGATTGAGGGTCCTGCACATCGTGCAGTCTGCACGACCTGCATAATCTCGACGGCCGCGGCCTGCCTGGCGTGAACATCGTCACCACGGGCTTCGTCGAAGGCGTCGAGGCGCAATCCGAAGCGCTGGGTTTCGATCCGGCGGTCGTCTACGTCCCGCACCCGATCCAGAACCGCACCAAGGCCGAGATCGAGGCGATCGCCGACGAGGCCTTCGCCAAGGTGATGGCGCAACTGACGGTATGACCGACCGTGCGACGCATTTGTCATCCCGAGCGCAGCGAGGGACCTTTCCTGTTGCCTCAAAGGTCCCTCGGCCTGCGGCCTCGGGATGACGGCCTTTCGCTCGCGTTAATCCTTCTCCGGCACCACCGCTGGAGCCACAGTCTGATCGTTGGTCGGATCGGTTGGCGGCGGACGCGGAGGAATCGCGACCAAGAAATCGGCGACCGCCGCAGCGGTTGCCTTCGGGTCCTCCTCCATCGGGCTATGGCCGAGCTTCTCGAAGATCTCGAGCTTGGCGCCCTTGATGTCGTTCTGGAAGCGGAAGGCGTCGGCCACCGGCACCCAGCGGTCGGCGGCGCCCCACAGGATCAGGGTGGGCACGTCGAGGCGCTTCAGCGGCGTGGGATCGAGCGGCTCCTGGGTGCGGACACGCTGCAGCGTGGCTTCGCGGTTGCCGGGAAAGCGCTGCAGGTCGGCATAGCGGCGGACGCGCTCGGGTGTCGCCATGGCAGGATCGCCGTACATGTCTGCAAGGGCGCGGTGGGCCAGCGGCTCGGGCTTGAAGTAGGGGCTGATGTCGCCGACGACCGGGAGACGGGCGAGCCGGGTGGACAGCGGCACGTCGCCGTCTTGCCGCGGATAGCCGGCCGAGTCGACCAGCACCAGCTGGCTCACGCGTTCGGGCCTTGTGTTGGCGAAGCTCCAGGCCACCGCGCCGCCCATCGAATGACCGACCAGGACGAACCGGTCGAGGTTCAAGTTGTCGACCAGGACCTCGATGAAATCGGCGTAGGCGTCGACCGTGTATTCGTCGCGCGGCCACGGTCCGGTGAGGCCATGGCCGGGCAAATCGACCGAGATCAGTCGCGCCTTGTCGCCGAGCTCGCGCACCCAGCCTTCCCAGACCTGCAGCGAGCCCAGCGAGCCGTGGACCAGCACGACCGGAATGCCCTGGGGATTGCCTTCGTCGCGCACGTGCGCCCGCGCGCCGCCGACATCGATGAACCTGGAATGCGCGTTGGCGTAGCGGGCGACAAGGACGTCCGGCGGCAGCGACGGCACATAGGCCCACAACGCCGTACCCGCCAGGACGGCGAAGGTAAGCAGAAGGATGAGCGGCCACCGGCGCGGGCGCGTCGGTTCCTTACGCCGGCGGTTTGGCATGGACGTCGTACTCGGGCCTGACGATCTCGGGCCTGACGGGCTCAGGCTTGATGGCCGGCTTCAGGATCGTCTCGACGCCGCCGCGCACGCGCAGCTCGGGTACGGCGGCGGGGTCGATGATCCTGAGGTCGATCAGCCGCGCCAGGATCGACTTGTGCAGATCGTTGCTCGTCACCAGCCGGTCCTCGAGCCGGGCCACGAACACGAACAGCTCGAACTCGAGTCCGGTGGTCGTGATCGAGACGAAGCGGATGATCGGCGCCGGCACGCGCAGCACCCGCGCATGGCCCAAGGCCTCCTCGCGCAGCACCGTCTCCATGCGCCCTACGTCGGTCGCCAGCGGCACGACGAGCTTGATCTCGACCCGGCTCGACGTGTCGGAATAGGTGCGGTTCACCACCGGGTTCTGCAGGAAGGTGCTGTTGGGCATGATGACCGAGGTGCGCTGGAAGGTCTCGATCTCGGTGGCGCGGATGTTGATGCGCCGCACGAAGCCCTCGTGGCCCGCCACGGCGATCCAGTCGCCCGCCTTGATCGGGCGTTCGACCAGCAGGAATACGCCGGAGATCACGTTGTTGGCGATGTTCTGCAGGCCAAGGCCGATGCCGACCGACAGGGCGCCGAGCACGATCGCGAGATTGGTGAAATCGATGCCGAGTGCGGCGATGCCGATCAGGATCGCCACCGCCACGCCGACGTAGTTCAGCCCGGCATCGACCGACTGGCGCAACGGCAGCGGCGCGTCGATGGTCGGCAGCACGCGGTCGCGCACGACCGCGCGCAGCAGGCGCACGATGGCGAGGCACACGCCGAAGGCGATCAGCGCGATGCCGATGTTGCCGAGCGAGATGGTGACGCCACCCACCCGGACGCCGCGCAACAGCTGGCCGGCGCCATCCAGCACGGCATCGACGTCGACGCCCCAGGCGGCCGGCACGGCGAGCGCCAGCAGCAGGACCAGGATCAGGTCGAACAGCAGGATCAGGAGGTTCTGGCTGTGCAGGCTGGCCTCGGGCGCGAGGCCCAGTCGCTGGCGTACCCAGCGGCCGGGCGGCGTG
>JAFAKN010000236.1 GCA_019235415.1 Alphaproteobacteria bacterium
CCACATGAAGGCACCGGCGATCGGCAGCAGCAGCGCATCGTTCAGCTCGCGAAAGCCGGGGCGCACGATCAGCAGCATGCCGGCGAAGCCCGCGAGGACCGCGAGCCAGCGGGCAAAGCCGGCGCGCTCGCCGAGAAACAGCACGCCGAGCGCGATCACGATCAGGGGCGACGTCGCCGCGAGCGCGTGGACGTCGGCCAGCGGCAGGTAGCGGAAGGCCAGCACGAAGACGAAGCTTTCGATCAGCGCCAGCAGCGAGCGCGCGGCCTGCAGCCGGGGGCGCCGGCTCGGCGCGGCCCCGAGCAGCCCGCGGCGGCGCACGACCAGCCAGGCGAAGAGGCAGAACACGCCGTAGCGGATCCACATGATCTGCCCGATCGGATAGCCGACCACCAGCCACTTGCTGATCGCGTCCATGCTGGCGAAGGCCAGCATGGCGAGCACAGTGAACGCGGCGCCTCTTGCCGTGCGGTTCACTCCGCCGCCACGGCGCGTTGCGGATACGGCTCCTCAATTGGGTCCGGATGAGATGTGAAAAGGACGCCGAATTGCATGTTTCCTCCAGAATTCCTGTCATCCCGACCGCACACCCGTCATCCCGAGCGCACACCTGTCATCCCGAGCGCAGCGAGGGATCCTTAAAGCCATGGGAAGGATCCCTCGCTTCGCTCGGGATGACAACGGCTCCGCTCCAGATGACAACCTGCCATGCAGTGACCAGCGATTGACGCCGCGGATCGATCACGTACGCTTTGCGAAACTACCGGAGGCAGGCATGGCATTCGATCTCGTCGTCAAGAACGGCATGATCGTCGATGGATCCGGGATCCCGCGCTACCGCGCCGACGTCGCCGTCCAGGACGGTCGCATTGCCGAGATCGGCCGCCTGAACGGCGTCGCCGCCAAGGAAACCGTCGACGCCGAAGGCCATGTCGTGACGCCGGGCTTCGTCGACGTGCACACCCACATGGACGCCCAGATCTTCTGGGACCCGATCGGCACCAGCTCGTGCTTTCACGGCGTCACGACGGTGGTCATGGGCAATTGCGGCTTCACCCTGGCGCCCTGCCGCGAGAGCGAGGCCGATCTCGTGATCCGAAACCTCGAGCGCGCCGAGGACATCAGCCGCGCCGCCATGAAAGCCGGCATCAAGTGGCGCTGGGAAACCTTTCCCGAGTTCCTGGACGTGCTCGATTCGCTGCCCAAGGGCATCAACTACTCGGGCTACATCGGCCATTGCGCGTTGCGCACCTACGTGATGGGCCAGCGCGCCTTCACCGACGAGGCGAGCGAGGACGAGATCCGCACCATGGCGCACCACGTGCGCGAGTCGATCAAGGCCGGCGCCTTCGGCTTCTCCTCGACGCGCTCGGTCAACCACATGACCTCGGACGACAAGCCGGTCGCGAGCCGGCTGGCGACCTGGGCCGAGCTCGACGCCATGGTGCACGCCATGGCCGAGGTCGGCGCCGGCACGCTCGAGATCGCCGGCGCACCTTCCGGTACAGCGAGCGACGAGGCGGCACGGTACTTCGACAAGCTGAGCGCGCTTGCCATCGAGACCGGCAGGCCGATCACCTTCGGCTTGTTCAGCTCTCGCCATACGCCAAATGCCTGGCGGCGGACGCTCGAGACCGTCGAGCGCGTCAACGCGAGCGGCGGCCGCATGATCCCGCAGGTGCACAGCCGGGCGCTGAACGTGCTGCTGTCGTTCGAGACCCAGCTGCCGTTCGACAAGTGGGAGATGTGGCGCGACATGCGCAAGCGGCCGCTCGCCGAGCAGAAGCAATGGCTGCTCGACGCCGACAAGCGCCGCAAGCTGGTCGAGATCGCGTCGAAGCCCTACGAGGGCCCCGAGGTGCGCGGCACCGAGGCGCGGCCGCCGGAGTGGGAGCTGACCTATGCGCTCACCGACATGCGCGGGCCGCACAAGACCATGGCCGAGCTGGCGCGCCAGAAGAACACCCATCCGGTCGACCTGATGATCGACATGGCGCTCGAGCGCGACCTGAAGTTCTTCATGATCTTCCCGGTCGCCAACGAGAGCCAGAACGATGCCCTGGAGCTGATGAAGCACCCGCGCTCGGTGGTGACCTTCTCCGATTCCGGCGCCCACGTCTCGCAGATCATGGACAACTCGCTGCAGACGCATCTCTTGAGCCACTGGGTGCGCGACAAGCAGGCGTTCACGCTGGAGCAGGCGGTGAAGATGATCACCTGCGACAACGCCACCCAGTTCGGGTTCCACGACCGCGGCCTGCTGCGCGAGGGCATGGCGGCCGACATCGCCGTGTTCGATCCCGACACGGTCGGCCCGCGCATGCCCGAAGCGGTCTGCGACCTGCCGGCCGGCGCCAAGCGGCTGAAACAGAAGTGCGACGGCATGAAGGCCACGGTCGTCAACGGCCAGGTGCTGCTGCGCGACAACGAGCCGACCGGCAACCTGCCGGGCCGGCCGCTGCGGAAGAAACGGAGTTAGCACA
>JAFAKN010000423.1 GCA_019235415.1 Alphaproteobacteria bacterium
CGAGCTGTTCGGCTCGGGCGTGCAGCACATCGCCTTCGCGACGGATGATCTCTTGAAGACGGTGGCGCGTCTCGAGGCGAACGGCGTGCGGCTGCTGTCGATCCCGGACAACTACTACGACGATCTCGCTGCCAAGACCGATCTATCGGCAGAGCAGATCGCTGCGTTGCAGGAGCACAACGTCCTCTACGACCGCGACGGGGACGCCGAGTATCTGCAGGTCTACACCGAGGCCTTCGACCAGCGCTTTTTCTTCGAGATCGTCGAGCGGCGCGGCTATCGCGGCTACGGCGCCGCCAACGCGCCAGTGCGACTGGCGGCGCAGGCAACGGCGAGTACTGCGGCGCTGCCGTAGTCAAGTCATGTGCGGTCCTGGCCCTCCGCCCGCTGCTTCGAGCACGGCGGCGCGCCATTCACGCTTGACGGGCAGGATCGGAGGCATCGGCGCGAGGTCGGGCTCGGGCGTCGGGGCCACGATCGAACTGATGTCCTCGGTCCGCGATGCCTTGCGCATGAAGAGATTGTAGATCAGCCATTGCGCGCGACGGCGCTTGCCTCTGAGCGGGAAGCGCCTGGCCATCGAAGACGTCGCATAGAAGTTCGCAAAGGCGCCTTCCAGACCGAGGCGCAGCTCGGGGCCCGACATCTGCGCCGGGCGATACACGACATGTCCCTGATCATACTTTGTCCAATCGAAGGAAACGATGCGGTTCGCCTTCTTCATTTCGTACCAGGTGAGCGTTCCCGGATAGGGCGTAAGCGCCGAATAGGCACAGGCATCGAAGTTGGCATCGATGTTGAATTTGCTGGTGTTGTCGAAAACCGACAGGTCGTCGCCGTCGAAGCCGAACATGAACAGGCCGAACACCATGATTCCATAAGAGTGTATCTTCTCCACGAGAGCGGCGAAGGTCTCCGGCTTGTTGACATACTTGTGCACGCTCTTGAGGGTCGCGCGCGAGATCGATTCGAAGCCGATGCTCAGCATCGTGCACCCGCTTTCAGCGGCGAGCTCCAGCATTCGGTCGTCCTGCGCGAGTTTGGAGGTGACGCCCGCCTGCCATGTGATGCCGCGCCCTTTCAATGCGCGCATTACTTCCTTCGGACGTTCCGGCGTCCCGAAAAAGTCGGCGTCGTTGATCGAGATGGTGCGCTCGCCGCAGTTCTCCACCTCGTAGATCACTTCGTCGATCGGTCGATAGCGGAACTTGAGGCCGTTCATCAGCGGCTCGGCGCAGAACGTGCAGCCATGATGGCAACCGCGCGAGGTCTGGACGAACGTGCGGTTCAGGTAGCGGTGCCTTTTCAGAAGATCGTAGCGCGGCATCGGCATCCCGGCCATCGGATGCAGCCGATCCGCCCTGTATGTTCCCCGCATCGCCCCCTGTCGAAGATCACCGAGCAGCTTGTCGATCACGAGCTCGACTTCGCCGACGACGACGGCGTCGCAATGCCTGAGCGCTTCCTGCGGCATGAAGCTGGGATGCACGCCCCCCATGACGACGGGCACCCCTTTCGCGCGGAATTGATCGGCGATTTCATAGCCGCGCTCGACGTAGCTCGTCATGGCGGAAATGCCGACGAGATCCGCCTTCAAATCGAAGTCGATGGTCTCGATGTTCTCGTCTGTGAGAACGACTTCGTACTGGTCGCGAGGAATGGATGCAGCAACCGCGAGCAAGCCCGCCAGCGGCGAATAGAGTGCTCTGTTCAAGTAGAGGGGGCGGGTCGTAAGCGAGTCCGTCTTCGGATTGATCAGGTGAATGATGCGCGTCCGCATAAAGCTCTCCGCTGACATTCTTCCAACGATTCAACAGTACCAGTACGGTTTCGGGGGAGCGTGATCTCTTGGTGCTTTGAGTCGATTGTCGCGGTTGCCGCGATGAGCGCGAGGTCGGCCCCGATTGCGCAGGGAGCATGAAGCGCATGCTGAGACAGCACATGGCGACTGTTCGAGAATGTTTCAGCAGACCCTTGTGCGCATACCACATCGGCTTTCCGCGGCAGGTTGGCAGTTGCTAAGCTACGTCCTTGGAGGCCGCGCAAGCCAACGCGCTCCTTTCTCCTTCCAGTGTCGACGACGGATGAGGAAGTGACACGACGACGAGCGCCCCGCTATCGGACGCTCTGTACGATTCTGCTCGTGTCAGAAGCCGAGCTCCGCGCCGGAACCGAGCAGGGTCGCGACGCCGAGCAGGGCAAAGATCGCCGCCGCGACCCCATGGACCAATTTCATCGGAATCCTGCTAGCCAGCCGGTCGCCGATGAAAACCGCCGGCACGTCGGCGATGAGCATGCCGAGCGTCGTGCCCATCACGACGATCAAGGGAGTTCCGAAGTGTGCCGCCATCGCCACCGTCGCCAGCTGGGTCTTGTCGCCCATCTCGGCCAGGAAGAAAGTGACCAGGGTCGCCCCGAAGACGCCGAACCGGTTCGCCGTCTTGGTCTCGTCGTCTTCGATTTTGTCCGGGATCATCGTCCAGACGGCCATGCCGATGAAGGACAGGCCCAGCACCCAGCGCAGAATCGCAGGGCTGACGGCCGTGGTGATCCACGCCCCGAGGGCACCCGCAAGACCGTGGTTTACAAGCGTCGCCACGAGTATTCCGGCGATGATGGGAACCGGCTTCTTGAAACGTGCCGCAAGCACGAACGCCAGCAGTTGGGTCTTGTCGCCGATTTCCGCCAAGGCCACGACGCCGGTCGAGACGAGGAAGGCCTCCATGACATTCTCCCGGCCGGATCGACGCTTGACCACGACGCATCCCCGGCCATGTCGGAGGCGCTGTGGTCAAAGGTCTTGCCAGGTACGGGACTGCTTACGCCATGACCGGCGGGTCAAGTGTGTTGGCGCAAGCCTCTTCTCAAGGAAGAGCGGCTACTCCCCAATGACGGACAGGGTCTTAGCCCATGTCGGTGGCGCTTGGCCAGCTGAACCTGTTTCGGCCCAGCCCCACCGGCGCCAACAACGTCGAAGCGAATCACCGGTGCGGGTTGCTTGCTGGCTTGCCGCCGGGCAGGTCGACGACAGGCCAGCGTAATGTTGCGGATGTTATTTTTTTGCCGGTGTCGCGTTCATTTCATTAGCCTGTGAGCTGTGGAGTTGGACATGACTGACGGGTCGAAGTGGCTGATAGGAGCAATTATCGTTTGCCTCGCGGCCTTCCCGAATGTCAGTGAATCTGCCCGTCGAGACGCATCGGCCGAAAAGACCGCCGTTTCAGCCGTACCGATGCGATCGGCGGCGCCGGATGGATCGGTGCTCGAGAATGCGAACCTGGTGATTGCGAAGGCTGGGCGAGCGGTCCGCAACCATCCCGGGTAGCGGTCGGTTGGGCTGCCAGAGCCAATGGCTTGATCCAGATTGGCGCCGCAGGCAAATCCATGTCTCTGGTAAAGGGAGACACTTAACCGGTTCGACGACCAGAGGTAGGCGAGCGGCACGTCAAAGGAATTGAGGCCCCAGTACTGGGGGCATCACTCCTTTGTCTTTAAGTGCGCTTCGTTCTCCGCAATGAAATTCCGTATCTCCTGGGACATGTCCAGCAGCTTCAGCCACTGCTCTTTGTACAGGGTCACAGGAAATCGACCCATGCCATAAACAGACACTGCACCTTTGTCGCTTACCTTCATCCTGACGCCACGCGCGGCGCCCTTTTTTAGCGATTCGTTCTCACTTTTTAGCCGTTCAAGCTCCGCTTTCAGGTCTTCGTCTGACATGATCTCTCCATGCGCACCTATTCGGTCAACAGGCACCTTGGCATTCAGGAGCGAAACCTTGCCCGCAACAGCATATTCTCTCAAGTGGCTCGCTCGTGAGGTAGCACTGGCGCTACCGACCGGCCGTTGATGTTGAGGATAGTCAATTCCTTGGAGGTCCCTAAGGGCCATCGGGGGCCAGGATCCCCCTCCCTTGCCCTGCCGCAAGGCCAGCCTAAGCCCCGCCGCGAGGCAGGAAATCGTCGAGCGGCACGCCGAAGCTGTTGAGGGCCCACGACACAAGGTTGTACTGGCCGACGGTGAAGACCGCGTCCATCAGCTGCTCGGTCGAGTAGGTCTTGGCGAGTGTTTGCCAAGTGGCGTCGGAGGCGACCGAGTTCTCGTGGAGGTCGTCGGCGAGCTGCAGCAGCGCCGCCTCCTTCTCGCTCCAACCTTTGGCCTTCGGTCCTTCCTTCAGCCGCGCGATGTCGGCGTCCGAAAGGCCGCCGCGCTTGGCGATGAGCTCGTGCTGGGCGAACTCGTACTCGGCCTGGTTCAGCCAGCCGATGCGCAGGATCAACAGCTCGCGATCGCGGAAGGGCAGCGTCTGCTTGGCAAGCACGTGGCCGGCGAACGGCGTCCAGCGCTTTACCAGCTGCGGATGATGGGCCAGCACCTTGAAGATGTTGAACAGCTGGCCGTTCATGGCGTTCTTCTCGACGATGGTGCGATCCTCCGCCGCCATGCTGTCGAGATCCCGCATTGGAATGCGCTGCTTGCGCTTGATCACCGGCTTTCCTCCTCGATCAGGGAAAGCCCTCACCTTAAAGGCCGACGACTAGGCTTTCACCTCCGCCACCATCCCGATCGCCACCGCCGTTCCGCCTGTCAGCGTTGCTCGGCGCTCATGCTTGCTCCTTGGTGACAACGAGGTCGGCCACGACGGCGGCGAGCACGATGGCGCCGCCCAGGCAAGTCATCAGCGACGGCGCCTCGCCGAAGGCGAGCCACACCAGGGCCGGCGCCAGCGGCGTCTCGAGCGCGCCGATCAAGGCCGAGCGGGAGGCCGAGATCAGGCGCGTGCCGAGCGTCAGCAGCAGCAGGCCGAGCCCGAACTGCAGCGTGCCGAACAGATACAGGTTGCCGATATCCTCGGCCGTGACGCTGCCCGGCGCCGCCCAGGGCCAGACCATCAGCGCGCACAGGAAGGCCGACAACGCGGCCGCGGGCAGCATGCACACCGCGCGCTGGCGGCGGATCGCCACCATCATGGCCGAGATCAGCACGGTCATGAGCAGCGCCAGCGCATTGCCGAGCAGGCGGCCGCTGTCGAAGGCGTCGACGACGGTCACGACCACGCCCAGGAGAGCCACGCTGCTGGCGACGAACGTGCTGCGCCTCTCGCGCGCGCCCGTCCAGGCCCAGGCCAGCCCCGCCGTCACGAACGGCGCGGTGGCGTTGATCACCAGCACGTCGGCGACCGTGGTCTCGCGCAGGGCGTTGATGAAGCAGATGGTGGCGAGCGCCGAGCAGGCGGCGGCTAAAAGACCGACCTTGCCGATGCGGCGCACCGTGTCGAAGGCGCCCGATCCGTCGCGCAGCACGACGTAGCCCGCGATGAACAGGCCGCCGAACACACCGCGCCAGAACAGCATGGTCCAGACGTCGACATCGATCAGGCGGGTGAAGTACCCGGCGGCGCTGAAGGCGAAGGCCGACAGCACGACCAGCACCGCACCACGCCAGCTCGCGCTGGCGCGGTTCACCACCGAAAGGCTGGCAAGCGACATCTTCCGACTCCACGAAAGGAACGGAAGAAGACTAGCGATCGCCTCCTGACAGCGTTATGTCAGGAGGATGCGCCGCGCCGATCGTCTGTTCGACATCATCCAGATCCTGCGTACCGCCAAGAAGCCGCGCACCGCGGCGGCCCTGGCGGAAGAGCTCGAAGTGACCGTGCGCACGATCTACCGCGACGTCGCCACGCTGCAGGCCCGCCGCGTGCCGATCGAAGGCGAGGCGGGCGTTGGCTACGTGCTGCGCCAGGGCTTCGACCTGCCGCCGCTGATGTTCACGGTCGAGGAGATCGAGGCGGTCACGGTGGGCGCGCGGCTGGTGCAGCGGCTGCGCGATCGCGAGCTGCAGGCGGCAGCGCGCCGCGTGCTCGAGAAGGTCACTGTCGTGTTACCCGACGGCCTGCGTTCCCATCTCGACCGGCCGTTCTACGTCTCGCGCGGCATGGCCGCCGAGCCGCAGGGCATCGATATCGGCGACCTGCGCGGCGCCATCCGCGACCAGCGCAAGATGCGCATCGCCTATGTCGACGAGAGGCGGCAGCGCACCCGGCGCACGATCTGGCCTCTCGCCATGGCCTACTATGTGGACGTGACCTTGGTCGGCGCCTGGTGCGAGCTCAGGAACGACCTGCGGAACTTCCGCGTCGAGCGCATCGAGCGTGCGCGGATGCTGGCGGACCGCTTTCAGGACCCGCAGGGCAAGCTGCTCGCCCAGTGGCTGGCGCTGCCCAAGGAGCGCACCGACGACAGGTCGGGCGAGATGTCGCGCGCCTGATCGAAGTCGAGTCGCGCGGCGGCGAGTCGGGCATGGCCTGGCTTGGTGAATTGCGCGCCGTCCAGCGCGAAGAACGGCTTCGCCACTGCGTGGAAGCGGAAGGCATTGCCTTCTTTGGTCACCACGCCGACGGGCTTGCCCCAAACTTCGACGATATAGGGTTCGGTCATGGTTGGATCTCCCGATGAGGCTGAAATGGTGTCGATCCGCCACTTCGACAAGCGCAACGATTGCCGAAGCCTGCCCTGGGAGAAGCTAAAACATCTCGTGCGGCACTAGTGTGGCGATGCCAATATTTTTGGTGAATAGGATCGCGAACGTTTCGCGCGCTCATGAATATGTGATGCGAGCGAGCTTCAAGTGGTCCCGAGAATGACGAAGCGATGAATGTTGCGGCGCTGCGGAATGTCAGGAGCACGCAAGGATGGCGAGACCGTTGAAGCGATCGAGATTTCTTGCGCTAGGCGGCGCATCGCTTGCCATTGCAATGTCGATCGTTCCCTCACGCGCGGAGAGCCGCATGCAGCAACGCAAGATCCCTTCGTCCGGCGAGATGCTGCCCGTGGTCGGCTGCGGCACTTGGCGCACTTTCGATGTCGGTGCATTGCCGTCGGACCGTGCACCGCTTGCCGAGGTGCTGCGCATCCTGTTCGACGCGGGCGGCTCGGTGATCGACAGCTCGCCGATGTACGGTGCTGCCGAAGGCGTGGTCGGCGACCTGCTGGCCGCATCAGGCAACCGCGACAAGGCGTTCATCGCCACCAAGGTCTGGACCTCCGGAAGCGACAGCGGCATCGCACAGATGCAACAGTCGATGCGGCTCCTGCACGCCGACCGCATCGACCTGATGCAGATCCACAACCTCGTCGACTGGCGCAGTCATCTGCCGACGCTGCGTGCGTGGAAAGCGCAAGGGAAGATCCGCTATCTCGGCATCACGCATTACACTCAATCGGCGCATGCCGAGCTCGAGGCGGTACTGCGCTCCGAGCAGTGGGACTTCGTGCAGATCGACTACTCGCTGGACGACCGCGCCGTGGAAAAGCGTCTGCTGCCGCTGGCGCAGGAGCGCGGCGTGGCGGTGATCGTCAACCAGCCGTTCGGCGGCGGCGGGCTGCTGCGCCGCCTGAGCGGCCGCAAGCTGCCCGACTGGGCGGGCGAGATCGGCTGCACCAGCTGGGCGCAGGTGCTGCTGAAGTTCGTGCTGGCTCATCCGGCGGTGACCTGCGTCATTCCCGGCACCGGCAAGCCCGAGCACATGAAGGACAACGTTCAGGCGGGCTTCGGCAGCTATCCCGACGCGGCGATGGTCAAGCGCATGGTGGCCGACGTGACGTTATAGACGTCACGCAAGCGTCTTCGCGAGGCGCCGCGCCTCGGCCACCAGAGCGGTCGCCAGCGGTGTCGTCGGCTCGCGAGGCGGCACCACGAGGCCGATCTGATGAACCGCCTCCGGCTCCACGATCGGTATGGACCGCAAGTGCTCAGTGAGGCCGAGCGTGTCGGCCAGCTTCTCCGGCATGACGCTGGCCCAGCGGCCGGTGCGCACATGGCTGAACAGCACGATCATCGAATTGGACTCGAGCGTCGGTTCGGCGTGCGTGCCGGCGCTTTCCAGCAGGTGATCGATGATGCGCCGGTTCTGCATGTCCGGCGTCAACAGGCAGAGCGGGATATTGCCGACCTCCGCCCAGGTGACCGACTCACGGTCGCCGAGGGGGCTGTTCTCCGACGTGAGCAGCCGGTACTGCTCGAGATAAAGCGGCACGGCGCGCATGCCGCCGAGCGGCTCGTTGTCGATATAGGTGAGGCCGGCATCGGCCTCGAGGTTCTCCAGCATCGACAGCACCTCCATCGAGGTGCGCGACAGGATGGTGAACTTGACGTTTGGATGCTTGGCGCGGAACGGCGTGGTGAGGGTCGAGACCATGGGCAGCGCCGTCGGAACGGCGGCGATCTTCAGCCGGCCGCTCAGGCCCTTCTTCAGCGTCTGCACCTCCTGGCGCATGGCACGCGCGTCGGATACGATTCCGCGAGCCCATTGCAGGACACGCTCGCCCTCCGGCGTGAAGCCCAGGAAGCGCGAGGTGCGCTGCACCAGCATCACGCCCAGCATGTCCTCCAGCTGCTTGATGCCGGCCGAAAAGGTCGGTTGCGTCACGCCGCACTGCTCTGCCGCCTTGCCGAAATTGTGCTCTCGCGCCAGGGCCAGGAGGAACTCGAGCTTGTCGATCATGCCGGCGTGAGCCTGAGCGCCGACTTTGCACAAAGCAAGCATCCGAGGACCACGCCGCCACCACGCGCTGCCGGGACGCCCGCGGTCCCTAGTGCATCGTCAGGAAGATGTGCGCAGCCGTCGCTCCGGCGTGCTCATGGCAGACGCCGACTTCGGTGCTCAGGCCGGCGAGATTGAGCGCGATAGCGAGCCCGGTGGTGGCCACGATCACCAGGGCGAGGCCGATCGTGAACAGGCCGTCTTCGTTCTGCCGCAGCAGCCGGACCAGGCGTTCCGGTGCGACGGAGGGTGCAGGCTGGAGGTCTGCCACGACCGACATGCCGACGACCATGCAAGAAAGGCGCCAGGGTGACCGGCCCTACAGTTGCAACGTCATCTGCGCCGATGGCGCGAGCTCGTCGCGGCGGTGCAGGTTGTGCAGCGAAACGCCGAGCAGCCGCACGCTCTTGCGCAACGGGAAGATGGTGCCGACCAGCTCGAGGCTGGTGCGCTCCAGGGTATCGCGACTGAGCACCGGCTCGACCAGTGTGCGGCTGCGGGTGACGATCTGGAAATCGGCGTACTTGATCTTGACCGTCACGGTGCGGCCGGCAGTGCCGGTGCGCTCGCAGTACGACCAGACGTCGTCGAGCACCGCCGAGATGCCGGCCTCGATGTCCTTCCGGCGGCCGAGGTCCTGCATGAAGGTGGTCTCCGAGCCGACCGACTTGCGCGGCCGGTCGGGCACCACGGGCCGGTCGTCCTGGGCCCGCGCGATGGCGTAGTACCACTGGCCGGCGCGCCCGAAATACTGCTCCAGGAACTCGAGCGACTGCTCGCGCAGGTCGGCGCCGGTGTGGATGCCGAGCCGGTTCATCTTCTCGGCGGTCTTCGGCCCGACACCGTGGAATTTGGCCACCGCCAGGCCCTCGACGAAAGCCGGGCCTCTCTCGGGTGGAATCACGGTCTGGCCGTTGGGCTTGCGATGGTCGGAGGCGAGCTTGGCCAAAAACTTGTTGTAGGAGATGCCAGCCGAGGCGGTGAGGCCGGTGCGCTCGAGGATGCGGTTGCGGATCTCCCGGGCGACGTCACTGGCCAGCGGCATGCCCTTGAGGTTGTCGGTGACGTCGAGGTAGGCCTCGTCGAGCGACAGCGGTTCGACCAGCGGGGTGTAGTCGAGGAAGATCTCGCGGATCTGGCGCGACACCTCCTTGTAGACGTCGAAGCGCGGCCTGACGAACACCAGCTCGGGGCAGAGGCGCTTGGCGGTCGCCGACGGCATGGCCGAGCGCACGCCGAACTTGCGTGCCTCATAGGAGGCAGCCATCACCACCCCGCGCTCGCGCCCGCCGACCGCCACGGGCTGGCCGCGCAGCGCCGGGTCGTCGCGCTGCTCAACCGACGCATAGAAGGCGTCCATGTCGATATGGATGATCTTGCGGATGACGGCCACAGGCTCCCACTGTCATCCCGAGCGCAGCGACGGACCTTT
>JAFAKN010000080.1 GCA_019235415.1 Alphaproteobacteria bacterium
TTGCCGTGGGGCGCCGAGATCGCATTGCGGCCGTTCTTCGGGATCATGGGCGTGGCGCCGCCGCCGGAATGGGGCCAGTGCAGCTCGATCGAGCCGCGCGCCTTCGGCGGCAACATCGACAACAAGCACTTCCAGGTCGGCACCACCCTCTACCTGCCGGTGTTCGCGCCCGGCGGCCTGTTCTCGACCGGCGACGGGCATGGGGTGCAGGGCGACGGCGAGGTCAACCTGACGGCGCTCGAGACGTCGCTGTCGGGCACCTTCCGCTTTACCGTGCGCAAGGACATGAAGCTCAACAATCCGCGGGCCGAGACGGCGACGCACTGGATCACCCACGGCTTCGATCCCGATCTCGACGACGCCGCCAAGGAGGCGCTGCGCGACATGATCCGCCTGATCTCGGCCAAGACCGGCCTCGCTGCGGCGGACGCCTACATGCTGTGCAGCCTGCAGGCCGACCTGCACGTCACCCAGACGGTCGACGGCAACAAGGGCGTGCACTGCATGATCGAGAAGAAGCTCGTGGAATGATCGTCCGGTCCTTCCTGGCCATGCTCCTCGCCGGCGCCATGCTCGCATCGCCGGCCTTTGCGTCCGACGACGTCGTCACCTCCGCACGGACCAGCGCCGGCCAGACCGTGCCTTACCTGCTGACCAGCAAGCCGGGCACGCCGGCCTATGCGGTGATCCTGATGCCGGGCGGGCGCGGCATCCTCGATCCGCGCCAGGAAGGCACCAGGATCGTCATGTCGGCGGGCGGCAACTTCCTGATCCGCTCGCGCGAGCTGTTCGCCGACGGCCGATTCGTCGCGGCCTCGACCGATGCGACTTCGACACCCGACCGCATCCTGGCGATCGTGCGCGACCTGCGCTCGCGCTACGGCAACGTCGCGGTCTACGTGGTCGGCACCAGCCGCAGCACCGAGGCCACCATGGCGCTCGCCAAGTCGCTCGACGGACAGGTGGCCGGCTTCGTGCACTCATCGTCGATGAACGCCATCGGCAGCTTCGACCCACGCGGCGCGCGCAGCCGCAACCTGATCGTGCTGCACGTCAAGGACGCTTGCCGGCTCACCAGCCCGTCGAACGGCCGCGCGTCGAACCAGAAGTTCGGCACCGAGCTGGTCGAGATGAACGGCGGCACCTCGACCGGCGACGACTGCGAGGCCTACGCCTATCACGGCTACAACGGCATCGAGAAGGACACCGTCGACCGCATCAAGGCTTGGATCGCTCGGCAGTGAGTCTCGCCTGACGACGAACCTTCACACCTGTCATCCCGAGCGTAGCGAGGGATCCTTCGTTTGGCCTCAAAGATCCCTCGCTGCGCTCGGGATGACAGCGGGGGAGGCCCGCGGTCCGACAAGACTAAGGCGCCGGCTCGACCTTGAGCTCGGTTCCCTGAACGGCGGTGACGCGCACGCGGCTGCCGGCGGCCATGTCGGGACCGGTGACCGACCAGCTGCCGTCGCCGAGCTTGACGCGGCCCTGACCGCGCAGGATCGGCGCGTCGAGCACGATGGTGCGGCCGACCAAGGCCTCGCCGCGGGCGTTGAGATTCTCGTCGATGCCGCGATTGCGCTGCAGGCGCCGCAGCGTCGGCCTCAGGACCACGGCCGACAGCACCGAGACGACGGCGAACACGAACAGCTGCAGCTCGATCGACAGGCTCGGCATGACCATCAGGAACAAGCCCGACGCCGCCGCGCCCACCGCCAGGAACAGGAACACCACGCCCGGCAGCATCATCTCGAACACCAGCAGGACGGCGGCGAGCGCCCACCAGTGCCAGAAGACGATCCAGGTGACTTGGCCCGCGTCGCCCATTGGTTCAGCCCGAGCTGGGGACCGAGCCGCGGGGGCGCGTCGCCGCCTCGCCGCGCGCCTGGGCTTCCTTGGCGAGCTCGCCGATGCCCGCGATCGACGCCATGACGCCGGCGGCCTCCACGGGGAGGAAGAAGAGCTTGGCGTTGTTGCTGGAGCCCATGCGGGACAAGGCTTCGACGTACTTGGTGCCGAGGAAGTAGTTGGTCGCCTGCACGCCGTTGCCGGCGATCGCCTGCGCCACCACGTTGGTCGCCTTGGCCTCGGCTTCGGCCTGCCGCTCGCGCGCCTCGGCCTCGCGGAAGGCGGCCTCGCGCCTGCCCTCGGCGATCAGGATCGCCGACTGCTTGTCGCCTTCGGCGCGCTTGATCGATGCCTCTCGCACGCCCTCGGCCTCGAGGATGGTGGCGCGCTTCTCGCGCTCGGCCTTCATCTGACGCGCCATCGCGTTCACCAGGTCCTCGGGGGGCGCGATGTCCTTGAGCTCGACGCGCAGCACCTTGACGCCCCACGGATGGGTCACCTGGTCGATCACCGCGAGCAGCGTGTCGTTGATCTCGTTGCGCCGCGCCAGCACCTCATCCAGCGCCATGTTGCCCATGACGCTCCTGATGTTGGTCAGCGCCAGGTTGGTGATGGCGAGTTGCAGGTTCTGCACCTCGTAGGCGGCGCGCGCCGCGTCGATCACCTGGAAGAAGGCGACGGCGTCGACCTGCACCGTGGCGTTGTCCTTGGTGATGACCTTCTGGCCCGGGATGTCGAGCACGTTCTCCTGCATGTTCATCTTGCGGCCGATGACATCGACGAACGGCGTGATGAGATGCAGGCCAGGCGGCAGGGTGCGCGTGTAGCGCCCGAAGCGCTCCAGGGTCCAGTTCGAGCCTTGCGGCACGGTCTTGACGCCCGCGAACACCACCACCAGCGCCACCACCACCAGCGCCAGCACGAAGATCAGAGCACCCATTGCAGCAGCCTCTCCCGCAGTCCGGGTGAAGCCTAGCGCATGGCGACCGGCGCGGCCAACGGGAGGCCGGGTTCATTGGACCGCGGACCTCCTGGTCCTCTCTGTCATCCGGAGCGCAGCGAGCGATCCTTAGGCGACGCGACGGATCCCTCGGCCTTTGGCCCCGGGAGGACAAAGAAGCGCACCAGGAGGTCCGCGCTCCATATGAGAGCGCCAGCCCTAGTCGACGCGCCGGTCGGTCGCCAGCCAGCGGTCGAGGAAGCCGTCGATCCAGCGCGCCAGCGGCGGATCGTAGAGCGGATGCATGGCGAGGTGGACGCCGCGCTGCTGCGCGCCCGGCATCTTCAGCCGCTCGCCGGCCTCGAGCGTCCAGACGTGCTTCATGTCGAGCGTGACTTCGGGATGGAACTGAAAGCCGAAGGCGTTCGGTCCGCAGCGGAAACCCTGAACCGCAAACGTCCTGTTGGTCGCAAGCAGCTCACAGCAGTCCGGTATCTGCATGCCTTCGCGGTGCCACTGGTAGACCTTCATTGGCGATCTGATCCAGTCGCGACCGGCCGGCGTCGGCTCGATGTCGACGTAGCCGATCTCGACCCGCCCTTCGGCGTGCGGGCCGACCTTGCCGCCGGCCGCCCGCGTCAGCAGCTGAGCGCCGAGACAGAGGCCGAGGTACGGCACGCCCGCATCGACCACTTTCGGGATCCAGTCGAGCTCGCACTTGATGCCGTCGAGGCTGCCGCAGTCGTTGGCCGACATCGGACCACCGAAGATCACCACGCCGGCATAGTCCGACATGTCTTCGGGCAAGGTGCAGCCGCGATTCGGACAAAGCCGGTGGAGCGTGTAGCCGCGCTTCTCGAGGAGCGTGCCGACGCGGCCGGGGCAGGAATGCTCCTGATGGACGACGATGGCTATTCTCTTGGGGGCAATTTTCTTGGGCTTTTCAGCCAGTTCCGTCATGGATTTGCAATGTAGCCTTGGGTTATGCCAACGACAAGGCCGACTGCCGCGGAGGGACGAAATGGCGCGCCACCTCGACTTCTATTTCGACTGTTCCAGTCCCTGGACCTATCTCGCCTTCCACGCGGTGCAGCCGCTCGCCGCCGAGCTCGGCGCCGAGATCGTCTGGAAGCCGATCCTGGTCGGCGGCGTGTTCAACACCGTGAATCCCACGGTCTACGAAAGCCGCGCCAAGCCAAATCCGCGCAAGCACGCCTACATGCTGAAGGACCTCGCGGATTGGGCGCGCCTGTACGGCCTGCGCATCGTCTTTCCGCCCAGCGTCTTCCCGGTCAACAGCGTCAAATGCATGCGCGGCGCCTTCGTGGCGCTCGACGAAGGCAAGCTCGTGCCCTACGCCACGGCGGCCTTCGAAGCCTATTGGAGTGACGACCTCGACATCGCGCGCGAGGATGTGCTGGCCGACATTGCCGAGAAGGCCGGGCTCGAGCGCCAGCGCTTCTTCGCGGCGATCGAGAGCGAGGACTGCAAGAAACGCCTGCGCGCCAACACCGACGAGCTGATCACCCGCGGCGGTTTTGGCAGCCCGACCTTCTTCGTTGGCAACTCGATGTTCTTCGGCAACGATCGCCTGCCGCTCGTGCGGGCGGCGTGGGAAGCATCGCCGGAGGCGGCCGGGGAGGCGGCCAGGGGAGCGGCATGAGCGGCAACGACGACGGCGAATTCTGGACCAAGGCTCGCGCCCACCTGGTGCGCTATGGCGGCGCCTTTTCGCCATTGATCGCCGAGAGCGCGGCCGGCAACTGGTTCACCGACGCGGATGGGCGGCGGATCCTCGATTTCACCTCCGGGCAGATGAGCGCCATTCTCGGCCACAGTCATCCCGAGATCGTCGCCGTAGCGCGGCGATGGGTGGGCGAGCTCGACCACCTCTACTCGACCGTCCTGTCGCGCCCGGTCGTCGAGCTGGCAGCGCTGATCGCCGAGATTGCCCCCGGCGCGTTGCAGCGCGTGCTGCTGGTGTCGACCGGCGGCGAGTCAAACGAGGCGGCGCTGCGCATGGCCAAGCTGGTGACCGGCCGGCACGAGATCATCGCCATGAGCCGCTCGTGGCACGGCGTGACCGGCGGAGCCGCCTCGGCGACCTACTCGTCGAGCCGCCGCGGTTATGGGCCGGGTCTGCCCGGCGCCCTCGTCCTGCCGGCGCCCGACGCTTACCGCTCGCGCTTCATCGACTCGCGCGGCGTCTACGACTGGCAGGCCGAGCTCGATTTCGGCTTCGAGCTCATAGACCGCCAGTCGACCGGCGCGCTCGCAGCCTGCATCGTCGAGCCGATCCTGAGCTCGGGCGGCGTGCTGGAGCCGCCGGAGGGCTACATGGCGGCGCTCGCCGAGAAGTGCCGCGAACGCGACATGCAACTGATCTTCGACGAGGCGCAGACCGGACTCGGCCGCACCGGCAACCTGTTCGCCTGCGAGCGAGACGGCGTCGCGCCGCACTATCTCACGCTGTCCAAGACCCTGGGCGCCGGCCTGCCGCTTGCCGCGATGGTGACGACGGCGGAGATCGAAGACCGGGCGGCCGAGCGCGGCTACCTCTTCTACACCACGCACGCCTCCGATCCCCTGCCGGCGGCCGTCGGCGTCAAGGTCATCGAAGTCATCCTGCGCGAGCGGCTGGCCGAGCGGGCGGCCGAGCTCGGCCAGCGGCTCAAGTCGGGTCTTCAGGCGCTGCAACAGCGCTACGAATGCATCGGCGACGTGCGCGGCCGCGGCCTGCTGCTCGGCCTCGACCTGGTGAAGGACCGCCGCAGCAAGACGCCGGATCCCGAGCTCGCCCAGCGCGTGGCGCGCGAATGCCTCGCACTCGGCATGATGACCAGCGTGGTGCGCGGCGGCTTCGGCATCTTTCGCATTGCGCCGCCGCTCACGATCGCACCGGACGAGATCGACCTCGGGCTGGAGATTTTCGGCCAGGCTCTCGCGCGTGCCGTTCACTGATTCTTCGGCGGTTTTCCCGGGTTGCAGTCGGTATTTGCGTTTGAAACCCCGCCCTAACTGTTGTACCGGGCATGCGGTTTGGGGCCAACGAGTTGGGAGTCTCTGGATGATCATGAAGCTATCGCAGGCGGCGCTTCTCTTGACGGGCATGCTGGGGCTGGGCGGCTGCACGCTGGGCCAGACCACGAGCGCTTCGGCTCCCGCCAACAAGCCGCCGGCGGCCGATTACCAGGCTCCCGTGCCAGCTTCCCCGCCCGCCACCAACATCCGCGCCATCTGCTACAACGCGCAGGATCTTTCGGCCTACCGCGTGCGCATGGTGCAGATGGAGCTGAACGTCGCCACCTTGCAGTGCCAGAATCCCAACGGAACGCGCGCCTATGAAACGACCTATGCGGCGTTCGTCCAGAAATACCAGTCAGAGCTCACCGCAAACACGCGCAACTTGCAGTCGATGGCCGGACGCAAGCGCTTCAATATGGACGTCGTGGTGACGGAGTTCGCCAACCGCACCGCCCAGCACGTGCAGGTCGACAAGGAATTCTGCGCACGCAGCAAGCGCGCCTTCGATTGGGCGATGTCGCCGCAGGTCTCGTCGCTGGCCCAGGTGCCGCCGCCCTACGATCTCGGCCCCGACATGAACGTGTGGCCCTGCCCGGCGCAGTAGTCATACGGACCGCGCGCGCCTGCCTTCGCCGAAGCGAAGCCGCGGACGGGAGGCCGGTGTCACCTATTGCCGCTTCGGCTTCGCGCAGGCAGGTCTTGCGCGCCTCATGAAGCTTGAGCGCGCAGGATGCGCGCGGTCCGGAAGAAGAAGGCGGCCGTGGTGGCCGCCTTTTTTATGACTAAAAGCCGTGTCGCAGCAGTTGGCCCGAGTGCGTGTTCGTCGGACGGTCGTCACGGATCGTGACCTCGCCGTTCACCAGCACGTACTTGTAGCCCTGCGCCCGCTGGACGCGCCGCCATTCGCCGCCGGGCAGGTCGTGGGCGATCTCGTCCGGCATGACGCGCAAGCCGTCGAAATCGTAGACAACGATGTCGGCCGGCGCGCCCTTCCTTAGGATTCCGCGGCCGTGGAACCCCGCCACCTCGGCCGGCAGCGCCGACAACCGCCAGTGGACCTCCTCCAGGCTCAGCATCTTGTGCTCGCGCACCACCTTGCACAGCGTCTCGGTCGGGTAGCGGCCCGCGGTCAGGAACTTGGTGTGAGCCCCGCCGTCGGACACGCCGAACAGGACATAGGGATCGTCGACGATCTCTTTCAGGTATTCGATCTTGCCGTTGGGTGGGGCGGCGAAGAACTCGGTCTCGAGGTTCTCCTCGACCGCCATGTCGAGCATGACGTCGACCGGGTGCTTGCCCATCATCCTGCCGGCATGGGCCAGCGTGTAGTCCAGCCACTTCTTGTTCTTGTCGAGCTTGGGCCCGACGATGGCGATCTGCGACAGCGGGCCCGTGGCGGTGATCGGCAGGTTGTCGCGCAGCGCCGGGCGCCGGGCGGGATCCGCGAGCTTGGCCAGCCGCTCGGCGCGCGTGCCGGTGGTCGCCTCGAGCCAGGGTCTGGCGTCGTCGAACAGGTTCCACTCCTCGAAGGTGAAGGTGAAGCCTGCGTCGGTGGTGAGCCCCTGCCCGACCACCCGGATGCCGCGCTCGCGACAGCTCTTCAGCCAATCGAGCACGCGGCGATGGATGTGCGGCCGGTGATCGAACGCCTGGACGACGTTCATGATCATCGGCCGGCCGCTCAGGGTCGCGAGCTCCTCGTAGAACGCCTGGTCGCGCGCGTTGTCGCCCGAGACCAGCAGCATCTGCATGAAGCCGTCGTTGCGCTCGGCGAGCACTCTGGCCAGCTCGCGACAGGTCTCGTCGTGCATGACGTCGGTCGGCATGGGCGAACCGTCGTGATCGCGTTGCACCGCCGCCGGGCCAGTCGGCAGCATGCGCTGCGCCGACCAGCCGCAGGCGCCGGCATCCATCGCCTCGTTGAGGAGGCGCTTGATCTCGGCGTGCTGCTCGGGAGTCGGCAGCTTGCCTGCCTTGGCGGCCTCGAAGCCCATCACCCAGATGAGCAGCGGCGAGACCGGCATGTAGGGCAGGATGTTCACCGCCTTGGGGGTCTTCTCGATGCTGTCGAGGAATTCCGGAAACGTCACCCAGCTCCACGGCATGCCGGCCTGCATCGAGGCCATCGGGATCGCCTCGACGCGGGTCATGGTGAGCATGGCGCGCTCGCGCTCGGCGGGCCGAACCGGCGCAAAGCCGAAGCCGCAATTGCCGATCACCACCGAGGTGATGCCGTGCCAGCTCGACAAGGTGCAATAGGGATCCCAGAACAACTGCGCGTCGTAGTGGGTGTGCAAGTCGATGAAGCCCGGCGCCACGATCAATCCGCCGGCATCGATGACGTCGTCCGCCTCGCTCGCGGCGATGCGGCCGATCTCGGCGATGCGACCGTTCTTGACGCCGATGTCGCCGCGGAAACGCGGCAAGCGGCTGCCGTCGACGATCATGCCGCCCTGGATGACGCGATCGAAGCGGGCCATGGGTGTCCTCCGTTTCGAGCAAGCCTGGGCGGACGCTGGAACTCTGTCAACGCAGCGCGCTAAGCTCGCAGAATGGAACTGAAGACGGTCCGCACCGATGTGTTGGAAATCGCCTACCAGGAGCACGGTCCGGCAAGCGGGGCGCCGGTGATCCTGCTGCACGGCTTCCCGTACGACGTGCGCGCATACGACGAGGTCGCGCCAGCCCTGGCCCAGGACGGTTGTCGAATCCTCGTGCCCTACCTGCGTGGCTATGGCCCGACGCGTTTCCTCTCGTCCGCGACGCCGCGCTCCGGCGAGCAGGCGGCACTGGGCCACGACCTGCTGCAGTTCATGGACGCGCTCGGCATCGCGCGGGCCGCGCTCGCGGGCTACGACTGGGGCGGCAGGGCCGCTTGCATCGTCGCCGCGCTTTGGCCTGATCGCGCGTGCTGCCTGGTGAGCTGCACCGGCTACAACATCCAGAACATCGCGGCGTCTGTGAACCCGGCGCCAGCGGCGCACGAGCACCGGCTCTGGTACCAATACTACTTCCACAGCGAACGCGGGCGCGCCGGCCTCGCCAGGAACCGCCGCGACATCTGCAAGCTCTTGTGGAAGCTATGGTCGCCGGAATGGAACTTCGACGATGCGACGTTCAAGCGCTCGTCGGCCTCGTTCGACAATCCCGACTTCGTTGATGTCGTGATCCAATCCTACCGGCACCGCTACGGCTACGCGGCGGGCGATCCGGCGCTGCTCGGCATCGAGGCCAAGCTCGCCCAGCGGCCGCGCATCGGCGTGCCGACCATCAACCTGCATGGTGGCCACGACGGCGTCGGACCGGCGCCCGAGGCCGACACCCAGGCGAAGTTCTTCGCCGGGCCGTACGAGCGTCGGCTGCTGCCGCGCATCGGCCACAACGTGCCGCAAGAGGCCCCGGCGGCGATAGTCGCCGCGCTGCGCGACCTGATGAAGGGAACGACGGCTTGACCTTGCTGGACCGTAGTTTCCTGTCATCGCGAGCGCAGCGAGGGACCTTTCTTGTAGCCTTAAAGGTCCCTCGCTTCGCTCGGGATGACAGGCACTCGCAACAACGACTTTACTCCAGCGTCTCCAGCAGCCGCGCGCAGAGATAGGTGCGCGGCATCAGCGACGAGTAGTAGATCTGCTCGTACGCGGCGTGGGCGCCCTTGCCGTCGGCGCCAAGGCCATCGAGTGTCGGGATGCCCAGCGCCGCGGTGAAGTTGCCATCGCTGCCACCGCCGGTCAGTGGCACGTCTAAAAGTTCCTTGCCGATCTCGCGATAGATCGCCTGGGCCTTGCCGAAAAGGTCGGCGATGCCGGAGTCCTTCTGGTAGGGCGGCCGATTCATGCCGCCTTCGACATGGACCTCGACGTCGGCGCCGATCGGCTCGAGCTTGAGGAGCCAGTCGGTCATCTCCTCCGCGGTCCGCGAATCGGGCACGCGCAGGTCGATCTCGGCCACGCATTCCGCCGAGATGACGTTGACGCCGGTGCCGCCATGCACCAGGCCGACATTGACGGTGATGCCGCGTTTGTAGTCGGTGCGACTCTCGATGCGCACGATCTGGCGCGCCATCTCGAGGATGGCGCTGCGGCCGTCCTCGTGACGGACGCCGGCATGGGACGCACGGCCTTTCACCGTCATCACGAAGCGGCCGACGCCCTTGCGCGCGGTCACGACGCGATCGCCGTCTCGGCCGGGCTCCATGACCAGCGCGTACTTGTGGCCGCGCGCCGCTTCTTCGATGCGCGCCCGCGAGGTCGGGCTGCCGACCTCCTCCTCGGGAATGAACAGGAAAGTCACCGGCAGCTTGGTCTTCTTGCCTTGGCGGATCAGATGACGCAGCGCGTAGTAGGCGATGTAGCCGCCGGCCTTCATGTCATAGATGCCTGGTCCGAACACACTGTCGCCCTCGCGACGGATCCTGAGATCCTTCTCGATCATGCCGATGGGATGCACAGTGTCGAGATGCGCCAGCACCAAGATGCCCTTCCCCTCGCGCTCGCTCCAATGCTGGGGCGTGCGGCATTCGAGGATATCGCCGAAGCCATCGCGACCGGGAACGCGCTCGAGCTTGAGGCCGAGATCGCGGAACTGACCCTCGACCTTGTCGACCACGACGTTGACCGCCTTGCCGTCGTGGCTGGGACTCTCGATCGTCACCCACTCGACGATGCCATCGAGAACCTCCTGCGGATCGATCTTCGGTTCGTTCTTCAGCTCGGGCATCAGACCGGGTCCCAGGTGAAGTACTCGGGCGAGCGTTTCATGTCGATGAAGAACGGCTTCATCGACGGCACGGCATGCTCGGCAATCGAGTCCAGCGTCCATCCCTCGGAGTTGTGGACCGAGCGGACCGGCCGGTTGGCGGAGAACAGCATGATCTCGTTCATGCGCACGCCGAAGATCTGCGAGGAGATGCCCTCGGCCGCATCCGACAGCAGGAACACCGCCATCGGCGCGATCTTGGCCGGCGTCATCTTCTTGGAGCGCTCGAGGCGTGCCTTCTGCGCCTCGGTGTCGGCAGGGATGGTGCCGATCATGCGCG
>JAFAKN010000059.1 GCA_019235415.1 Alphaproteobacteria bacterium
GGCGTGCCCGCTGGGAGGCAGTTTGCTCCGCCGGCGCTCGATGGCAGGCAACGTCGTGGGCTTGTGCCACCGGCCTCAAGGCAGGGATCTCCGATCGGCAAGCCGCCTCGGCGATCGGACAGCGGTCGGCAAAAGCACATCCCGGAGAGACGAGGACAGGACTGGGCGGATCGCCGCGCACGCTGCCATGGTCGGACGCGCGCCGGCCACTCAGCCGCGGGGCGGCGGCCAGGAGGACCTGCGTGTAGGGATGCGTCGGTGCCGCGAACAGAGCCTTGGCCGGCGCGGCCTCGACGATGCGGCCGAGGTACATGATGGCGACCCGGTCGGAGAGGCGCTCGACGACCGACAGGTCGTGGGAAATGAACAGATAGGTGAGGGAAAATCGTTCCCGCAATTCCAATAGTAAATTGAGCACTGTGGCCTGGACCGACATGTCGAGGCCCGAAGTCGGCTCGTCGAGGATCAGGATGCGCGGCTGCAGCAGGAGGATGCGTGCCAGCGCCACGCGGCGCAGCTGCCCGCCGGAGAACTCGTGCGGGTAGCGCCGTCCCCAGGAAGGATCGAGACCGACCGCCGACATCATGTTGGCCACGCGGTCGCGGCGCTCCGCCCCGTCGCGCATGCCGTGGATCAAAAGCCCTTCCTCCAGGGTGCGACCGATGCTCCACCACGGATCGAGCGCCGCGGCGGCATCCTGATGCACGTACTGGATCACCCTTCGCGCGCTGCGCGCCGCTTCGGGCGACAGGTCACCGACAGGCTTGCCGTCGAGGAGGATCTCGCCGGCGCTCTCGCGCTGCAGGCCGAGGATGGTGCGGCCAAGCGTGGTCTTGCCGCAGCCCGATTCGCCGACCAGCGAGAGGATTTCGCCTTCGTGCAGATCGACGCTGACGCCCCGCACGGCCCGCACTGGCGCAATCGCCTTGCGCAGGAAACCTTTGCTCCCGCCCAGTGTCACCGACACGTCGCGCAATGTCAGGATCGCGGTCATGTGGAGCGCGGACCTCCCGGTCCGCTCATGACTCGTGACTGCGGACCAGGAGGTCCGCGCTCCAATCCGAGTACTGCACGCAGCGCACCTCGGCGCCACTTTCAGCGCGAGCCTGCGGCGGATTTCCGGCACTGCAAATCGCGCGGACATCGCCGCAGCGCGGAGCGAAGCGACAGCCGGGGGGTGGCGCGAGCGGCGACGGCACCGAGCCCGGAATGCCGCGAAACGACGTCGCGCGGTCGGGATGGCAGGCGAGCAGCGCCCGCGTGTAGGGATGGGCCGGAGAATCGAGGATCGACCGCACCGGGCCCGACTCGACGGTCTGGCCGGCGTAGATGACGCAAAGGTCGTCGCACAGCTCGGCGACGACCCCGAAGTCGTGCGTCACGAACAAGAGCGACACGGCAAGCTCGGCCACCAGCTCGCGCAGCAGGAGCAGGATCTGGTGCTGCGTGGTGACGTCGAGTGCCGTGGTCGGCTCGTCGGCGATCAGCAGCCGCGGCGAACAGGCGAGCGCGGCGGCGATCAGAAGGCGCTGGCGCTGCCCGCCGGAGAACTGGTGCGGATAGCGCTCCAACGCGCCCTCCGGATCGGGCACCTGCAGGCGCTTGAGCAGGCCGATCAAGCGACCGACGTGGCGCTTGCGGCGTTCGCTCCCTCGGGTGCCGTCGCTCGGCGCGTGCCAGCGCATGACTTCCAGGAGCTGGCTGCCGACCTTGAACACCGGGTTCAAGGCCAGCAGCGGATCCTGCGGGATGAAGCCGATTCGGCTGGAGCGGACGTCGCGGGCCAGCTCGGCCTCGCTGAACGACAGCAGGTTCTCGCCCTCGAACCAGATCTCGCCGCGCTCGACAGCGCCCGCCCTGGGCAGAATGCCCATGATGGCGCGGATCAGCGTGGACTTGCCGCAGCCCGACTCGCCCACGACACCGAGAATGCGGCCGCGTTCGAGGTCGAGCCCGACATCGTCCAACACCTGAGCCGTGCCCTCGTCGGTCCGGATCGTGACTTTTAGGCCGCGCACGGAAAGCAGCGGCATCATCTCGACCGCCTGATGCGCGGATCGACCAGGTCGCGCAGCCCGTCGCCCAGCAGATTGAAGCCCATGACGGTGAGCAGGATGGCCAGCCCCGGAAAGGTCACGTACCACCAGGCCGTGGGTAGATAGACCCGGCTTTCAGCAATGGTCAGGCCCCAGTCGGGCGCGGGCGGCGTCGCCCCCATGCCCAAAAAGCCCAGCACGGCCGCCACCAGGATGGTGAAGCCGAGCCCGATGGTCGCCCGCACGATCACCGGCGAGATGGCGTTGGGCAGGATGTGCAGGAAGACGATGCGGCCGGTGCCGGCGCCGACACCGCGCAGCGCATCGACGAACAGCGAGGACGACAGCCGCCGCGTCTCGGCGTAGACGATGCGCGTGAAGAACGGCCAGTAGGTGAGCGACAGCGCCAGCATCGCCGTCTCGATCGACGGCGACATCAGCTGCGCCAGCGCCAGCGCCAGCACGAGTTGCGGGATCGCCAGCACGACGTCGGTCACGCGCATGACCGTCTCGCTGAGCCATCCGCGACGAAAGCCGGCGAGCAGGCCGAGCGGTACGCCGATCGCCATGGCGACCGTCACGACCGTGAGTGCAATGGCAAGCGCGCCGCGCGCGCCGAGGATGATGCGCGAGAAGATGTCCCGGCCGAGATTGTCGGTACCGAACAGGAAGTCGGCGCTGGGCGGCTTGAGGCGGCGCGTCAGATGCGAGGCAGCAGCATCCCCTGGATAGGGCGCGATCAGCGGCCCGAAGATCGCCAGCAGCAGCACGAACACCACGATCGCCAGCCCCAGCATCGCCGGCACATCGCGCGACAGCTTGCGCAGGATGGGCTTCACGACCGCTTCCTCATATTCCTCTCCCCCGCTAGGGTCCCTAGCGGGGGAGACGAATAAGACGGCGCAAGCCGGCCGCTCATCCCTGCTCCATCAGTCGGGGATCGAGCAGGCCGTGCACCAGGTCGACCAGGATGTTGACGGCGGCGTAAACCGTGCCCACCAGGAGAGTCACCGCCAGCATCACCTGGCGGTCGCCGGTCAGGATGGCCTGCACCGTGTAGGAGCCGATGCCCGGCCAGTCGAAGATCGCCTCGACCACGACGCCCCCGGCAATCAGCCCACCGAACAGCAAGCCGATCTGCGTCACCGTTGCCGTCACCGAATTGCGCAGCACGAAAATCCAGACCAGCCGAAGCCAACGGTAGCCCATGGCCCGCTCATAGAACACGAAGTCCTGCTGCAACGTGTCGAGCACGCCGGCCCGCGTGAAGCGCACGATCGTCGCGAGCCCGCCCAGCGCCAGGGTGACGGCGGGCAGCGCCAGGTGCCGCAGCGCATCGGCGAAGGCGTCCCAGCGGCCGGCGATCAGGCAGTCGACCACCAGGAAGCCGGTTGCACGCGGCGGCTGCGCCATGGTCGAGGAAAGCTCGCCGCGCAGCGGCAGCCAGCCGAGCTGCATGGAGAACAGCAGCTGCAGCATGATGGCGACCCAGAAGGCCGCCATGGCGATGCCCAGGACCGAGAAGATGCGCAGCAGGTAGTCGGGCCACGCGTTGTGGTTCAAGGCGGCCATCACGCCCAGCGGCACACCGACGAACACGGAGAGGGCGAGCGCGCAGAAGGTGAGCTCGAGCGTCGCCGGCAGGCGCTGCGCGATGTCGAGCGTGACGGGCCGGTGCGAGAAGGCGCTCTCGCCGAAATCGAGGTGCGCCACCTTGTCGAGGTAGAGCAGGAATTGCTCGAAGATCGGCCGGTCGAACCCGTATTGGTGGCGCAGGCGCGCGATCTGTTCGGGTGTGGCGGCGTCACCCGCCAAAGCCGCCGCAGGATCGGACGGCACGGCATGGATCAAAAGGAAGGTGACCAGCAGCAGGCCCAGCAGCGAGGGCAGCACGAGGGCCGTCCGCCGCAGGACGAAGCGCAGCATGTCAGCCGTCGAGCGTGAGCCAGCGTACTTCCGAGCCCTGGCCGACCGTGCAGAAGCGGCGTCCTTTGACGCGCTTGTTGATGCCCATGAGCGATATGGAGTTGTAGATCCAGATGTCGGGCGAATCGGCCATGATCTTGCGGATCGCCTCCTGGTAGAGCGGCGCGCGGTCTTCCTGCTTCACCAGCCCGCGCGCCTTGCGCAGCAGCGCATCGACGGCGTCGTTCTTGTAGTAGGCCGAGGCCTTCCAGGTGCCGTGAAACTGGCTGTCGTACATCTGGCCGACCCAGTTCTCGGGGTCGACGAAGTAGGTGCTGACCCAGTGCACCCACATGTCCGGCGTGGAGTCGGGCTTGGCCGCCGACGAGGTCAGGTTCGGCCAGGTGTCGCCCACGACCTTGAGGTTGATGCCGAGCTGGGCGAGGTCCGCCTGAAAGAGCTGCGCGCCTTGGACGCTTTGCTCGTTCTCGGTCTGCACGTGGATCTCGATTGGCCGCTTCATCGGGGCGCCTTCGGCTATCGCCTTGGCCATGTACTCCTTGGCCTTTTTCAGGTCGTAGTCGTAGCCCTTGGCGTCCGTCGGAATGCCCCACAGGTTGTCCGGCATCGGATAGGGATCGCGG
This sequence comes from Alphaproteobacteria bacterium, assembly GCA_019235415.1. Taxonomy (GTDB): domain Bacteria; phylum Pseudomonadota; class Alphaproteobacteria; order Reyranellales; family Reyranellaceae; genus Reyranella. The sequence continues at coordinate 4,586 of JAFAKN010000059.1, forward strand.
GTAGCGTAGCCGTTCAGGACCTCGTTGATGAAGCCCGAGTAGTTGAAGGCATGCGCGAAGCACAGGCGGGCGTTGAGATTGTTGAAGGGCGGCTTGGTGTTGTTCATGCGGATGATGTAGGTCCGCATGATGGTGTCCTTCACCACTTGAGCGATCTTCGAGGCGTTGATCGGGTCGACCTGATCGGCCGGCAGGGCATTGTCGGTGCAGTCGAGCGAGCCGTTGAGCAGCGCAAGCACGCGCGTCGATGACTCCTTGGTCGGCCGGTAGGCGATCTTGCGCACCGGCTTGGGGTTGTCGGCCCAACCCAGAAAGTGGCCGTCGTTGATCTCGAGATCGAGATACTCCAGCGGCCGGTAGCCCGTGGGGATGATGCGGTAGGCGCCGGAGCCCGCGCCGTTGGAGGCGAGCCATGTCTTGCCCCAGTCGCCGTCCTTCTCGTTGGCCTTGATGACGCGCGGATTGACGATGCAGATGCTGGGGATTGCGGCGAAGAACGGCGCGTACGACGTCTCGAGCTTGAAGCGCACCAGCAGCGGATCGGGCGCGGTGACGTTCTCCGGCTTCAGCACTTTCAGGAAGGCCCCGGCCGGCGCCAGCGCCAGGGCGAGCACGCGGCGGAAGCTGTAGACCACCTCCTCCGAGGTGAGCGGGCTGCCGTCGTGGAACTTTAGGCCCGAACGCAGCTTAAATTCCCACTGCAGGCCGTCGTCCGACACGGTGTGACTCTCCGCCAGCCACGGCACGATCTTGGGCGGATCGCCCTCGTAGCGATAGAGCGTGTCGTAGGCGTTGAGCATCAAGGCCTGCATCGGCACGTCGAAGATCTGATGCGGGTCGAGATTGGCCGGCAACGCCCAGCCGTTCACGAAGGTCGAGGCGTCCGCGGCTTTCGCCGGGAGGGCACCGGCGGCGAGTGCGCCGGCTGCCAGGCCGCCGAGCTGGCGACGGTGCAGAAGAGGACCGCTGGCGCTCATTGTGCCGCCTCGATCGCCTGCTCGGTGTGGAACCGGCTCACCGGGAACGGCAGGCCGAGATTCTCGCGCAAGGTCATCGCTTCGTACTCCGTCCGCAAGAGGCCGCGGCGCTGCAGCTCGGGGACCACCAGATCGACGAAGTCGGTGAGCGATCCCGGCAACCAGGCCGGCATGACATTGAAGCCGTCGGCGGCGCCGTTCTTGAACCAGTGCTCCATCACGTCGGCGACGTGCTGCGGCGTGCCGATGACAAGTGCATGGCCGCGTGGTCCGGCGTTGAGCAAGCAGAGCTCCCACAAGGTGAGGCCGTCGCGCCG
>JAFAKN010000346.1 GCA_019235415.1 Alphaproteobacteria bacterium
CGCTGCGTCATGCCGATGCACCACGAGCCCATCTGCAGGCGGCGCACCGTGAGCCGCAGCTGCATGGGCGCGAAACCCTGGCCGATGCGGCCCAGCACCTGCGTGTCGGGCACGCGGCAATCCTCGAACACCACCTCGTAGGTGCGCTGGCCGGCCAGCATGGGGATGGCGCGGGCCACCACCAGGCCCGGCGTGCCCTTGTCGACCAAAAACGCCGTGATGCCGCCGCGCGAGCCCTTCTCGACGTCGGTGACCGCCATGACGATGGTGAAGTCGGCCTTGGCGATGCGGCTGATCCAGATCTTGCGGCCGTTGATCACCCAGTCGTTGCCCTGCTTAACGGCGCGCGTCTTCATGCCGGCCGGATCGCCGCCCGCTCCCGGCTCGGAGATGGCGATCGCCGAGGTGGTCTCGCCCGCCGCATAGGGCTCGAGATATTTCTTGCGCTGCTCGGGATTGGCGGTCGCCAGCAGCATGTGCAGGTTGGGCGAGTCGGGCGGGAAGGTGAACGGCACCGCGGCGTAGCCCAGCTCCTCGTTGACCCCGACCAGCGCCACCGCCGGCAGGTTGGCGCCGCCCGCCTCCTCCGGCACGTCGAGCGCCCACAGGCCGAGCTCCTTGCACTGCTTGTGGAGGCGGGCGTTCTCCTCGTCGTCGAGCGCCGCCGGCTGGCCCGAGGCGAAACGCTCCAGGATGTTCTTCTCGAGCGGCAGCAGCTCGTTGCGCACGAACTTCTTCACCAGATCGCGCAGCATCTCGTGCTCTTCGCTCACCTTGAACATCCGTCTCTCCCTATGGCTTGCCGATGCCCTTGTTGACGAAGTCGAGGCTGTAGGCGGCGGCGACATCGAGGCCCTTGGGCACGACGTCGACCTCGACCATCGACTGGTAGAACGACTGCCAGCGCTCGGCCGTCATGGCGCCGATGCCGGCGGTGAGCGCGTCGCCCGACAGCACGATGCCGCGCTCGTTCATCACCTTGATCGCGTAGGCGATGCGGTCGTCGGTCTGCTCGGGGTTGGCCTGCTTGATCAGCGCATTGGCCGCCTCGATCGCCGGCCCGCCCTTGAGGTACTGCGCCCAGCCTTCCAGCGTGGCGTCGACGAAACGTTGGATGAGGTCGCGCTTGTCGCTTGCCAGCTTGCGCGAGATCACGATGGTGGTCTGGTAGGCCGAGTAACCGGCGTCGGCGATCAGCAGCACGACGGGCGGCTTGCCCAGCACCTGCTCGATGGAAAACGGCTCCGAGGTGAGGAAGCCCTGCTGCACCAGCTCCTTGTCGGCGAGGAACGGCGCCAGGCTGAAGTTGTAGGGCTGCAGCTGGCTGTCGGAGAGTCCGTATTTCTGCCTGAGGTAGGGCCAGTAGGTGACGCGTCCGCCGCTGCCGATCAGGATGGTGCGGCCCTTGAGCTTCTCGAAGCTGTCGACGCCGCTGTCGGGGTGGGCGATCAGGACCTGCGGGTCTTTCTGGAAGATCGCGGCGATCGTGGTGAACGGCGCCCCGATGCCCACCAGGTTGAAGGCCTCGAAGCTGCCCGACATGATCATGTCGACGCGGCCGGCCAGAAGCAGCTGCGTGGTGTTGAGGCTCGGCCCGCCCTGGCGCAGGTCGCACTCGATACCGGCCTTGCGATAGAGGCCGGCGGCGATCGCCTGGTAGAAGCCGCCATGCTCTGCCTGGGCGCGCCAGTCGGTATAAAAGCTGAGCTTGTCGAGCGATTGAGCGCGCGCCGGTCGCGCGAGCGCGGTCAACACCGGCGTCGATAGCGCGAGTCCGGCCGCAGCGCGCAAGGCGGCGCGGCGGTTCAGTCGGAAAGCGGAGCGAATGGAAGCCATGGCGTCGATGTCGCGGCTATACTAGCCGCGACCATCCTTCGCAAAGAGTCCCTGCATGCTGTCCAATTCCCTTCCGATCGATGCCGCACTGCGGACGCGCGCCCAGCGCGTCATTCCCGGCGGCATGTATGGCCATCTCAACGTCGCGCGCTTGCCGGCCGGGTATCCGCAGTTCTTCGCGCGCGCCGAGGGCGCCACCTTGTGGGACGTCGACGGCAACGCCTATGTCGACTTCATGTGCGCCTACGGGCCGATGGTGCTGGGCTACGGCAATCGTGAAGTCGAGGCGGCGGCGGCCGCGCAGCGGGCGCTGGGCGACGTCATGACCGGCCCGTCCGAACGGCTGGTCGAGCTGGCCGAGCGGCTGGTCGGCCTTATAGCGCACGCCGACTGGGCACTGTTCCAGCGCAACGGCACCGACGCCACGACACTCTGCGTCTCGATCGCGCGCGCCGCGTCAGGCCGGCGCAAGCTTCTGGTGGCGCGCGGCGCCTATCACGGCTCGGCGCCCTGGTGCACGCCCCATCCCAACGGCACCACGGCGGAGGACCGCGTGCACCTGGTGCCCTACGACTACAACGACATCGCAAGCCTCGCCGCGGCGGCGCAGTCGGTCGATGGCGACGTCGCCGGCGTGCTGGTGTCGGCCTTCCGCCACGACTACGGCAAGGACCAGGAGCTGCCGACCGAGGCCTTCGCCAACGCGGCGCGGGCGCTGTGCGACCGGACGGGGGCGGCGCTGATCCTCGACGACGTGCGCGCGGGCTTTCGCCTCGACCTTCGCGGCAGCTGGGAGACGGTCGGCGTGCGGCCCGATCTCGCCGCTTACTCCAAGGCGATCGCCAACGGCTACACGCTCGCCGCCGTGACCGGTGGCGACAAGTTCCGTGACGCTGCCGCTTCGGTGTTCATGACCGGCTCGTTCTGGTGCGGTGCGGCGTCAATGGCGGCGGCGCTGAAGACCCTGGAGATCCTCGAGCGCGACCGGTGCATCGCCACCATGGTGCGGCTCGGCCAGCGCTTTCGCGACGGGCTCGCCGAGCAGGCGCGCACGCACGGCCAAGTGCTGCGCCAGACCGGTCCGGTGCAGATGCCGCAAGTGCTGTTCGCGAACGATCCCGATGTCGAGAAGGGCCGCCTGTTCGCGGCCGAAGCGTTGCGCGGCGGCGCGTGGATCCATCCGCAGCACAACATGTTCCTGTCGGCCGCGCACACCGAGGCCGACATCGACCGCGCGCTGCAGGCGACAGACGCCGCGATGGCGGTCGTGGCGAAGCACTTTGGTCGCGACTGATTGGGATCGTGGTTGATCGCGGCAAAGACAAAGGGCGGGCCGGCCGCAGCCGTTCCCGCCCTTTTGAATACTCAAAAAGGATGAACGATCAGATCGCTTCCTTGAGGTCCTTGGCGACGCGGAAGGCCACCTTCTTCGACGCCTTGATCTTGATCGCCTCGCCCGTCGCAGGATTGCGACCCATGCGTGCGGGGCGATGACGCACCTGCAGGATGCCGAGCCCGGTGATGCGCACCTTGTTGCCCTTCTTCAGATGCCGCACTACGAGGCCGACGAACTCGTCGAGCGTGCCGCTGGCATCCTTCTTGGTCATGCCGGTCTTCTCGGCCAGTTCGGCCGCAACCTTGGAGAGTGGAATCGTCGGAGCGGAGGTTTTTGCGGTAGCCATAACGGAGGGGTCCCTTTGCTTTTTCGTTTCGCCAACCTGTTCCTGACGCCCCAGGGGCAGCGTTGACAAAGGCCAAGGTTATCCACGAATCGCTCCACCGCAAGCCCCCAAAACACGAAAAATATCGATTTTTGGGGCTTTTTAGGCCATTTGAGGCAGCCATCCACAGCTTGCAGAGAGAGCGTCGCGTGTCGAGTCCTGCCCTGATCCCGACTTTCAGCACCGCCGTAAACACCTGGCAGTGCGACGAAAACGACCATTTGAACGTCCAGTTCTATACCGAATTCGGTCACCAGGCGTCGGCCCATCTGCTCGCGAGTCTCGGCTTGGGGCCGCGCGCGCAAGGCGTCGCGGGCCTCAACCTTTGCACTGACTCCGATCATGTCCGCTACCTGCGCGAGTTCCGGATTATCGATCCAGTCGAGGTCCTGTCGGCCCCCGTCGACGTCGGCGAGCATCACCTGATCGCCTATCACGAAATCCGCAACGCCGCCGACGGCAGGATCGCCGCGACGCTGACGCGCCGCATCGTGTGCGACAGGGCGTGGCCCGACACCTTCCGCCATCGCGCCGAAACGGCGCGGATGGCGCAGCCCGAAAGCGCGCGGCCGCGCAGCGTCGGCAAGCAGACGCTGCCCGACCTCGCTCTTGCCCAGGCGCGACGCAGCGGTCTCATCGAAGTCAATCGCGGCGTGGTGACCCCTGCCGAGTGCGACGAGCATGGCGAGCTGCTGGCGCATCGCCAGTTCGCGCGCTACTCCGACGGCGCGCCGTTCCTGTGGAACCATCTCGGCTTCGACCGCGCCGCAATGCAGGACCGGCAGGAGGGCTCCATCGTGGTCGAGATGCTGAACCACTACCGCCGGCCGCTCGGCGCCGGCGACCTCGTCGTGGTGATGAGTGGACTCGCCTCGTTCACCGACAAGGCGCTGACCTTCAACCACTTCCTGTTCGAGGTCGAGAGCGGCACGCTGGCCGCCGCGGCCGAAGCGGTCGGCATGAAGTTCGACCAGAAGAGCCGCAAGACCATGCCGTTCAGCACCGACGACCTGACGCGGCTCGGCGAGCGCCAGCTCAGGCTCGCGGCATAGGAGGAAGCGATGGACGACAAGACACGCATGGCGGCGGCGATCGCGCGCCAACTCCAGGGCCTGACGTTCGACGACAAGCGCCTGGCGGAGCTTGCAGCGGAAGTCGAGGTGCTGAACGACGCCGTACGCAAGGCGGCCGAGCGCCTCACGTTCGACGACGAGCCTGCGGCTTTCGCCAGCCTGATGGAGCGCGAGGCCAAATGAGCGACGATCTTGCGCTAAAAGACCTCAGCGAGGTTGCCGACGCCATCGCCGCCGGCCGCATCACCTCGGTGCAGGCGACCGAAGCCTGCCTGGCGCGTATCGCGCTCTGGCAACCGCGCACCAACGCCTTCCTGCGCCTGCGTCAGGAGCGCGCGCTAAGACAGGCGCACGCGCTCGACAAGGAGCTGGCGGCCGGCAAGCGACGCAGCCCGCTGCACGGCGTGCCGCTGGCGCACAAGGACATGTTCTATCGCCAGGGCGAGATCTCGACCGGCGGCAGCGCGATCCGGCGCAACTGGACCGCACCGGTCACCGCGACCGTGCTGCAGAATCTCGACGAAGCCGGCGCCGTCGAGCTCGGTTGCCTCAACATGGCGGAGTTCGCCGCCGGCCCGACCGGTCACAACGTGCATCACGGCCATTGCCGCAATCCGTGGGACGCCACGCGCGTGACCGGCGGCAGCTCGAGCGGTTCGGGCGCCTCGGTCGCGGCCCGCATGGTCTACGGCGCCTTGGGCTCCGACACCGGCGGCTCGATCCGCCTGCCCGCCGCCGCCTGCGGCGTGGTCGGCATGAAGGCAACCTATGGGCGTGTCAGTCGCGCCGGCGCCGTGGCGCGCTCCTGGAGCCTCGACCATGTCGGCCCGCTGACGCGCAGCGTGCGCGACAATGCGCGCATGCTGTCGGTCGTGGCCGGTCCCGATGCGAACGACTCGACCACCAGCGAGAAGGCGGTTCCCGACTACGAGGCCCTGATCGAGGGCGGCGTGTCGGGGCTGCGCATCGGCCTGTCGCTGCCCGATGCGCTGGTGCCGGTCGACGCCGCGATCGGCGCGGCGGTGCAGGCGGCCGCCGACGCGCTGGGCAAGCTCGGCGCCAAGATCAGCGCGGTGACGCTGCCCGACTTCACCGCGCTCTATCGCGCGGCCGAGGTCATCGTGAAATGCGAGGCGGCCGCCATGCATCGCCCGTGGATGGCGACGGACGCGCCCTACGCCAACCAGGTGCGCAGCCGCATGGAGGCGGGCTACTTCATCCCCGCGACGCAGTACATCGACGCGCTGCGCCTGCGCGCCCATTTCGTGCGCGAGTTCTTGGACACGGCGATGGCCTCGGTCGACGCCGTGCTGCTGCCCGCCATCCCCTTTCCCATCCCGACGCTGCAGGAGACCGACGTCGAGCAATCTGGCGGACCGGCGACGCTCGGCATGGTGGCCCGCTTCACCGGCCTCACGCGGCCGTTCAACACGCTCGGCCTGCCGACCCTGTCGGTGCCCGGCGGCTTCGACGGCAACGGCCTGCCGATCGGCCTGCAGCTGGTCGGCCGCCCGTTTGACGAAGCGCTGCTCTACCGCATCGGCCACGCCTACCAGGGCGCCACCGACCATCATCGCAAGGTGCCGGCGTAGCGTCACTTCCTCCCCAAGCTCTGCTTGGGGAGGTGTCGGCGTCCTACCCGACGGAGGGGTCATAAATCATGACGCATGACCCCTCCGGCCCTTCGGGCCACCTCCCCTTCGCGGGTTCCGCGAAGGGGAGGTGATGCATGCAAGCTACCGCCGGATCTGCATCGCGAGCACGCGCGCGATGGCGCGGCCGAACGGTGGCCGCAGCATGCGCAGCGGGGCGATCTCCTTCTTGATCTGGTGATAGACCGACTTGCGATGGCTGAACTCGCGGAAGCCTTCGTAGCCGTGATAGGCGCCCAAGCCGGAAGGCCCGATGCCGCCGAACGGCAGCTCCTCCTGCGCCACGTGCATCACGACGTCGTTCACCGTGACGCCGCCCGACGTCGTGCGATCGAGCACGCGGTCGCGCTCGGCCTCGTCGGTGCCGAAATAGTACAAGCCGAGCGGCCGCGGCCGCGCGTTGATGTAGTCGATTGCCTCGTCGATGCCCTGATGCGCCTTGATCGGCAGCAGCGGGCCGAAGATCTCCTCCTGCATGACCTTCATGTCGTCGGTCGGACGCAGGATCAGGGTGGGCGGGATGCGCCGGTGCGGCTGCTGGCGCAGGTCCTCGCCGGCCGGATTGATCTCGACGATCTCCGCTCCCTTGGAGCGCGCGTCGTCGAGGTGGCCCATCAGCCGCGCGTAGTGGCGGTCGGAGACGATCGCGGTGTAGTCGGGATTGTCGCGGATGGTGGGGAACATGCGCGCCACCGCCGTCTTCGCGTGGCCGACGAACGTCTCGATGCGATCGGCCGGCGCCAGCACGTAGTCGGGCGCCAGGCAGATCTGGCCGGCGTTGAAGGTCTTGCCGTTCATGACGCGGTTGGCCGCCGCTGAGAGGTCGGCCGAGGCGCCGATCACGACCGGGCTCTTGCCGCCGAGCTCCAGGGTGACCGGCACGAGGTTCTCGGCCGCCGCGCGCATGACGTCGCGCCCGATCGAGGTGCCGCCGGTGAACAGCAGGTGATCGAAGGCGAGACTGCTGAAGGCGCGCCCGACTTCAGGCCCACCGATGACGACCGCGATCTCTTCCTCGTCGAAGGCGCTCTTGAACATGCTCTTCAGGAGATCGGACGTCGCAGGCGTCGTCTCCGACGGCTTGATCATCACGCGGTTGCCGGCTGCCAGCACGCCGGCCAGCGGCGCAAAGGTGAGGTTCACCGGAAAGTTCCACGGGCTCAGCAGGCCGACCACGCCCTTGGGCTGCCAGCGGATCTCGGCCTTGCCGCCCAGCCAGCCCAGCAGGCGCGGCGTGGTCCCGTGTCGCGAAGGGCGCATCCAGGCCGCTACGTGCTTGCGCGCATGCTTGAGCGGGCCGATCGAAGCGGTGATGTCGGCGAACGAAGTCGCCTGGCGCGACCGCGCGCCGAAGTCGGCATTCAGCGCGTCCTCGATCTCAGTGCGATAGTCGACCAGCAGGCCGATGCAGCGCCCGAGCCGATCGGCGCGCACCGCGGCCGATGGCGTGCCGTCGCGCAGCTGCGCGGCCTTCTGGCGGGACAGGATGGCGTTCAGCGCCGAGGCAATGGCGGGATCGGTCATAGGCTGAGGCGATAGAATCGCGAAGCAGTACCATGAAACAGGTCGGCCTTCTCGCCGGCGCTCATGCCCGCCGCCAGCCGCTTGCAGGCATTCCAGAACACGCCGTAGCTGTACGAGCCCTTGTCGACCGGGAAGTTGCTTTCGAACATGGCGCGCTCTGGGCCGAAGGCCGCGATGCAGGTCTCGACGTAGGGCCGCCACAAGGCTGCGAGCTGCTCGGAGCTGGGCGGCAATTCGCCCTCATGTATGTCGAAGCCGAACACGCGCATGCCGAGCCCGCCCAGCTTCACATGCACGTTGGGACAGGCCGCCAGCTCGGCGATGCGCGCGCTCCAGTCGGCGAACACCGCGTCGCGCTTGCCCTTGTAGCGGCCGAGCCCGATCGGACCGCCGACATGGTTCAGCACGATCGGTGTCTGCGGGAAGGCGCGCGCCAGATCGACCAGATCGGCGAGCTGGGGATGGAACATGAAGGCATCGAAGCTCAACCCGAGCGGCGCCAACTGCGCGAAGCCCTCGCGCACCTTGCTGTCGAGCAGCAGGCCTTGCGGCCGGCCGACCACCGAGCCCCACTCGGCCTGGTCCGGATCGCTGGCCGAGATGAAACGGATGCCGCGGAAGCGGCTGCCACCGGCGGCGATCATCGCTTCGAGCACCTTCGCCACGCGTGCGCCGATGCCGAGGTCGGCATGGCCGACGATGCCGGCACAGACGCGCGGCTTGCCGTAATGGCCGCTCGCGCTCATGGCGCCAACGCCGTTGGCGAACTCGATCTCGCCGACCGGGCGCATCTCCACCGGCCCGGCGGCGCGGTACATCGACAGCCATTCGAGATAGACGGTGGCCACGACGTTGTGGCCGCTGTTGACGATGTCCTGCAGCAGCTGCGGCAGCAGGTAGTGCCCGCTCTCCGGGCGGTCGATCAGGTGATGGTGCGGATCGACGATCGGCAGCTCCGGCTCGAGCGCGGGCTCGTGCCGCTTCGCCAGCCAGTCCGGGCGCACCGCGAGGTGCGCGCTGATCGCAGTCGGGGATGTGGTCGACGACATCGCTTGCTCCTTCAGATCAGGAAGACGCCCTTGCCGTCCGACTGCCGGTCGAACAGCTGGTAGGCCTCCTCCGCCTGGTCGAGCGACCAGCGATGGGTGAACAGCCGGTCGACATCGATCCTGCGATCGATGCAGAACTGGGCGCACTCGGCCTGGATGGTGGTCGAGAAGGTCCACGAGGCGATCAGCGTCATCTGCCGCCGCAGCAGATGCGGGCTGACCTCGATGTCGACGTCGCTGCCTTCGCCCACGAAGCACATCGTGCCCCACACCTTGGTGGCGCGGATCGCCTGCAGGCGGGCATCGCGATTGCCCGACGTGTCGAGCGTCAGGTCGGCGTGCTTGCCATGCGTCAGGTCCTTGATCGCCGCCACCGGATCGTTCGATCCGGGGTTGACCACGTCGTCGGCGCCGAACTCCTTGGCGCGCTCCAGACGCTGCGCATTGGTGTCGAGCGCGATGACCCGCGCGCCCATCGCCTTGGCGAACTGAGTGCCGGCAAGCCCGACCGGGCCCTGGCCGAAGATCGCAATCGTGTCGCGGCCCGACAGGTTGAGCCGCCGCAGCGCGCCATAGGCGGTGCCCGAGCCGCACGCGATCGCCGCGCCAGCGCTGAAGCTCAGCGCCTCGGGCAAAGGCACCAGCGTGTTGGCCGGCACCTTGAGATACCTGGCATGCCCGCCATGCGCGTTGTTGCCGTAGACCTTCACCGGCACCTCCTGGCAGAGCTGCTGCCAGCCGGAGCGGCAATGGCTGCACTGCGTGCAGCCCTGGTAGTGATGCACCATCACCCGATCGCCGACCTTGGCCTGCACCGCGGCGACGCCGGCGCCGATCGCCGCCACCACGCCGCACGGCTCGTGGCCGGCGATGACCGGCTCGGGATTGGCGGCAATGCCCGAGCCGACGCGCGGCTGGCCCTTCGGCCGGCGGTATTGGTGCAGGTCGGAGCCGCACATGCCCGAGGCCTTCATCTCCAGCACGACCTCGCCGGCGCCCGGCGTAGGATCGGGGAAATCCATGGTCTGGACAGACCGACCGCCGGGAAATGTCACTCCGCGCATGGCGTCCTCCGTTTCGTCGTTGCGCCGAGTGTACCGCAACCGCACGCCGCCGTGGGACGGGAGCGCCATTCGCTTGCCGAAAGGTGCATGGCCTTCTAGCGTCGAGCCATAGCAATCCGGAGCAACGGATCATGCGTCAGCCCGACCAGCTCGTGTTCCTCGACCGCTTGCTCACCATGGTCCGCAGCAACACACGCGACGATGCCCCGAGCGTGAGCCATGCCCCGGTCGAGGAGTACTTCGATCCGCTGCGCTATCGGCAGGAAGTCGGCCTGTTCTTTCGCCGCTACCCCGTGGTCGTGGCGTTCTCCGACCAGCTGCGC
>JAFAKN010000411.1 GCA_019235415.1 Alphaproteobacteria bacterium
GACGCCGTCGCGCTTTTCCTGCCAGTAGACCGGCCGCTCGGCTTGTCGCGCGGCACGCCAAGCCCAACCTGAGTCGCTCCAGAACTCCCGGGCACGATAGCCACCAGCCTCGACGAAGGCGGCGAACTCGGCGTTGGTGACCGGCGCGCGAGCGATGCGGAACGGCGCCAGCGTGACCCCGTGTGCCCACTTCTCGTTGTCGAAGACAAAGCCCTCGGCGTCGATAGACCCGAGTTGCCACGAGCCGCCGGGCACCTCGACGTCGCCTGGACAGGCTCCTCCTGAGGGGTAACCGGTCTCGCCGAGCCCCGACGGCCTTGCGTAAGCGAGTGTCTGGCGCGTGTAGGTCAGCGCCTCGACGTGCATGTCCTCGTGGCGAATGGAGAGATCGTAGAAATAGCGCGTGCGACTATCGATGCCACATCCCAGCAGCTCCTCCTGGCGAGTGAGCACGTCCGCCATGTAGGCGAGGGTGCCGGCGCGGTCGGGCAGGTCGAGCTGCCAGCGCGTGTCGTGCGGCACGGCGCTCGAATCCCACAGCCGATCGCCGCGCTCGATCAGGGGTGGGCAGCCGGCCGCGTGCCGCAAAGTCCAGTATTCGTGGAACCACGCGACGTGGCCCACTTCCCACAGCACAGGATTGACGATGGCCAGCAGCGGGCCCATCAATTCGGTCGATGACAGATCTTCCGTCAACCGCCACGTGCGATGACGGGCATCGCGCAGTTGCGCCACGAGTTCCGCCGCGGACGCCCCGCTGGTCGGTCGCTCGGCACGGCCCTGATCCATGAAAATCGTCCTTATCACACCCGAGGGGCCCACTTCACGTACCGGCAACAAGATCGCCGCCTCACGCTGGGCGAAGATCCTGCGCCGCCTTGGCCATCGGGTGCGCGTCGCGACCACCTACGCCGGCGAGCCGGCGGACCTGATGGTGGCGGTCCACGCCTGGCGCAGCGCCGAGCCGATCGCCCGCTTCAAGGCGTTCTACCCCGACCGACCGCTCATCCTGCAGCTGAGTGGCACGGACATCTATGGGTACCTGCAGAGCGATCCCGGGCCGACGCTGAGGTCCATGGAGCTCGCCGACCGGCTGGTTGCGCTGAACGACTTGGCTTGGCGCGCGGTGCCGCGAGAGCTGCGCCCGCGGCTCACGGTCATCCACCAGTCGGTTCAGCGGCCCTCCGCGCCCCGGCGGCCCGACCGCCATGCCGTGCTGATCTCGGTGATCGGCCATCTGCGCGACGTCAAGGACCCGTTGCGCGCGGCTGAAGCAGCTCGCCTGCTGCCCGCCGATAGCCGGGTGCGCATCGAGCAGGTCGGCCGCGCCTACACGCCGGCATGGGCGGCGCACGCCAAGGCCGAGATGGCGGCGAACGCGCGCTACCGCTGGCGCGGCGAGGTGTCGGCAGACGTGGTCCGCGGGCTGTTGGCCAGGAGCCACGCGATGGTTATCTCGTCTCTAAGCGAAGGTGGCGCCAACGTGGTGTCCGAAGCGACCGTCGCTGGCGTACCTGTCCTGGCGTCGAGAATTGATGGCAATGTCGGCCTGCTCGGCCGCGACTATCCGGGCTACTTCCCGGCCGGCCACACGAAGGCGCTGGCCCGGCTGTTGCGACGCCTCGAGCGGGAGCCCGGCTTCGTGAAACAGCTCGAACAGGCGGTCAGACGATCTGCACTGCGCTTCACGCCGGAACAGGAGCAGCGCCAGTGGCAGCGCCTGCTCGATGACGTTGCCGGGGAAATGGTCGTTCGGTGTCGGGCAATGGTGGGCGCACCAGGGCTCGAACCTGGGACCCGCTGATTAAGAGTCAGCTGCTCTACCAACTGAGCTATGCGCCCCCGAAAGCACGGGGCATTGCCGCGAGAGGCGCGCGTATAGCAAGCAGGAACGGCCTTGTCGATAGGCCCTAACCTACCGTTTCCAGGGCAATTGCGTGTCGCGGTAGACGTTGACGCCTATCAGCAGGCCGCAGGCGAACATCACCGAGACCATGGCCGTCCCGCCGTTGCTGACCAGCGGCAGCGGCACGCCGACCACCGGCAGGAGTCCCATCACCATGGCGGTGTTGATGAACACGTAGAGGAACATCATGGCGGTGACACCGAGCGCCATGACGCGGCCGAAATGGTGCTGGCTGCGCAGCGCGATCGAGAAGCCCCACAGCAGCACCAGGGCGAACAGGCCGAGCAGCACGAGGGCGCCAGCCATGCCCCATTCCTCGACGAAGGTGGTGAAGATGAAGTCGGTCTGCTTTTCGGGCAGGAAGTTCAGGGCCGACTGGGTGCCCTTGAGGAACCCCTTGCCGAACAGGCCGCCCGAGCCGATGGCGATCTTGGACTGTGTGATATGGTAGCCGGCGCCCAGCGGATCACTTTCGGGATCGAGGAAGGTCAGCACGCGCTTGCGTTGGTACTCGTGCATGAACGACCAGGCGAGCGGCAGGCAGCCGATCGCCCCGATGCCGGCAGCAAAGAACATCCAGAAGCGCACGCCGGCCACGAACAGCATGGCCGCCCCGCCCAGGAGCAGCATCATCGCGGTGCCGAGGTCGGGCTGCACCATCACCAGCGCCACAGGCACCATGATTACCAGCAGCGGCGGCAGGGCATAGAACATGCGGCCGGCCTGTTCCTTGGTGAGCCCGTGGTAGTAGCGCGCCAGCACCAGGATGACCGCAACCTTGGCGATCTCGGACGGCTGGATCTGCATCGGACCGACCATCAGCCAGCGCTGCGCGCCCATGCCGATCTTGCCGACGACGTCGACGGCGACCAGGAGCAGCAGCGACAAGATGTAGATCGGCCAGGCCAGGTTGAGCCACACCTTGGGATGGGTGAGCGCCACCAGCAGCATGATGACGAAGGCGGCGGCGTAGCGCACCGCATGGCGCGCCGCCCACGGCTCGAACCGCCCGCCCGCCGCGGAATAGAGCGCCACCACGCCGATGGCGGCGATCGCCGTCAGCACCAGGGTGAGCCCCCAGTTGATCCGCCAGATCTTTTCGCCCAGGCCGATCGGCGCCGGCGCGTCAAGCGCCAGGCCGGTGTTGGGGACGACGAGGCTCATCGTGACGCCATCTTGCGGAAGCGCTCGGTGGTGCGCGAGGGATCGCGCTTGATGGTCTCGACCAGCACGTCGCGACCGATCGGGCCGGCAGTGGCGCCGCCCGCCATGCCGTGCTCGATGATCACCGCGCAGGCGTAGCGCGGCTTGTCGTAGGGGCCGAAGCAGACGAACAGGGCGTGGTGGCGCAGGTGCCAGGGCAGCATAGCCTGGGTGATGCCCATGTCGCGCTCGCGCTCGGTGATGCGTTTGACCTGGGCGGTGCCGGTCTTGCCGGCGAAGCGGAACTGCGGCTCCAGAAGCTTGCCCTTGGCGTCGATGCGCAGGTTGTTGGCGGTGCCGAGGCTCGAATTCACCACTGCGAACATTCCCTCGCGGACGATCGCCAGGTTCTGCGGATTGAGGTGCATCGACGGCGCGCTGGGCTTTTCCCGCGGCCGCGGTGGCGCCAGCTCCTCGCGCGGCGTCGCCGAGGCGAGCAAGAGGTTGGGCTGCACCTCGTAGCCGCCGTTGGCGATGCGCGCCGTCATGATGGCCAGTTGCAAGGGCGTGGCGTTCATGTAGCCCTGGCCGATGCCGAGGTTGAAGGTGTCGCCGTGCTGCCAGGACTTGCCGAGCTTCTCCTGCTTCCAGGCGCGGCTCGGCTGGATGCCGGCCGATTCGCCGGGCAAGCCGAGGTCGCTGATGCGGCCGAAGCCCAGCCGGCCGGCCACATCGGAGATCTTGTCGATGCCGGCGCGCCGTGCCGCCTCGTAGAAGAAGCAGTCGCAGGACGCGGCGATCGCCTCGCTGACATTGGTCGACCCGTGGCCGCCCTTCAGCCAGCAGTGGAACTTGATGTTGCCGAGCTCGAGGAAGCCGGCGCAGGGCAGCCGGGTCCAGGGATCGATCGCCTTCGATTCCAGCGCCGCGAGCGCCGTCACCATCTTGTAGGTCGAGCCGGGCGGATAGACGCCGCCGATCGCCTTGTTGTTGAGCGGCCGTTCGGGGCTATCCAGAAGGTCGCGCCATTCAGCCGCGGTGATGCCGCGGGCGAAGGCATTGGGATCGAACCCGGGCGTCGACACCATGGCTATAATGTCGCCGGTAACGACGTCCATCACCACCACCGAGCCGCTTTGATGCTCCTTGATGCGCTCGGCGACGAAGCGCTGCAGCTCGAGGTCGATGGTGAGCAGCGCATTGGAGCCCGGCTGGCCCTCGGTATGGTCGAGCTCGCGCACCACCCGGCCGACGGCGTTGACCTCGACCTGCACCGCGCCGGCACGGCCGCGCAGCTCGTCCTCGAGCGAGCGCTCCACGCCCTTCTTGCCAAAGCGCATGGTGGCGAGCTGCAGCACCGGATCGTCGCGGCCGGCGAGATCCTCGTCGGCGACGCGGCCGGTGTAGCCGACGATATGGCTCATCAGCTCGCCCTCGGGGTAGTCGCGCGTCTGACCGAGGTCGATGAACACGCCGGGCAGGTCAGGCGCATTGAACTCCACCCGTGCCACCTCCTCCCAGCCCAGGTTCTCGCGCACCACGACCGGCTGCGCGTTGCGGCTGCGGCGCAGCTCGCGCACCAGCCGCCCCTTCTCGGCTTCGCCGAGGTTGAAGATCTGGTCGAGGCGGTCGACCAGCACCTCGGCCCCACGGCCCCGGTCCGAGGTCACCATGACGCGGAAGTTGTTGCGGTTGACGGCGAGCGGCTGGCCGGTGCGGTCGAAGATCAGCCCGCGCGAGGGTGGCAGCAGGCGGAGGTTGATGCGGTTCTCCTCCGCCAGGGTCGAGAAGCGCTGCGTCTCGACGACCTGCAGCTGGTAGAGCCGGCCGACCAGCGCCGACAGCAGGACCGCCTGTGCGCCGCCCAGCAGCAGCGCGCGCCGCGTGAACAGGCCGGACCGCTCGCCGTCGCCCTTGCGAAAGCGCATCACGGCGCGGTTCCTCCCGACCGGGCGGCGCCGCGCGATGGCTCGGGCACGTTCAGCGGATCGCGGGCGCGGATGCGCACCAGCAGCGGTGCGATCAGCGGATAGAGCACGACCACGACTACGTACTGCACCATCGCCGGCGCGGCATCGATCGCGGTCCAGGTCCAGATCGCAGTGAAGATCCAGACGAGAAACACGTAACCCAAAGCCAGCAGGCAGAAGCCGAACCACTGGAACAGGAACGGCACGCCCACGAGATAGCGCCGGTTGTTCAGCACGGCGGCGCGGATCAGCACGAAGCCCAGCGCGCTGATGCCGATCGGCGCACCCGGCCCGCCCAGCAGCAGGTCGAGCAGCACGCCGAGGATCAGGAGCAGCGGCCCGGGAAGGCGCTCGGGCATCGCCAGGCTGTACTGGAAGACGACCAGGGCCGGCAGGAGCGGCAGGGCGTCGGAAAGGTAGGGCGCGCGCAACGGGGCGAGGGTGAGCAGCACCGACAGCAGCAGCACGGTGCCCGGCAGGGCGACGCGGCCCCAGCGATCGAGCGTGGCGAGCAGGCTGTCGGGCCGCATCAGCGCACCTTCTGTCCGCTCGCCGCCGAAGGCGGCGGCGGCAGCGGCGTTGCCGGCGCGGGTCCTGAATTGACCAGCCCGGTCACGCCGTAGTCGATGACCCGCACGAACTCCAGCCGCGAGAAATCGGAGAAGGGCCGCACGCGGACGTGGCCTTCGCTGGTCTCCACCACCTCGCCGACCGGAATGCCGACCGGAAAGCTGCCGCCATGGCCCGACGTGACGACGCGGTCGCCGCGCTGCACGCCGCCCACGCTTTGCAGCAAGGTGAGCCGCAGCTGCGGGGAATTGTCGCCGGCGAGAATGGCGCGCTCGCGGGTGCGCTCGATCAGCACCGGCAGCTTCGAATTGACGTCGGTGACGAACAGCACGCGTGCGCTGTTGTCGCCGACTTCGGCGACGCGACCGGCCAGGCCCTCGCCGGTCAGCACCGCCTGGCCCGGCGCCACGCCGACGCGGCGACCGACGTTGAGCAGCGCGCCGCGGACATAGGCGCTGACGCTGTCGCCGACGATGCGGGCGGTGATGAAGGAGGCCTCCGGGCCCTCGCGGAAGTTGGCCAGCGCGCGCAGGCCGTCGTTCTCGTTCTCGAGGCGCCGCGCCGCGGTCTGCCAGGACAGCAGCCGCGCGTTCTCCTCACGCAGGCGGGCGTTCTCCTCGCGCAGCGAGGCGAACTCCTTGAGATCGGCGATGGCCCGGTTGGCGGCGGCGACCGGCCGGGCGATGGCCTCCAGCACGGGGCTCGCGAGATCGAGGGCGAGCACCCGGGCATTCTCGACCAGCACGGTGTCGGCCTTGCCGATCAACATGGCGGCAAAGCAGGCGAGCACCAGCAGGCCGAGCGCGAAGCGCTGGACGGCCGCACGGACCTGGGCGGCCGCTACCTCGAAGTCGTCCCGGATCGCCATGTCGGGCGCTATCCTACTCCATGCGGGCCGTAACGATCAGCAGTGGAAGCCGTCGCACGACGCATATGACTCCTCCCCCGTCTTACGGGGGAGGGTAGGGAGGGGGAAAGCAACAGGCGTGTTGTTTGCGAGTTTCAGATGTGAAATCGGCATGAGCCTCGGTTGGGGCTTTCCCCCTCCGGCCCTTCGGGCCACCTCCCCCGTGTGAACGGGGGAGGCAAAGGCTCAGTACATCGTTGACAGCACGCCGCGCAGGCGGTCGATGTTCTCGACGGCGTGGCCGGTGCCAAGAGCCACGCAAAGCAGCGGGTCCTCGGCCACCGAGACCGGCAGCCCCGTCGCCTGGCGCAGGACGGTGTCGAGGTTGGCCAGAAGCGCTCCGCCGCCGGTCAGCACGATACCCTTGTCGACGATGTCGGCGGCGAGCTCGGGGGCGGTATTCTCCAGGCAGACCTTGACGGCCTCGACGATGTTGCTCACCGGCTCCTGCAGGCTCTCGGCGATCTGCCGCTCGGTGATGATGAGCTCCTTCGGGACCCCGTTCATCAGGTCGCGGCCCTTGATGTCCATGGTGCGACCCTCGCCGTCCTCGGGCGGGCAGGCCGACGCGATGGTTTTCTTGATTCGTTCGGCCGAACTCTCGCCGACCAGCAGGTTATGGTTGCGCCGGATGTAGCTGATGATGGCCTCGTCCATCTTGTCGCCGCCGACGCGCACCGAGCGCGGATAGACGATGCCGCCCAGCGACAGGATGGCCACCTCGGTCGTGCCGCCGCCGATGTCGACCACCATCGAGCCGGTCGGCTCGGTGACCGGCAGGCCGGCGCCGATCGCGGCGGCCATCGGCTCCTCGATCAGCCACACCTTGCG
>JAFAKN010000497.1 GCA_019235415.1 Alphaproteobacteria bacterium
CGGCGCGACAGCTCGCGCATGAACTCAGGGCCGTCGGACGCGTCACGCACCGCCGCTGTCGCCAGCAGATCCAGCGACTTCACCTTCATGTTGTGCGCAAGCGTCGTGAAGCGGTCGATGTTGGCCAGCGCCATCTCGACGCCTTCCGGATTGAGCCGCCCGGTCGCATCGAGGCCGCGCGCCAGACCGCACAGCACCTTTTCGTTGAAGACCGGCAGCGGCGCCCGGCTGGCCCGCTCGTAAACGACCAGACGGATCGAGTTGGAGCCGACGTCGATAATGCCGACCCGGCCCTTGCCGACGGACATGTCTGAAGCGGGGGCCGCCAGGGCTGTCTCACCGTCCATGCGCGCTCCGTCTAGCCCAAACCGCCGGAGTTTGCAGCGGCCTTCGACACGCGACCCGACGCCGCTGCCGCCGCTGCTCCCGGGCCTCAGGAGCTGAGGACGAGGCGAGGCACCGCGCCGGTCAGCTTCAAAGCGCTGCCGCGGCCGGACAGCGAGGGATTCGTCATGAAATAGTGATGGGCAATGAAAGGTTCCTTGCCGATCGCCGGGCGGCTGTAAGAGCCGTCGGGCGCCATGATCCAGCTCTGCCCGTCGTCCTTGAGATTGGCCACCATGATCTGGTCCAGCACCTGCTCGTGCACGGTGGAATTTTCCACCGGGCATAACAGCTCGACGCGCCGGTCGAGGTTGCGCGGCATCCAATCGGCCGACGAAATGAAGACCTTGGCCTCCGGCGACGGCAAAGGCTTGCCGTTGCCGAAACAGACAATGCGCGCATGCTCGAGGAAGCGGCCGATCAGGCTCTTCACCCGAATGTGCTCGCTCAAGCCAGGCATGCCGGGCCGCAGGCAGCAGATGCCGCGCACGACCAGGTCGATCTGGACACCCGCACGAGAGGCGGCGTAGAGCCTGTCGATCACCTGCGCGTCGACCAGCGAATTGAGCTTGGCCCAGATCGCGGCCGGCTTGCCCGCCTTGGCGTTGGCGATCTCGGCATCGATCAGGCCGTACAGCGTCGGGCGCAGGGTGACCGGCGCGAAGGCGATCTTTTCCATCCGCTCCGGCCGGGCATAACCGGTCATGTAGTTGAACAGACGCGCAGCGTCCCGCCCCATGACGGGATCGCAGGTAAAGAACGACAGGTCGGTGTAAATGCGCGCGGTGATGGGATGATAGTTGCCGGTCCCGAAATGCACGTAAGTGCGGGTCGCCTGCGCCTCCCGACGGACGACCATGGATACCTTGGCGTGGGTCTTGAGGTCGATGAAACCATAGACCACCTGCACCCCGGCGCGCTCAAGGTCGCGTGCCCAGCGGATGTTGGCTTCCTCGTCGAACCGGGCCTTGAGCTCGACGAGCGCAGTGACCGTCTTGCCGGCTTCGGCCGCAGCGATCAGTTCCTTGACGATCGGCGAATCGGCGGACGTCCTGTACAGCGTCTGCTTGATTGCCACCACCGCCGGATCGCGCGCCGCCTGGCGCAGGAACTGTACGACGACATCGAAGCTCTCATAGGGGTGATGGACGACGATATCCTTGGCACGGATCGCCGCGAAGCAGTCACCGCCGAAGTCTCGGATACGCTCGGGAAACCGCACGTTGTAGGGCTCGAACGTAAGGTCGGGCCGTGCGTCGACGATCAGGGACTTCACGTCGACGATGTTGAGCATGCGGTCGAGGTGGAAGACGTGCACCGTCTGGGTCTGCGCCGGGATCTCCAGCTGATCGAACAGGAAGTCGCGCAGCTCGGCCGGCATCGCGCTGTTGACCGAGATCGAGATCAGGTCGCCGCGACGGCGACGCTTCAGCGCGCTTTCGTAAAGCAGGACGAGGTCCTCGGCTTCCTCGTTGATCTCCACGTCGCTGTCGCGGATCACGCGGAACACGGCCTGCTCAATCACCTCGTATCCCGGGAACAACCGGGGTAGGTAGATGTCGACCAGGTCCTCCAGCGACAGGAATCGGATCGCCGAACCCGGCAGCCGCACGAAGCGGTCGACTTGCGGCGGCAGCGGCAGCAGTGCCATGAGCGGGCGGCGGTCGTCCTGGCGCTGCAGCTTGAAGATCGCCGAGAAGCCGCCGTTGGGAATGAACGGGAACGGATGTGCCGGATCGATGGCAAGCGGCGTCAGGATCGGAAAGACCTGATCGATGAAGTACTGGTCGAGCCATATCCGTTCGGTATCGGTGAGCTCGCTGGGGTCGATCACCGCAATGCCCGCGTGGCGTAACTCGCTCTGCAGCGACGCCCACACATCCTGCTGGTGCGCCATCAATCCCGATACCCGCTCGCGGATCGCGGCCAGCTGCTCGGCCGGCGTCATGCCATCGTCACTCTGCAGCGACGGACGCGTCTGCAGCATGTCAACGAGACCGGCAACGCGGACCATGTAAAACTCGTCGAGGATGTCGGCCGAGATCGACAGGAACCGCACGCGCTCCAGCAGCGGATGTCGCTTGTTGGTTGCTTCCTCCAGAACTCGCATGTTGAACGCAAGCCAGGACAATTCGCGATTGATGAAGCGCCGTGGGCTGCCCGGTGCTATTTCCAGCGGCGGCGCAGGGCTAGTGGTGGTCGAGGTGACGATGTCCATCGCAAAACCGTAACGCGTCGGCGTGACGGTGTCATGGCATTTACGTAAGCCCATGAAACGAAAAGATAAATATGGATCCGCTTGTGAAGACCATCTTCCTGCTGCGGCACGCAAAATCAGCCTGGAGCGACCCTCGGCTAAGCGACCATGACCGCCCTCTGAGCAGTCGCGGCGAACGCGTCGCAGAGGCGATGGCCGCCCACATCGGACGACTGAAGCCGCGGGCCGAACTGGTGATGTGCTCGACCTCACTGCGCACCCGCCAAACGCTGGCGCCGGTGATCAAGAAGCTCGGAACGAGCGCGCCGCCCGTCGCGCTCGAGAAGGACCTCTACCTCGCGACCGAGGACATGCTGCTCCGACGTCTGCAAGGCTTGTCCGAGTCGGTGAAGACCGTGCTCGTGATCGGCCACAATGACGGGATCTGGCACCTTGCGGAATGGTTGGCTGGCACCGGACCGGACGCGCTGCGCGAGGCGCTGACGCAAAAATTCCCCACCGGCGCGCTCGCGACCCTCCGTGTCGCCGACCGGCCATGGACGGAGCTTGCCTGGGGTGCGGCCAACCTCACGGCTTTCGTGAAGCCGCGGGATCTTGGGGTGACGTAGCCTCAGTCGACCTGAGCAAAGCGAAGGACCTCATGCCGATTGCGAGCGAAGGATCCCTCGCATTCGGCCGGGATGACAGGTGCCTAATACGTGCCGGGATACTGGCCGCCGTCCATCAGCAGGTTCTGCCCGGTGATGTAGCCGGCATGCACGCTGCACAAGAAGGCGCAGGCGGAGCCGAATTCCTCCGGCGTGCCAAACCTGCCGGCCGGGTGCGCCTTGGCGCCCGCCTGGAACTCGTCCTCATAGGCCCGGCCGCTCTTGGCCGCGCGCACCTTGTAGGTGCCCCGCAGCCGATCGGTGTCGAACGGCCCGGGCAGCAGGCCGTTGATCGTGACGCCATGGCGCACAGTGACGCGCGCGACGCCGGCGACGAATCCCGTCAGCCCGCTGCGGGCGCCGTTGCTCAATCCGAGAATGTCGATCGGCGCCTTCACCGAGCTCGAGGTGATGTTGACGATGCGTCCGAACCCGCGGCTCATCATGCCGTCAACCGTCGCCTTGATGAACTCGATAGGAGTCAGCATGTTGGCGTCGATCGCCTTGATCCAGTCGTCGCGCTTCCAGTCGCGGAAATCGCCGGGCGGCGGGCCGCCGGCGTTGTTGACCACGATGTCGGGTTCCGGGCACGCGGCAAGCACCGCCTTGCGACCGGCCTCGGTCGTCACGTCGACTGCGATGGGCGTTACCTTGACGCCGGTCTTCTTGCGGATTTCTTCGGCAGTCGCCTCGAGCTCGCTCTTGGTGCGCGCGTTGACGACCAAGTCGACGCCCTCTTGCGCCAGCGCCATCGCGCAGCCCTTCCCCAACCCCTTGCTCGCCGCGCATACGATTGCCTTGCGGCCTCTGATTCCCATGTCCATTGGCTCACTTCCTCCCTAGTTCACTCGCTTCCACAGCTGGGTTTCACCGAACATCGGCGGGCCGACATAGCCGCGCAGGCGCAGCTTGCCGTGGGGCTGCTGGCTGATGTTGGCGTTGTAGATCTTGCCGTTCTCGCCGTTGTAGATCTGGCCGTCCTCGAAGCCGTTCGAATCGGACGTGGCCTTGAACCCCCAGATCAGCGCCATGCCCAGCACCTTGCGGCCGCGCAGGCTCGGATCGGTGTTGCGGTAGTCTGTCGCCATGTCCGGCGCCACGACTTGACCCTCGGGCCCTTTGGGATTGATCAGGCCGACAATGTTGCCGCAGATCGGCCCTTGCGCCGGATTCTGGCACGGCGTGATGCGGACCTGCGCCCCGCCGGACTGGGTGAGCCACGTTCCCATCACCGAGGATTGCTGCGGCCAAACCAGCGAACACGGCGCGACAACGGACGCAACCAGCCATCTCATCCCCGTCTCCTTCCTTCCTTCCATCAGGACAACTCTGCGAGCACGTCCGCCGCGAGCCGGCGATCAATTTCGCGTCGCTCGGCGAGCGCCCGGTGATCGAGTGCCGCGACTAGGCGTCGTGCGGCTTCGCCGGAACGCTCCATGTGCGACACGAGATAGTGCACGACGCCAGCGCCGGCGTGCAATTGCCGATCGGCGAGTTGCTTCAGGATGATCGAGCCCAGCAACTCGTCGTCGGGTGGCGCAATCTCGACGGCCGGTGCGGCACGCAGGCGGGACGCAAGGTCGGGCAGGGCGATCCGCCAGCGCGCCGGCGGACTGCCCGAAGTCAACAACAACTGCCCCTGCCTCTCGCGCATCAGATTGTAGAGGTGCAGCAAGCCTCGCTCCGGAGCGCGCTCCGCATCATCCATCACGATCGCTGGCCACGCCGCGGCGAGCTCGGAAAGTTCGGCGATGTCCTTTCCTTCGAGCGAGGTCCCGTTGTGGATAACGGCACCACTGCGCTCTGCCCAAATGTGCGCCAGATGCGTCTTGCCGCACCCGGGCGGCCCCGCCAGAGCGAGAGCCGGCGCCGGCCAATCCGGCCAGCGATCGATCCAGGCCAACGCCTCGCGGTTGCCCGGCGCTACCATGAAATCCCGCCTCGCATAGGTCGGCGCCGGAAGCCCGAGATCGAGCGTGAGCTGGCGGGCCATAGGCGTCTCAACCGGCTGTGCCGCGATAGAGGGCGCTCTGGCGATAGCGCAGAAGCAGGAAACGGACGAGCACGCCGATCACGGCGGCGGTCGGCACCGCAAGCAGGACTCCGACGAACCCGAACAACGAGCCGCCGGCCAGCAGCGCGAACATGATCCATACCGGGTGCAGTCCGACGCGGTCGCCGACCAACTTGGGCGACAGCACGTTGCCTTCCATGGTCTGCCCGAACAAGAACACGAGCCCGACCTTCGCGACGCCCATCCAATCCGGAGGGAACTGGGCGAGCGCCATGCCGAGCGACAGAACGGCGCCGACGAACGTGCCGACGAAGGGTATGAAAGAGATAGCACCGGCGATCAGGCCGATGATCAAACCGAATTGCAGGCCGACCAGCATGAGACCGATCGCGTAGATGGAGCCGAGCGCGATGCAAACCAGCGCTTGGCCGCGCACGTAACCCGCGATGGCGGCATTGCATTGCCTTGCGAGCTGGCGAATCGTCTCGGCGTGATCGAGAGGCAAGGCGCGATCGATCGCCGCCACGACCTTCTCCCAGTCGCGCAGCAGATAGAACGTCACTACCGGCGTGAGAAAGACCAGCGCCAGGAGATTGATGAGCGCGAAACCCTTCTGCGCTAGGCCACTCGCCAGGCTTCCGGCGATGGTCAGGGCCTGCCCGGCCCATTGCGTTACGTCGGCCTGGAGGTCCTGGAGGCTGAGCGAGGGCATGCCGAGCCGTTGGCGCAGCGGCTCGATCAATGGCTGTAGGCGGGTGGCCGCCTGCACGATGTACTGCGGCGTCGACGAGATCAGTGACTGCACCTCGCCGAACAACGGCGGCAAGATCGCCATCGCCAGGCCCACGGCAAGCAGCACTGCGAAGATGGTGACCGCGGTCGTGGCAAGTGTGCGAGACAGGCCGAGCCGCTGCAACCGCGACACGACAGGATCGAGGAAATACGCCACCGCCATGCCGACGACGAACGGCAGCAGGATGTCGTTCAGAAGCCACAGCAGGAGCAGGAAGACGACCGCCGCGGCCAGCCAGAAGCGCCAGCGCGCACCGCGATCCGGGGCGCTCACGCCTCAGGCTCCGGGGCGCGCGGTCAGCGCGTCTGCAGGCGCCATTTGTCGGCATCCTTGTCGAGGATCAGGCCGGCTTGCGCCAATGTCTGCTTCAGTTCGTCGGGGGTGCCGAAGTAGTCGAGCCTGAGCTCGGCGCGGTCCGCCTCGAGGCTGCGCACCGAGACGTTCTTCACCGCCGGAACCGAGCCCAGCCGTTGGCGCACCTGGACCCAGTCACCCAGTCCGCGCAACGGCACGAAGACATCGAGCGTGTCCTGCGAATCGCGCCGCACGACCGCGACGCCGCGCCATTGCTCGTCGAGCCGAGCGTGCATCTGCTTGACGGCGTCGCCGAGCTGACCGGGCGACGTGACCTGCATGCTTGGGATCTCGCTGCGAGCGCCGGTCTGGGCATCATAGCGCAGGCCGCTCACCGTGAGCGGCCCGCCTTTCTCACCTTCGACGATCGCAACGACGACTATCGGCGCGTGATAGCGCTCGTTGATCTTGGAAAGCGCCGACAGATTGCCGACGTAAGCTTCCTCCGGCGAGATGACGCTCTGGTCGAGCTGGTCGCCACGGATGACGGTGACCGGCACGACACTGCCCTTGGTATCCAAGGCCTGCCAGGCATCATGCCAGGCGTTCGCATCGTTCAGGGGCTGCACGCCCGTGCGGTCCTTCCACAACGGAATGACGAGGGCCGGGCGCTGCTGCACCGTCTCGCTGGGTCGCGCCGCGGGGGCGCCAGCTGCAGCGCCGGCGGAGCCCAGCCAGCCCTTCACCGCATCCGGCGCAAAGACGACGTTCAAGGTCGCGATGTAGCGGTTGGGCGCGGTGCGCTCGCGCACGAACTCGATGCCGCGGACCATGCTTTCGAGGCGGGCATCGTCGGGCACCGTGATGCGGGCGCGCTCGTCCGGCGCGACCAACCGCTCGACCAGCATTTGCGCGGCCCTGCGGCGCGCTTCGGCCATGCCGACCTTGCGCGCCTGGATTGCGTCGGGCGCGCTCACGTCGACGTCGACATCGTTGACGGTGTACGGACTGCCGGCGCCTTGAGCCCGCGCACCGGCGCCGGCAGCGAGAACCGCCGCCAGGGCGACGATGACCGTGGAAAACCAGCGGGCGGGCAGCATTGCGGGTGTCCGGTTTTTGGCTATGTTCGCGCCTTCTCTTCTAGCACGAATGAGCCTGGCTTGAAGCCCGACGCCCCCGGCCACAACCGGCCACCGCTCACCTACAAGGACGCCGGCGTCGACATCGACGCAGGCGATTCCCTGGTCGAGCAGATCAAGCCGCTGGCGCTCAGCACGGCGCGCCCCGGCCTGGTCGGCGGGCTCGGCGGCTTCGGCGGGCTGTTCGACCTCAAGGCCGCCGGCTTCAACGATCCGATCCTGGTGTCCGGCACCGACGGTGTCGGCACCAAGCTCAAGGTGGCGATCGACGCCTCCCTGCCCGATACGGTTGGCATCGACCTCGTGGCGATGTGCGCCAACGACATCGTCGTGCAGGGCGCCGAACCCCTGTTCTTCCTCGACTACTATGCCACCGGGGAGCTCGAGGTCGAGACCGCGCGACGCGTTGTTGCCGGTATCGCCGAAGGCTGCCGCCGCGCCGGATGTGCGCTGGTCGGCGGTGAAACCGCGGAAATGCCCGGCATGTACCGTGCCGGCGACTATGACCTCGCCGGCTTCTGCGTCGGCGCCGTCGAGCGCGACGCGGTCCTGCCCCGCACCGACATTTGTCCAGGCGACATCGTTCTCGGCCTGCTCTCAAGCGGGCTGCACTCCAATGGCTATTCGCTGGTGCGGCGCATCGTCGAGCGCAGCGGGCTGGCTTACACAGCGGCCGCTCCGTTCGCAGCGACGACGCTGGCCGAGGCGCTGCTTGCCCCGACCCGGATCTACGTGAAGCCCGTGCTGGCAACGATCCGCTCGAATGGATCGGTCAAAGGGCTGGCCCACGTCACGGGCGGCGGCCTTCCCGACAATGTTCCGCGCTGCCTGCCTGACGGCTTGCGTGCCCGCCTCGATGCAACGCGCTGGCGCGCACCCGCCGTCTTCCACTGGCTGCGCGAAGTCGGCCGCGTGCCGACCGAAGACATGCTGCGCACCTTCAATTGCGGGCTCGGTATGGTGGTCGTCGTCTCGAGTGATGCCGCCGGCGCAGTCGCCAAGAACCTGAGCGAGGCCGGCGAGACCGTGTGCGAGGTCGGGGTCGTTGAACCGGGAGCGGGCGGCGACGCCGAATGCGTCATCGACAACGCCGAGACCCTATGGCGAAGCTAAAGGTCGGCGTGCTCATCTCCGGTCGCGGCAGCAACATGGCCGCCCTCATCGAGGCCGCCCGAGCGCCCGGCTATCCGGCAGAGATCGCCTGCGTCCTGAGCAATGTCGCCTCCGCTCCCGGCCTCGAACTGGCGCAAGCCGCGGCCGTACCCACGGCGGCGATCTCGCATAAATCCTTCGCCGATCGCGAGAGTTTCGACCGCGCGCTGTCTGCCGAGCTGGATAAGCACGGCATCGAGCTGGTGGCCGAGGCGGGCTTCATGCGCATTCACAGCCCATGGTTTGCAGAACGTTGGAAAGGCCGGCTTCTCAATATCCACCCTTCGCTGCTGCCGGCCTTTCCAGGCCTGCGTGTCCAGCAACAGGCGATCGACGCGGGCGTGCGGATCAGCGGCTGCACCGTGCACTTCGTGACCGCGGAACTGGACGCCGGGCCGATCATCGCCCAAGCAGCCGTGCCCGTGCTGCCTGACGACACGGCCGAGATGCTTGCGGAGCGCATCCTGCGCCAGGAGCATCGCCTTTATCCGCAGGTCGTGCGCTGGTTCGCCGAGGATCGGGTCCACCTCGATCGAGGCCGCGTGTTGGTGACAGGTGCCCCCACCCTCCTCTTCTCAAGCCAGCCGTAGTTGGTTATTAAATCCCAGCTTTCTCGACAGAGGGATCGACATGGCCGACACGCAGGACGACTATCGCGCGCACCTGAGCACCTACCAGGGGTTCAGCAAGCTCGTTCTGTTCGTGATCCTCTTCATCGTGTTGTTGCTGGTCTGCATGGCCCTGGGCCTGGTCGGTAACTCCGGGCTGTTTGCCCTGGTGCTGGGCATCGTCGGCGCCGTCGCCCTGCTCGTGGCGTTCGCCGTCTTGAATTGACGCCCTTCAAGGGAGCGCGGACTTCCTGGTCCGCTTCATGCCGAGGACCGCGGCCTCCGCTCACACCTATACGCGGACCAGGAGGTCTGCGCCCCACATGAGATAAAGCAGCGGCCTGCTCGTGCCGCTTTTGTATTTCAGCCGACGATGTCGGCGCCGGCGAAGAAATAGGCGATCTCGATCGCGGCGTTATCCGGCGAGTCTGAACCGTGCGCGGAATTGGCCTCGATCGACTCGGCGAAGTCCTTGCGGATGGTGCCCGGCGCGGCATTGGCCGGATTGGTGGCGCCCATGATCTCGCGGTTCTTCGCGATGGCATTGTCGCCTTCCAGGACCTGCACCACCACCGGACCAGACGTCATGAATGTGCAAAGATCCTTGAAGAACGGCCGCTCCTTGTGCACGGCATAAAACTGCTCTGCCTGCTGTCGCGTCATCCAGATGCGCCGCTGCGCCACGATGCGCAGGCCGGCCTCCTCGAACCGGGCGTTGATCTTGCCGGTCAGGTTCCGGCGCGTCGCGTCCGGCTTGATGATCGAAAAGGTACGTTCGACGGCCATGTCGTTCCTCGGGCTCTGCGTGTGAATTCTAAAGGCGGGCGCTTATAGACGCGGGATTCCGGCCGGGCAAGGCGTCGATGCCTTGGTTTTCGCCCATTCCGCGTGCTACACGCGCCCGCTTCATGCTTCACGTCACCGACCTTTCCTTCCGCCATGGCGAGCGGGTGCTGTTCGACCGCGCCGGCGCGGCGATTTCCGACGGCTGGAAGGTCGGCCTGGTCGGCCGCAATGGCGCGGGCAAGTCGACGCTGCTGCGCCTGATCCAGGGCGAACTCGAGGCCGATGGTGGCGACATCAACATGACCGGCCGCATGCGCATCGGCTCGGTGCCGCAGGATCCACCCGGCGGCGACATCCCGGTGATCGACGCGGTGCTGGCGGCCGACGTCGAGCGAACGTCGCTGCTCGCCGAGGCCGAGACCTGCCATGACGGCGCGCGGCTCGCGGAGATCCACATGCGCCTCGACGAGATCGGCGCCGCGGCGGCGCCGGCACGCGCCGCCTCGATCCTCAACGGCCTCGGCTTCGATACCGCGGCGCAGGCGCGGCCGTGCGGCGAGTTCTCCGGCGGCTGGCGCATGCGCGTGGCGCTGGCCGGCACGCTGTTCAGCGATCCCGACCTGCTGATCCTCGACGAGCCGTCGAACCATCTCGATCTCGAGGCGCAGCTTTGGCTCACCGAGCATCTCAAGCGCTACCCGCACACGCTGCTGATGGTCAGTCACGACCGCGACCTGCTGAACGACGTGTGCGACCACATCATCCACATCGACCAGCAGAAGCTCGTCACCTACACCGGCGACTACGACACCTTCGAGCGCACCCGCGCCGAGCGGCTGGAGAACGACGCCAGCCAGCGCGCCAAGACCGAGGCGCGGCGCAAGCACATGCAGGCCTTCGTCGACCGCTTCAAGGCCAAGGCGACCAAGGCGCGCCAGGCGCAGTCGCGCATGAAGATGATCGAGAAGCTGGGCGCCGTCGTGGCGCCGCCGGTCGAGGAGCACATCAACCTCTCCTTTCCCTCGCCCGAGCAGCTCGCCTCGCCGATCGAGACCATCGACCAGGTGAGCGTCGGCTACGACACCGGCCCGCTGGTGCTGAAGAAGCTCGACCTGCGCCTCGACATGGACGACCGCATCGCCCTGCTCGGCCAGAACGGCAACGGCAAGTCGACCTTCATCCGCCTGCTGTCGGACAAGCTCAGCCCGCGCGAGGGCAAGGTCCGGCGCAGCAGCAAGCTCCGCGTCGGCTACTTCTCGCAGGACCAGGAGGAAGGCCTCGACTACGAGGGCACGCCGTTCGAGCACATGAACCGCGCGCTCGGCCCCGGGGTGCCGGAGCACAAGGTGCGCGCCCAGCTCGGCCGCTTCGGCTTCAGCCGCGAGCGCGGCGATCTCAAGGTCGGTTTGATGTCGGGCGGCGAGAAGACCCGGCTGCTGCTGGCGCTCGCCACGCGCAACGCGCCGCATCTGCTGCTGCTCGACGAGCCGCCCAATCATCTCGACATGGACGCGCGCGCCTCGCTGGTCGACGCGATCAACGACTACGAGGGCGCCGTCGTGCTAGTGAGCCACGACACGCATCTGGTGAAGATGGTCGCCGACCAGCTCTGGCTGGTCGCCGGCGGCACGGTGACGCCGTTCGAGGGCGACATCGACGACTACCAGGCGAAGCTGTTGCGCGAGCGCAATGGCCGGCCCTCGAAAGAGCCAAAGGCGAAGGAGGCGAAGGCCAAGAAGGAAAAG
>JAFAKN010000499.1 GCA_019235415.1 Alphaproteobacteria bacterium
GCGCCGCACCCCCGAAAGGTTCAGGATCGCCAGTCCCGCGATGCACAGCGCGGCGCAGGCGAGCGCCAGCAGCGACAGGTGCTCGGTATAGAAGGCGGCAATAATGACGATGGCACCGAGGTCGTCGACGATCGCCAGGGTCGTCAGGAAGACCTTTAGCGCCAGCGGCACGCGGCTGCCGAGCACCGCCAGCACGCCGAGCGAGAACGCGATATCGGTGGCCGTGGGAATCGCCCAGCCCTTCACTACGCCGGGATCGAACCGCGTGACGGCGAGATAGATCGCCGCCGGCACGATCATGCCGCCGAGCGCGCCGGCGACCGGCAGCACCACGTTAGCCGGACGCGACAGCTCGCCCTCGACCAGTTCGCGCTTGATCTCCAGGCCAACCAGCAGGAAGAACAGCGCCATCAGGCCGTCGTTGATCCACAGTTCCAGCGGCTTGACGAGATCGATCGGTCCGAACGCGACGCCCAGCTTGGTCTCCAGGCCGGCTTCCAAGGCGTGCGCAAAGGGCGAATTGGCGATCACCAGCGCGAGCAAGGCCGCCAGCAAGAGCGGCAGCGCCGATGCCGCCTCGCTGTCGATGAAAGCCTTCAGACGATTGATTGGCAAACGATTGATCGGTCCCGCCATTACTCCCGCCCCCAATCTTCCGCGGCCCAATCTCCGCGCCCCGATCTCCGCACACAGCAAAACGCCCGGGACTTTCGCCCCGGGCGTTTCGTCTAAAAGTTCAGGCTTCGGCTATTCGCGGTCCTGGCCCATGAACATCATGAGGAACTGGAACAGGTTCACGAAGTCGAGGTAGAGGCTGAGCGCGCCGAAGATCGCGACCTTCTCGGCGACCTCCCTGCCCCACGCCTCGGCGTACTGCTCCTTGATCTTCTGGGTGTCGTAGGCGATCAGCCCCGAGAAGATCAGCACACCCGCAACCGAGATGATGAAGCTCATCGTGCCCGACGGCCAGATCATGTTGACCAGACCGGCCAGGATGATGCCGATTAGGCCCATGAACAGGAACTTGCCGACCGCCGTAAGGTCGCGCTTGGTCGTGTAGCCGTAGAGGCTCAACGCACCGAACGCCGCCGCCGTCACGAAGAACGTGCGCGCTACCGACGCGCCGGTGTAGCGGAACAACAGCAGCGACAGGCTGACGCCCATCAATGCGGTGACCGCCCAGTAGACCGCCTGCACGGCGCCGACGCTCATCTGCGCGGCGCGGAACGAGGTCAGCAGCAACAGGCCGAGCGGCGCGAAGATCGCGATCCAGCCCAGGAGGTTGAGGCCGACGACGCGGCCCGCCTGCACCTGGAAGAAGATGCTCGCGAGCTCGGGCGAGGCGAACAGGCCGTAGGCCACGATGCCCGACAGCGCCAGGCCGGACGCCATGTAGTTGTAGACGCGCAGCATGTGCTGGCGCAGGCCGACGTCATACGCCGCCTGGTCGGCAACGCTGCCGGCGCGATTGAATGCGCCGAACAGATTGGGATTCGACATTGCTATAGCCTCCACGGGGGCCTCCTTGCCGAGCCCCTTTCGCGCTCCAATTTGGTCAGTCAGGCCGAGCGAATCAAGCGGCTTAACGTTTTGTAACCTTGCGATTTACTGACGGGAATGGGGGAATTCTCCCCTCATTCGTTGCGCAGGAGAGCGAGCGGCCGCTGCCGCAGCGCCGCCACAGTTCCCGCCAAGCCGAACGCCAAGGTGAGCGCGGTCGCCCCCAGCGCTACCAGGCCAGCCACGGTCGGCAGGAAGGTCCAATCCAGCCCCATCAACCGGTGCACGACCAGCCAGGCACCCAGGGTTCCGACGCCCAGTGCCGCCAGCGCCGTGGCCAGCCCCAGGGCCGCGAACTCCCAGGCGAAGATGCCGGCGATGCGTCCGCGCGTCGCCCCCAGCACCTTCATCACCACGGCTTCGTGCACGCGCCGCTGCTGCGTGGCGAGCATGGCGCCGGCCAGCACCAGCACGCCGGCCAGGATGCTGAGAAAGCCGATGACGCGGCTGGCGAAACCGATGTTCGCCAGAACGTCGGCTGCCGTCGCGATGGCGTCGCGGATGCGCACCACCGTGACGTTGGGGAAGCGTTCCGTGACCATGTCGAAGATCGCGTCCTCGGCCTGTGGCGTCGCCTTCACCGTGGCGAGGAAGGTGTGCGGCGCCTTGTCCACAAGGCCGGGCGAGAAGACGAACACGAAGTTGATGGCGAGCGTCGTCCATTCGATGCGCCTGAGCGAGGCGATGCGAGCCTCGATGTCGCGGCCCAGCACGTTCACCGTGATGGTGTCGCCGAGCCCCAGGCCGAGCGCGTTGGCCAGCGTCGCATCGAAGGAGACGAGCTGCGGCCCGCGATAGTCGGCTGGCCACCATTGCCCTGATACGATGCGCGAGCCCTCGGGCGGCGTTGTGGCATAGGTGACACCGCGATCGCCCTCGACCACCCAGCGCGCCTCGGCCGGCACGGCGACCTCAGCCACTGGCCGGCCGGCAAGCTTGACGATGCGGCCGCGCAGCGAGGGCACCTTGTCGAGCGGGCCGGCGCCCGGGATGGCGGCGATCGCCTTCTCGAAGTCGCCGATCTGGCTCGACTGGATGTCGACGAAGAAGAAGGCCGGCGCGTCGCTTGGGATGCGCTGGGTGAGCTGCTCGCGCAGATTGCCCTCGATCAGCGCCGTGGCCACCAGCACGGTGAGGCCGAGCCCCAGCGACAGCATGACGATGGGCGTCGGTGCGCCCGGCCGGTGCAGGTTGGCAAGCGCCAGCCTGAGCCCGGCCAGCCGCGGCTTGCCGGCGCGCGCCGCCAAGAACATCAAGAGCCGCGCCAGCAGCGGGAAGGCCAGGAAAGCGCCGACCGCGCCCAGCACGAACCAGGCGGCGATGCTGCGGCTGTCGGCGGTGAAGATGGTGAAGGCGGCGAGCGCCACCGCGACGGCGCCGACCAGCAGCGCGTCGCGCCACGGCAAGCGGCCGCCTGCGCTGACGACGGCGCCGCGCATCAGGCTCGCTGCCGGCACGCGCCGCGCGCGCATCAGGGGCATCAGCGCGAACAACAGCGATACCAGGAGGCCGAAGGCGGCGGCGATGGCGAGCGGCTCGATATAAAGGTCGACCCGCGCGCGGACCGGCAAGACGTCGGCGATCAGCACCTGCGCCACGAACGGCAGCGCCGCGCCCACTAAAAGGCCGATCGCCACACCGACCAGCGCCAGCACCACCAGCTGCAGGAAGTACGTGCTGAACACCAGGCGCTCCGGCGCGCCCAGGCATTTCATGATGGCGATGGTGCGCAGCCGGCCGGCTAGAAAGCTTGCGATGGCGTTGCCGACGCCGACGCCCCCCACCAGCAGCGAGGCGAGCCCGATCAGGCCGATGAACTGCGTCAGCCGATCGAGCCAGAAGCGGATGCCGCCGCCCGCTTCGGCCAGGCCGCGCAGCCGCCAGCCCGCGTCGGGGAAGCGGCTCTTTAGCGCGTTGAGCGTGGCGACGTCGGATGCGCCTGACGGCAGGTGCAGGCGATATTCCCAGTTCAAGAGGCTGCCCGGCTGCACGAGGCCTGATTGGCCCAGCACCGCGAACGGGATCATCAGGCGCGGGCCGAGGCTTGCGAAGGCGTTGAGTCCGCGGTCGGGCTCGCGCGCGATGATGCCGCGCACCTGAACGACGGCGTCGCCCACCCGCACCTTGTCGCCGACGGCGATGTTCATGCGCTTGAGCGCCGCCTCCTCGACTACGGCGCCCCACACGCCGTCGCGTTCGGCCAGCGCGTCGGCCAGCGTGCCGCCTTCTTTCAGCTCAACGGTGCCGTAGAGAGGATAGGCCGGCTCGACGGCTTTGAGCTGCACCAAAGTGGCACGGCCGTCGGTCTTGACCGGCCGGGCCATGGCGCGGCTGTCGACGAAGCGCACGAGTTCTCCCAGCGAGCGCATGAAGTCGACCTGCTGGGGCGTCGCTTCGCGATAGAGCAGCGAGATCGCCACGTCGCCGCCGAGAATCTCGCGAGCGTCGGCGTGCAGGCCTTCCTCGACGGCGCGGCTGAACGACAGGATGCCGGCGATCGCCGCGACGCCCAGCGCCAGGCAGGCGATGAACAACCGGAACCCGGTGAGCCCGCTGCGCATCTCCCGCCGCGCCAGCGTGACCGCAAGGCTCATGTCTTCTCTCCTCCCCAACGAGAGTTGGGGAGGTGTCGCCGTCTTTCGGCGACGGAGGGGTCAAGGCTCATGATTCATGACCCCTCCGTCCGCTTCGCGGACACCTCCCCACGCTTGCGCGTAGGGAGGAGACGTCACTCCAACTCATTGCGCCGCCAGCGCCACCGCCGGGCGCTCGTCGGCGACCAGAAGCCCGTCGG
This sequence comes from Alphaproteobacteria bacterium, assembly GCA_019235415.1. Taxonomy (GTDB): domain Bacteria; phylum Pseudomonadota; class Alphaproteobacteria; order Reyranellales; family Reyranellaceae; genus Reyranella. Next base: position 4,355 of record JAFAKN010000499.1, read on the forward strand.
CGATGCGCAGGATGCGATCGCAGCGGCCGGCCAGCGCCATGTCGTGGGTGATCAGGATCAGGGTCGCGCCGTCGGCGCGCGCCAGCGCGAACAAAAGATCCATCACCTGCTTGCCGGTGGCCGTGTCGAGATTGCCGGTCGGCTCGTCAGCCAGAAGCAGCTTGGGCCGGCCGACGAAAGCGCGCGCCACCGCGACGCGTTGCTGCTCGCCGCCCGACAGCTGCGCCGGATAATGCTCCAGCCGATGGCCGAGCCCGACGCGTTCGAGCGCCGCCTGCGCCAGCGCGAAGGAATCGCGGCGACCCGAAAACTCGAGCGGCAAGGCGACGTTCTCCAGCGCCGTCATGGTCGGAATGAGATGAAAGCCCTGGAACACGATGCCGATATGGTCCCGGCGCAGGCGGGCCCGGGCATCGTCGTCCAACGGCCCGAGGTCGCGGCCAGCCACCTCGACGCGGCCCGAGGTGGCGCGTTCGAGCCCGCCGGCCACCATCATCAGGCTCGACTTGCCGGCGCCCGACGGGCCGACCACGGCGGCGATCTCGCCGCTCGCGATGTCGAGCGTGATGCCGCGCAGGATATTGACCATGCCGGCATCGCTTGCCATGTCGAGACGGACGTCGGAGAAGCGGACGATTGCTGTCAAGCGGACTCCGGGAAGCGAGGCCATGGTTCTCGGCAGTGGATATGGTCGTTTTGCGGCGGCGGTCAATTCACTGCTGCTGGCGCTCATGCTGTGTGTATCGGCGCATGCACAAACTGCGCCGCCTTCAGGGGCACCTCAACCGGCAGTACCGATCAAGCTCGCGATCCTGGGCGACAGTCTCGCCGCCGGCTACGGCGTCAAGCCCGAGCAATCGATCCCGGCGAAGCTGGAAGCGGCACTCAAAGCCGAAGGCCGCAACGTCACTGTCATGAACCAGGGCGTGTCGGGCGACACCACGGCCGGCGGGCTGGAGCGGCTCGACTGGATGCTGGGCGACAAGCCCGACATCGTGCTGATCGAGCTGGGGGCCAACGATGCGCTGCGCGGTCTCGATCCGGCCGAAGCCGAGCGCAACCTCGATGCCATCATCGCCAAGCTCAAGAGCGAGGGCGTGAGGGTGTGGCTGGCCGGCATGCTGGCGCCGCGCAACTTCGGCCCCGACTACATCCGCCAGTTCGACGGCCTCTATAAGCGTCTCGCCGACAAGTACGCTATCCCGCTCTATCCCTTCATCCTCGACGGCGTGGCGCAGGATCCCGCGCTCAATCAGGCCGACGGAATCCATCCCAATCCCAAGGGCGTCGACGTCATTGTGGCCCATCTGCTGCCCTTCGTGACCAAGAACCTCGACCTCCATGCCGCGCCTGTTCGTCGCCCTGCCCGTCCCTGAGGAAATCGCCGACGCGCTCATCGCGCTGCAGTCGGGCGTGCCCGATGCGCGCTGGGTGCAGCCGGAGAATTTCCACGTCACCTTGTGCTTCGCGGGCGAGGTGCAGGGCGCCACGATGCGCGACCTCGAGGAGGAGCTTTCCGACATCGCAGGCCCGCGCTTCGCGATGGCGCTGAACGGCGTGCACTCCTTCGCCAGCGGCAAGCAGCCGCGCGCGCTGGTCGCCACGGTCGAGAAGAGCGACCGACTCGACTGGCTTCAGCAGCGTGTGTCGACGGTAACGCGCAACTGCGGCATCGAGCTCGAGCGCCGCAAGTTCCGCCCGCACGTCACGCTCGCCCGCTTCCGCAACGGCGCCGAGACCGGCCATCACCTGGCGCAATTCATGGCCAGCCATTCGACCTTCAAGGCCGGCCCCTGGACCGCCGACCACTTCGCCCTCTACTCCAGCCGCACCGGCGGCTCCGGCTCGGTCTACACGGAAGAGGCCGCATACCCCCTGACGTTCTGACGCGGGGAGCGCCCCCCTGTCATCCCGAGCTAAGCGAGGGATCCTTAGGGCTACATGAAGAAAGGTCCCTCGCATTCGCTCGGGATGACAAAGGAAACGCGGGCTACCCCACTTGCGCGAATCGCCGGTCGAGCTTGGTGAGCTGGCTGCGGAAGCCTTCGACCGACATCCGGGTCCAGTGCGGGTCGCGGTGCGGCTCGACCGTGACCACCATGCGGGCGTACTCGCGCGCGGCGTGGAACTCGACGTCGATCGTGGCGTCGTAGGGCTCGACGCCCGGGATGAAGTCGATGATGTGCACCAGGCGGAGCCGCGTGAACGGCTCGACCTCGGCGAACCGGCCGCGCGTCATGTGCGACGGCTGCCAGCCCATGCGCGTCATCGCGGCGATCGTGTCGGGCGTGTCGGCGATCATGTCGTACTCCAGCGCGCCGCCGGAGCGGGCCTCCAGCCGATGGACTTTTACGTGGAAACCCTCGGGCCCCCACCAAGATTCGAAGCCCGCCTTGGTGGTCCACAGCTCCCACAGATCCTCGACCCGCGCCCGATAGGTCCGCTCGAAGACCACCTTTGCCTGCGGCTCAGCGGCCGACGGTCTCTGCATCTCGTTCATGTCAATGAGTCCTTTTCCTGGCGGTAGTCCGGTCCTTGCGCCGTTTCTCCAGCGCGATGCCGAAGCGGTCGAGGCGGGCCTCCCACAGCTGCCGGTAGCCCGCGAGCCAGGCGTCGAGCTCGCGGAAGGGCTCCGGCCGGAGCGCATAGAGCCGGCGTTGCCCATCGGGCCGCATCGAGACGAAGCCCGACTCGTGCAGGATCCTGAGGTGGCGCGAGACGCCCGACTGGTGGATGCCGGCCTGGCGCACGATGTCGTTCACCGGCCGCTCGCCCTCGCGCAACGCCTCGACGATGCGCCGCCGGGAGGGATCGGCGAGGGTCTCAAAAAAATGCATCATAGTGCATATGCATATCAGTGCATTTAATGGTCGTCAAGGCTGGAAGCGCGCGACTCTTGCCGGACCGCGGACCTCCAGGTCCGCACTCATGGCAGGCGCATGTGAAGGCGCCGACATGAGCGGGCCGGGAGGCCCGCGGTCCGGCAAGACACTTGACAGGCAAGCATATACTTGCCTAATAATAGGCAAGTTGTCCCTTGCCTATGCCCGCACCCCGCCGCGACACCGACCTCTTGTTCAAGGCCCTGGCCGATCCCGGCCGGCGCCGGCTGCTCGACCTCTTGCATGCCCACGACGGCCGCACGCTCGGCGAGCTCTGCGAGCACATGGCCATGACGCGGCAAGGCGTGACGCAGCATCTCGACGTGCTGGAGGCGGCGAATCTGGTCGCGACCCAGCGCCGCGGCCGCGAGAAGCTGCACTTCCTCAATCCGGTGCCCCTGCAGGAGATCTACGACCGCTGGCTCGCCAAGTTCGAGAGGCCGCGGCTGAGGGCGCTTGCCAACCTCAAACGACGACTGGAGAAAACCGATGGCTAGATCGACCTTCCTCTACGTGACCTACATCCGCACCACGCCCGAGAAACTATGGTCGGCACTGACCGACATGGAGTTCCACAAGCAGTACTGGTTCGGCATGCGCTGCGAGAGCGGGTGGACGGCGGGATCGCCGTGGAAGCTGGTGTCGTCCGCCGGCGAGATCCTCGATTCGGGCGAGATCGTCGAGGCCGAGCCGCCGCGCCGCCTGGTGATCCGCTGGCAGCACCAGAGCAAGCCCGAGCTGAAAGCCGAAGGCGCCTCGCTGTGCACGATGGAGCTCGAACCGAACGGTTCGGCGGTCAAGCTCACCATCACCCACACCCTCGAGCGCGAAGGCTCCAAGCTCATCGAAGCGGTGTCCGGCGGCTGGCCGAAGGTCCTCTCCAACCTGAAATCCCTGCTGGAGAGCGGGTCGATCGCCCTGCAGGAGGCCTATCCCGCTTAATGACTCCTCCCCGGCGCTGACTCCGCGCGGGGGAGGTGTCCTCGTCATACGAGGGCGGAGGGGTCATGAGTCATGTCGTGACCCCTCCGGCCCTATCGGGCCACCTCCCCTTCGCGGGTTCCGCGAAGGGGAGGAGAAAGACTAAGCAGCTGCGCCGACAGCTGGTCGGGATGGTAAGGCTTGGGCAGGAAGGGCGCGTCCTCGGGCACGCCATACGCCGCCAGCGCCTCGCCGGCCTGGCCCGACGTCAGCACCACTTTCAACGCCGGCCGTATGGTCCGCGCCTTCACCGCCAGCTCGGCCCCGTTCATGCCCGGCATGACGACGTCGGAAAGCAGGACGTCGATGGCCTCGGCGCCGTGCAGAAACCCCAACGCCTCCTCGGCGCTCGCCGCCTGCAGAACGCGATAGCCCAGCGCCTTCAGGGCGTCGACGGCAATGGCGCGCACTGGCGCCTCGTCGTCGACGACCAGCACGGTTTCGCCCTTCGCGGCGGTTTGCTGCGGAAGAGGAGCGACGATCTGTTCGGCCGCAGGAGCCACCCCAGGCGCCAATAGGGGCAGATAGAGATGGACCGAGGTCCCGGCGCCCTTGACGCTCTGGATGCGCAGCGCGCCGCGGGTCGACCGCACGAAGTTGGCCACCTGGCTCAAGCCCAGCCCGGTCCCCGCCCCCTTCTGCTTGGTCGTGAAGAACGGCTCCGTCGCCTTCGCCAGCACCTCGGGATCCATGCCGACGCCGCGATCGCGGACGGCGACGCGCACGTAGGCGCCGGCGCGCAGGTCGCCGTCGGTGCGCGGCTGCACGACGTTCTCCACCTCGATCGTCACCCGGCCGCCGTCCGGCATGGCGTCGCGCGCGTTGATCACGAGGTTGAGCAAGGCCGCCTCGAAGGCCGCGGGGTCGAGGCGCACGGGCGGCAAGGGGCCATGCAGGGGGCCGGCATGGGCCAGCTCGAGATCGGCGAGCCGGCCCAGCGCCTGGCGCAGCAAGGGCTCGAAATGGCTGACCACCTGCGCCACGTCGACCACCTGCTGCTGCGGCTTGTCGCGGCGGGCGAAACCCAGCAGCCGCTGCGTCAGGTCGCTGCCCTGGGTGGCCGCCTCGTAGCCGCGGCGCGCCCATTCGCGGACGCGCGGCGGCTCGTCGGCCAGCTCCGCGATCCGCTCGAAGGCACCGGCCATCACCACCAGCAGGTTGTTGAAGTCGTGCGCCACGCCGCCCGCCAGCTCGCCCAGCGTCTCCAGGCGCCGGGTGCGGCCCAAAAGCTCGCTCGACCGCGCGACCTGGAACTGCAGCCGAACGACCTCGACGACCAGCGACACAAAGAGCAAGCCGCCGGCGATCAGCGCGAAGACGCGACCGGCATAGAAGCCGAGGTCGAAGCGGTGCGAGCCGACCACGGCGCCCAGGATCACGTCGCACATCCAGGCGCACATCACGACCAGCAGCCAGAGGTCGAGGACCGACCGATAGCGATGGCGCCAGAGCAGCGCGGCGGCGAGCACGCCCAGCGCCAGGACGCCCGGCGCCACGCCCTTCTCGATGCCCGCCGAGTAGTTGCCGCCTTGAATGACCTCGGGCAGCCAGTCGTGGCCCACGGTCGCGACCACGGCGCAGACAGCGGCAAGCAGCAAGGCGGCGCCCGCCGACAAGAGCAGCCCGGACTGCAGCGGGACGCGGACGGCGTCGGGGATCACGGCATAGGCCATCAGGAACAGCACGAAGCCCGCATGCCAGAAGTAGTACAGCCAGGCCGTCGTCTGCAGGCCGCCGCCGATCACGCCGTCGGGCGCGAAGGCGCCGGGAAAGCTCAGCGTATGGACGACGATGATGAAGCCGTTGAAGCAGTAGGCCGCCAGCACCGCTAAAAGGCGAAGCCGCCGGCTCTGCGCGAAATCGACGGCCAGCAGCACGGCCGTCACCAGGTCGGCGATCAGGGTCGCCGACTGGTAGATCGGGATGAACGCCGGCACCTCGCCGAGCGGGATGCGGGCGAACGGCGCCACGGCGGTCACCGCGACGCCGCAGGCCAGGGCCACGCCCAGGGCGAACCGCCGATGCCGCCGGCTGGGCGGCGCGCCGCTCAGGACGGCGGTATCGCTGTCGAGGGCCAACATTACTCAGGCATCGGTTTTGGACCGCGCGTACGTTATCGCGGGGAGAGGTCGACGGCGAGCGCCTCGGTTAGGCGGTCGAGGCGATAGACGTCCATCGCCGTGCCGCTGAACGGCGCCGTCTTCTCGCCGGCGCTGGCGCCGGAGGCCGGCTCGGGCGAGAGCCCGCCGCAGGTCACCTCGACGATGGCCTCGCCGCCGTAGCACCGTCTGGATCTTTCCTGAAAGCTCTGCGCGCGTCATCGCGGCTCCGGTCGCCAACTCGATGCGCCAACTCGATGCACGATTGTAGGATGGACCTGGCGCCAAGCGGTGCGTAATACTCGGAGAAAGCGGGTGGTGATAAGCGACAATGTCTGCACGACAAGAGGCGTGTTCTCGTCTTCGCGAACTGCGGCGGCGAGTCTGCGCCGACGGCTGGCACCTTTCGGCAAGGCTGCGCTAGACGAGACGAGCTGAAGTCCATGCAGCAGGATACGGCGGCCGACACGACCCCTCCCAAGGCGGGCCCTCCCAAGGCGGGCCGTCCCAAGGCAGGGATGCTCCATCACGGGCGCTTTCTCTGGCGTTTCATCCTTTTTGCCCTGCCCTTCTGGTCGGCGGAGCACAAATGGATGAACCGCGGCCGTCTGGCGCTGATCGCGGCCCTGACGGTTGCGCAGGTTGCGGTTCAGGTCGGCCTGAATTCCTGGTCGGCGCGGCTCTACAACGCCGTGGAAGCGCGCCAGCTCGATACTTTCCTCGAGCAGATCGTGACGTTCGTTCTCCTGCTTGTGGCAAGCATCCTCGTGTTCTCCATAACGCTTTATACCAAGCGACGCCTGGAATTTGCCTGGCGTGTCTGGATCACCAAAAACACCTTATCGGTCTGGATGGCGCAAGGGAGGCACTATCAGCTCGGCCTGATCGCGGGGGGTGACCATGACAATCCGGACGGACGCATCGCCGAGGATATCCGCGTGACGACCGAATCGGCAGTCGATCTCGGCCAGTCGCTGTTCTACTGCATCCTGCTCCTGGTGACGTTCGTCAACGTGCTGTGGCGGCTCTCCGGTATCGTCCACGTGGACATCGGAGGGACGGTCATTGCCATCCCAGGCTTCATGGTCTTCATCGCGCTCACCTACTCGGCGATCGGCACCAGCCTGGCGCTGTGGGCGGGCTTCCCGCTGGTCGGCGCCTCCAATCTACGGCAGACAGTGGAAGCC
>JAFAKN010000541.1 GCA_019235415.1 Alphaproteobacteria bacterium
TTCCACACGGCCACGACCTTGCGCGCGCTCGGGCCCAAGCCCTGGTACGCCGCCTACGTGCAGCCCTCGCGCAGGCCGGCCGATGGCCGCTACGGCGACAACCCCATGAGGCTGCAGCATTACTATCAGTTCCAGGCCATCCTGAAACCGTCACCGCCGGACATCCTGGAGCGCTACCTGGGATCGCTGGAGGCGATCGGCATCGACACGTCGCTGCACGACGTCCGGTTCGTCGAGGACGACTGGGAGAGCCCGACGCTGGGCGCCTGGGGTCTAGGCTGGGAAGTGTGGTGCGACGGCATGGAGATCAGCCAGTTCACCTATTTCCAGCAGGTCGGCGGCATCGAGGTCGACCTGGTGTCGGGCGAGATCACCTACGGGCTGGAACGGCTCGCCATGTACCTGTTCGACAAGAAGTCGATCTTCGACCTGCCCTTCAACCGGGCCGATTCGGAAGTGCCGCTGCTCTATGCCGACGTCTTCCTGCAGAACGAGCGGGAACAGTCGACCTACAATTTCCAGGTTGCCGACACCGACATGCTGTTCCGCCATTTCGCCGACGCCGAGAAGGAGTGCCGGCGGCTGGTCGAGCGCCGCCTGCCGTTGCCGGCCTACGAGCAGTGCATAAAAGCCTCGCACTGCTTCAATCTTCTGGATGCGCGCGGCGTGATCAGCGTCGCCGAGCGGCAGAGCTACATCCTGCGCGTGCGCGAGCTCGCCAAGGCCTGCTGCGAAGCATGGCTCGCGACGCAGGTGGCCGAGAAGGAAGCCGCCTGATGGCCGAGCTGCTGCTCGAGCTTTTAAGCGAGGAGATCCCGGCGCGCATGCAGGTGCGCGCGGCGGAAGACCTGAAACGCCTGGTGACCGACGGGTTGAAAGGCACCGGACTCGAATTCAGCGAGGCGCGCGCGTTCGCAACGCCGCGGCGACTGGCGCTGGTGGTCGACGGCTTGCCGGTCGAGCGGCCGGACATCAGCGAGGAACGGCGCGGCCCGCGGGTCGGCGCGCCGGACAAGGCGGTGCAGGGGTTCTTGAAGGGTGCCGGCCTCGACTCGCTCGACCAGGCCGAGAAGCGCGACACCGGCAAGGGCGAGTTCTGGTTCGCCATCGTCACCAAGAGAGGCGGCGCGACCGCCGAGGTGCTGCCCGCGATCATCGAGAGCGCCATGAAGGCGTTGGCTTGGCCCAAATCGATGAAATGGGGCAGCAGCACCATGAGCTGGGTGCGGCCCTTGCAGTCGATCCTGGCGCTGTTCGACAGCAAGGTGCTGGACGGCACCATCGACCTCGGCGGGGGTATGGCGCCGGTGCGATTCGGCGATACCACGCGCGGCCATCGCTTCCTGAGCAAGGGCGAGATCCGCATCTTCGGCTTCGCCGACTATCTCGGGAAGCTCGAGGCGGCGCATGTCGTGCTCGACGCGGGCGAGCGTAAGGCGATGATCCAGCGCGAGGCCGAGCGGCTGTGTGCCGAGGCGCAGATCGCGCTGATCGGCGACGACTTGCTGCTCGAGGAGGTGGCGGGCCTGGTCGAATGGCCGGTGCCGATGCTGGGCACCATCGATGCCCAATACATGGACGTCCCGCCCGAGGTGCTGATCGTCTCCATGAAGGCGCATCAGCGCTACTTCGCGACGTCGCGGCGTGACAGCGGCCTTGCCAACCGGTTCGTCATCGTCGCCAACAACGTCGCCCGCGACGGCGGCGCAACGATTCTCGACGGCAACGAGCGGGTCCTTCGTGCGCGACTGGCCGACGCCAAGTTTTTCTGGGACCAGGATCGCAAGACGACGCTGGAACAACGGCTGCCGGCGCTGCGCGGCGTCGTGTTCCATGCCAAGCTTGGCAGTCAGGCCGAGCGCGTCATGCGCGTCGAGACTCTCAGCGAGCGGATCGCACCGCATGTTCCGGGTGCCGATGCCGGCCAAGCCATTCTCGCCGCGCATCTCTGCAAGGCTGATCTGGTCACCGGCATGGTCGGCGAGTTCCCCGAGCTGCAGGGTGTGATGGGCCGCTACTATGCGCTCGAGGAGAAGCTGCCAGCCGCCGTCGCCGAGGCGATCGGCGATCACTACGCACCGGTCGGCCCCGAGGATCGTTGCCCCAGCGTGCCGCTCTCCGTCGTGCTGGCGTTGGCCGACAAGCTCGACACCCTCATGAGCTTCTGGTCGATCGGCGAGAAGCCGACCGGCTCGCGCGATCCCTTTGCGCTGCGGCGCGCCGCGCTCGGCATCATCCGCATCGTGGTCGAGAACAACATCCGCCTGCCGCTGAAAGAGTTTTTCGCGGCCGATGACCTGATGGCCTTCTTCGCCGAGCGCCTGAAGGTGCAGGTGCGCGAGCAGGGCGTGCGGCACGACGTGGTCGACGCGGTGTTCGCGCTGGGCGGCGAGGACGATCTCGTGCGCCTGCTGGCGCGCGTGCAAGCAGTCCAGTCGTTCCTTGCAACCGAGGACGGCAAGAATCTGCTCACGGCCTATGGCCGTGCTGCCAATATCGTTCGCGCCGAGGAGAGGAAGGACAAGTCTCTTGCCCCGCGTATTGAGGGGCCACCCGATGCGGCGCTGTTCGTCCAGGACGAGGAGCGCAATCTGCACGGCCGGCTCGGCGAGTTGACCTTGGGCCATCGCATCTCCCGCGAGGATTTTGTCGGCGCCATGGGCGAGCTTGCGGGTCTGCGCCGACCCATCGATGCTTTCTTCGAAAAGGTCACAGTAAACGTCGCCGGCGACGATAGATTGCGCGTCAATCGTTTGAAATTGCTGAACCAGATACGCGCCACCATGGACCAGGTGGCGGACTTCTCCAGGATCGAGGGCTGAGGATGGCCAAGTGGGTCTATAGCTTCGGAGACGGCAAGGCCGAGGGCCGCGCCGAGATGCGCAACCTGCTCGGCGGCAAGGGCGCCAATCTCGCCGAGATGTCGAGTCTTGGCCTGCCCGTCCCGCCGGGCTTCACCATCACCACCGAGGTCTGCACCTACTACTACGCCAACAAGGAGAGCTATCCGTCCGAGCTGCAGGAAGAGGTCGACCACGCGCTGGGCGCGGTGGAGAAGACCGTCGGCGCGAAGTTCGGCGACCCAAACAATCCGCTGCTGGTGTCGGTGCGCTCGGGTGCGCGTGCTTCGATGCCGGGTATGATGGATACGGTGCTCAACCTAGGGCTGAACGACCGGACCGTGCTCGGGCTCAGCCAGTCGTCGGGCGACGAACGCTTCGCCTGGGACAGCTACCGCCGCTTCATCCAGATGTACTCCAACGTCGTGCTCGACGTCGCGCACCACTATTTCGAGGAGGCGCTCGAGCTCAAGAAGGAGGATCTCGGCGTCCACTTGGACACCGAGCTCAAGTCCGACGATTGGCGGGCCGTGGTCGGCGAATACAAGAAGATCGTGGAGAAGCGCACCGGCAAGCCGTTTCCCCAGGAGCCGCGCGAGCAGCTGTGGGGCGCGATCGGCGCGGTGTTCGGCTCGTGGATGAACCAGCGTGCCATCACCTATCGCCGTCTGCATTCGATCCCGGAAAGCTGGGGCACCGCGGTCAACGTGCAGGCCATGGTGTTCGGCAACATGGGCGAGGATTGCGCAACCGGCGTGGCCTTCACGCGCGACCCCTCGACCGGCACCAACCTGTTCTACGGCGAGTACCTGGTGAACGCCCAGGGCGAGGACGTGGTCGCCGGCATCCGCACGCCGCAGCATCTCACGGTCGAGGGCAAGCTCGCGCAGAAGTCCGACGCACCGGCGATGGAAGAGGTGATGCCGGAAGTCTTCGAGCAGCTCAGCGACGTGCGCCGCAAGCTCGAAAAGCACTACAGCGACATGCAGGACATAGAGTTCACGGTGCAACGCGGCAAGCTCTACATGCTGCAGACGCGCAACGGCAAGCGCACGGCCAAGGCCGCGCTCAAGATCGCCGTCGACATGGTGCGCGAGGGCCTCATAGACAGGAAGGAGGCCGTGGCGCGCATCGTGCCGGCCTCGCTCGACCAGCTCTTGCATCCGACCCTCGATCCCAAGGCGCAGCGCAAGGTGATCGCCAAGGGCCTGCCGGCGTCGCCCGGCGCGGCGTCGGGCAAGGTCGTGTTTTCGGCCGACGACGCCGAGCGGCAGGCGCGGGGCGGCGAGAAGGTGATCCTGGTGCGGCGTGAGACCAGCCCCGAGGACATCCACGGCATGCATGCTGCCGAAGGCATTCTCACGTCGACCGGCGGCATGACCAGCCACGCCGCCGTGGTGGCGCGGGGCATGGGCAAGCCGTGCGTCGCGGGCGCCGGCGACGTGCGCATCAATGCGCAGGCGGGCACGCTCTCGGTCCGCGGCACGACGGTGAAGGCGGGCGAGTTCATCACGCTCGACGGCGGCACCGGCGAGATCATGCTGGGCGTGGTGCCGACCGTGCAGCCCGAGCTGTCGGGCGATTTCGCCGAGCTGATGGCCTGGGCCGACGAGGTGCGCACGCTCGGCATCCGCACCAACGCCGAGACGCCGACCGATGCTGCCCAGGCGCGCAAGTTCGGCGCCGAAGGCATCGGGCTCTGCCGCACCGAGCACATGTTCTTCGAGGGCGACCGCATCGT
>JAFAKN010000652.1 GCA_019235415.1 Alphaproteobacteria bacterium
GGCACCTTCCGGCCCTGCGACAGGAGATAGCGCGCCATGGCGCCGACGACCGCGCCCACGGCGGGCCGGGTGCCCATGCGGGCGCGCCAATCCCGGAGGCGGGGATGGGCCTCGGCCAGCGGTGCGCCCATGCGTTCGCCGAACAGCTGCGCCATATAGAAGGCGATGTCGGCGTACGAGTACTCGCCGGCAAGCCACTCCCGCTCGCCCAGCACAGTCTCCATCCTATTGTAGAAAGCCGCGGCCGCCGCACGCGCCTCGACCGCCGTCGGATCCTGCGGCGTCGATTGCAGGCCCATCAGTCGTATGATCGGCGGGAAATAGACTTCGTCCGACTCGAGCTCGAGCCGCCGGGCCCGCGCGCGCTGCCTGGCGTCGGCCGGCCACAGCCCCGGCTCGGGCTTGATCGTCTCGAGATACTCGAAGATCTGCGTCGAATCGAAAATCTCGAGATCGTCGTCGATCAGCACCGGCACTTGGCGCTTGGGGTTGATGCGGACCACTTCGGGATGCTTGGGGCTGTACAACGCCGTCATGTCGAACGGCACCATGACGAGCTCGACGGCCAGCCCCTTCTCGCGCACGGCGATCTCGGCCTTGGCGCCGAACATGCTGAGCGGACCCGAATAGAGCTTCATGCAAGTGACGCTAGCATGCGCTTGCCGCGCGCCGTCTACGAAGTAACCTCGGCCTGGATGACAAGATCGCTCATGCTGCTGCTGGCGCTCGCGACCTTCTCGGCGAGGGCTTCGGCAGATGAACCAAAAGACTGCGGCTCACCCGTCGCCTTGAACGACGGCTGGAGTCTCGCGTCCCAGGCGGAAGCCGGGCTCGATGCCGCCAAGCTCTGCGGGCTCGACACGTTCCTGCAGCGCTGGCCGGATCCCGGCATCCATGCCGTCGTCGTGGTGCGCAACGGCAAGCTCGCGATGGAGCGCTATTTCGCCGGCGACGACTCGCGCTGGGGCGAGAAGCTCGGCACGGTCCGCTTCGGTCCCGAGGTCAAGCATGACCTGAAGTCGATCTCCAAGAGCGCGACGTCGCTGCTGGTCGGCATTGCGCTGGGCGAAGGGAAGTTCCCCGCCCTCGATTCGCCGGTCTTCGATGCCTTTCCCGAGGATGGCGATCTCCGCACACCGGAAAAATCGCGCCTCACCTTCCGCCATCTGCTGACCATGTCGAGCGGCCTGGCATGGGAGGAGGACGTCCCCTACGCCGATCCGCGCAATGACGAACGCGCCATGCTCGAAGCCCGCGATCCCTTCCGTTACATCCTGTCCCGGCCGATGGCCTCACTGCCGGGCTCGACCTACCACTACTCGGGCGGCGTCACGTCGCTCCTGGGCGAGACGCTGGTCCGCTCGACCGGCCGCAGCCTCGCCGACTATGCGCGCGAGAAGCTCTTCCTGCCGATCGAGGCGCCGGACTTCGAATGGCTCGAGGTCGGCCTCAGCCACCGCCTGGGTGCCTACGGCAGCCTGCGCATGCGGCCGCGCGACGCCGCCAAGCTCGGCCGCCTGCTGCTCGGCGACGGCGCCTGGAACGGCAAGCAGGTCGTGCCGGCCGGCTGGGCGGCGCAATCGATCACGCCCCGCCTCGGCGGCGATGGGCTGTTCTTCTACGGCTATCAATGGTGGCTCGGCCGCACCTTCCGCAACGGCGCCGAGCTGCCATGGGCCGCGGGCTACGGCATCGGCGGCCAGCGACTGTTCGTCGTGCCCAGGCTCGACCTCGTGGTCATGATCAGCTCGGGCCTCTACGACCGGCCGCTGCAATTCAGCCTCCCCAACCGCATCTTCACCGAGGTCGTGCTGCCGGCGGTGAAGGACTGAAAGATGATGCGCCTCGTCCCGCTCTTGCTTGCATTCGTCGCTCTCTCCACGGCGGCATCGGCCGAAGAACCGAAGGTCTGCGGCGCGCCGGTCACCTTGAACGACGGTTGGAGCCTCGCCTCGCAGACCGACGTGGGCCTCGATCCCGCCAAGCTTTGCGAGCTCGACTCCGCCATCGGGCAATGGCCGGCGGCCAACATTCACGCCGTGGTCGTGGTGCGCAACGGCAAGCTCGTCATGGAGCGCTACTTCGCCGGCGAGGACGAGCGCTGGGGCGACAAGCTCGGCCGCGTCGACTACGGCCCCGAGGTCAGGCACGATTTGCGCTCGATCTCCAAGAGCGTGACCTCGCTGCTGGTCGGCATCGCGCTCGCCGAAGGCAAGTTCCCGCCCCTCGACTCCTCGGTGTTCGACGCCTTTCCCGACTACGCCGATCTCCGCACGCCGGAGAAGGCGCGCATCACCTTCCGCGATCTGCTCACCATGTCGTCCGGCCTGGACTGGGAAGAGGACCTGCCGTGGGACGATCCGCGCAACAACGAGGCCGGCATGATGCGGGCGGCCGATCCGTTTCGCTACATCCTGTCCCGGCCGGTCGCCTATCCGCCCGGCACCGTCTACGCCTATTCCGGCGGCGGCACGTCGCTCCTGGGCGAGACCCTGGTGCGCTCGACCGGCAAGAGCCTGCGCGACTACGCCCGGGAAAAGCTCTTCCTGCCGATCGGGGCATCCGACTTCGAATGGCTCGACGCCGGCGCCACCGGCAAGCTCGGCGCCTTCGGCAGCCTGCGGCTCCGGCCGCGCGATGCGGCCAAGCTCGGCCGGCTGCTGCTGGCCGACGGCCAGTGGAACGGCCGCCAGGTCGTGCCCGGCGGCTGGGCCGCGCAATCGACCAAGCCGCGCATCAACGGCGCGGGACTGTTCTTCTACGGCTATCAATGGTGGCTGGGCCGCTCGTTCTTCCAAGGGGACGAGCTCACCTGGACCGCCGGCGTCGGCCTCGGCGGCCAGCGCCTCTACGTCGTGCCGGCGCTCGACCTCATCGTCATGATCAATTCCGGCCACTACCACAGCCCGCTGCAATCGATCGTCCCGGCGGCGATCTTCAGCCGCGTCGTGCTGCCGGCCGTCAAGGACTGAGCGGTCACATCAGCACGAACATGGCAACGCCGGCCGCTGCCATGACGGCGGTCGCGGCCCAGCCCAGGACACGCTGCCAGCGCGCCGCCACGAACGCGCCCATGAGAGGGCGCCCCGCCACGATCATCATCGCCACCATGATCGGCACGACAATGACGCCGTTCAGGACGGCGCTCCATACCAGCGCCTTGATGGGATTGAGGCCGACGAACTCCAGGCAGAGCCCCAGCACGATCGACAGCGCGATCACCAGATAGAAAGGACGCGCCTGGTGCCAGGCGCGCCCGAGGCCGTGGCGCCACGCGAAGGCTTCGGCCGTGGCGTAGCCGACCGAGCCCGCCAGCACCGGCACGGCCAGCAAGCCGGTGCCGATCAGGCCGAGGCTGAACAGCAGGAATGCGAGGTCGCCCGCGATCGGCCGCAGCGCGCGGGCCGCCTGCTCGGCGGTCTGGATGTCGCCGACGCCGTTGGCATTCAGGGTCACTGCCGTGGTCAGGATGATGAAGAAGGCGATCAGGTTGGAGAGCGCCATGCCGATCCAGGTCTCCCAGCCGATGCGGCCGAGCTCGCGCGGCGCCTGCTCGGGATGGCGGATCAGCGGCGCGGCGTCGGGGTCGGCCTTCTCCTCCTCGACCTCCTGCGAGCTCTGCCAGAAGAAGAGATAAGGGCTGATGGTGGTGCCGAAGATGGCGACGATCAGCGTGGCGCTGTCGCCGGTGAGCGCCAAGCGCGGCAGCAAGGCGCCGCTCGCCACGGCGTGCCAGTCGATCCTGACGGTGAACACCACGCCGACATAGGCCAACAGCGAGAAGGTGAACCACTTCAGCAGGCCGACATAGCGGTTGTAGGGAATGTAGATGATGGCCAGCAGCGAGAAGACGGCGAACGCCAAGGTGAAGAAGTGATTGTTGCCTCCCGTGACCAGCTGCGCGGCCGCGCCCATCGCCGCAAGATCGGCGCCGAGGTTGACGGTGTTGGCGACGAACAGCAGCAGCACCAGCGCATCCACCACCGGACGCGGGAAGACGCGCACCATGTTGCCGGCGAGCCCGCGGCCGGTGACTCGCCCGATGCGCGCGCTGATCGATTGCACGGCGACCATCAACGGCCAGGTGAGCACGACGGTCCACAGGAGCGTGAAGCCCGCCTGCGCGCCGGCCTGGCTGTAGGTGGCGATGCCGCTCGGATCGTCGTCGGCCGCGCCGGTGATGACCCCGGGTCCCAGGCGCTTGAACAAAGCTTCGAGATGGAGCCTGCGGGCGGGACGAGACAACGCGACGGTCATGCCATCGGCTGGAACGGGTGCGGGCGGGCGTAGGTTCCGAAGGGCCTGAGTTGGTTTGTCATCCCGAGCGTTAGCGAGGGATCTTTAGGCCAAAGGAAGGATCCCTCGCTGCGCTCGGGATGACAGAGAGTCGCTCAGGATGACAGGAGCGGCGCTCGGGATGACAGCGCCGCTCTACCCGACAAAGCCGTTGACGATCGGATAGCGGCGCTCGCGGCTGATCAGGCGCGAGGTGATCTTCACGCCCGGCGGTGCCTGGCGGCGCTTGTACTCGGCCGCTTCGAGCAGGCGCCAGACGCGCTGCACGGTCGCGGCGTCGTGGCCTTCGCGCGTCAGTTCCTCGGCCGACAGGTCGCGCTCGATCAGGCCCTTCAGGATCGTGTCCAGCACCGGATAGGGCGGCAGCGAATCCTCGTCCTTCTGGTCGGGCTTGAGCTCGGCCGAGGGCGGCTTGGTGATGATCCGCTCGGGAATCACCCGTCCCCTGCGGCCGAGCGCGCCGTCCGGGAGGTGCGCGTTGCGCCAGCGGCAGAGCTCGAACACGGTCGTCTTGTACACGTCCTTCAGGACGTTGAAGCCGCCGCACATGTCGCCATAGAGCGTGGCGTAGCCGACCGCCGTCTCCGACTTGTTCCCGGTGGTCAGCACCATGCCGCCGAGCTTGTTCGACAGAGCCATCAAGGTGACGCCGCGTGCGCGGCTCTGGATGTTCTCCTCGGTGACATCCTCCCGGCGGTTGCCGAACAGCGGCTGCAGCATCGAGCGAAAGGCTTCCATCGCCGGCGCGATGCCGACGACGTCGTACTTCACGCCGATCGCCTCGGCGCAGGCCTTGGCATCCTCGAGCGATTCGGGCGACGTGTAGGGCGACGGCATCATGATCGTGTGCACGCGCTCGGGGCCGAGCGCATCGGCCGCCACCGCGGCCGTGAGCGCGGAATCGACGCCGCCCGACAGGCCGATGATCACCGAGGGAAAGCCGGTCTTGTTCACGTAGTCGCGCAGGCCGAGCATCATCGCCTGGTAGATCGACTCCTTCTGCTCGAGCTCTGATGCGATCGGACCGGACATTGCCTCCCAGCCGCCGCCGGTGCGGCGGAACTCGACGGTCGCCACCTGCTCGCGGAACGAGGCGAGCTTGGCCTTGAGCATCCGGTCTGCGCCCAGCACGAACGAGCCGCCGTCATAGATCACCTCGTCCTGGCCGCCGACCTGGTTGACGTAGGCGAGCGGCAGGCCGCTCTCGACCACCCGCTTCACGCCGAGCTGCACCCGCACGTCGGTCTTGCCGACCTCGTAGGGCGAGCCGTTGGGCACCAGCAGGATCTCGCCGCCGGTCTCGGCAATGCATTCGACGATGTCGGGCGTCCACACGTCCTCGCAGATCGGCACGCCGATGCGCACGCCATTGAAAACCAGCGGGCCCGGCATCGGACCGGGCGAGAACACGCGCTTTTCGTCGAACACGCCGTAGTTGGGCAGGTCGACCTTGAAGCGCTTGCCGATCATCTCGCCCTTGTCGAGGCAGATGATGGCGTTGTGCAGCTTCTCGCCCTCGCGCCACGGCGTGGTGACGAACAGCGCGGGGCCGCCGTCCTTCGTGTCGGCCCACAGCGCCTCGACCGCCTCCTCGCAGCGCTGCACGAAGGACGGCTTCAGCAGGAGGTCCTCGGGAAAGTAGCCCGCGATCACCAG
>JAFAKN010000288.1 GCA_019235415.1 Alphaproteobacteria bacterium
AGCAGACCTTCCCGGTCTCCTGCTTCATCGTGAAACGCGGCGGCATGGTGGTCTTCTGCGCCGGCACCACCGGCTACAATCTCACCATGGACGCCCGCTTCGTGTGGATGCGCCAGAAGCGCATCCAGGGCAGCCACTTCGCCAACCTCCTGCAGGCGAGCCAGGCCAACCAGCTGGTGATCGAGCGCCGCATCGATCCGTGCATGAGCGAGGTCTTCGAGTGGACCGATATCCCCAAGGCGCACACCAAGATGTGGAAGAACCAGCACAAGCCCGGGAACATGGCCGTGCTGGTGTCAGCCAAGCGGCCCGGCCTGCGCACGCTCGAAGACGCGCTGGACGAGTGATGCAGCTGAAGGACTTGCTCGCCCTCGCCGCCGAGGCCGAGGGCGACGCGGGTGCGTACGAGGTCGCCGCGCGTGAGGCGGTGCGCAATCTGGTAGCGCCCCAGGGCAAGGTGGATCCGGCGCTGCTCGAGCGCGAGCAATTCGCCGCGCACGGCTTCGCCTGGATCGCGACCTACGTCGCGGCCTTGCGCCAGATGCGTCGCTGGGCCGAGGCCGGGCCCCGGGGCGAGCTCGAGCTGCTCATGCTGCAGGCGGCGTTCGGCGAGTATCTCGCGCAGCTTTCCGGCGGCATCGCCATCAGCCAGGTCGAGATCGTACGGCCCGGCGCTCTCGGCCTCGATGCCGCGGCGCTCGACACGCCCTCGGTGCGCGCCCTGATCGCCGCGAACACGGCGGCTGTTCGCCTGCGCATCGCCGAGCTGATCGGCGACGGCCTGGAGAGCGGCAGTTTCGGTGCGCTGGGTCTCGACGACGAGGCGCTGGAAGAGGTGCGCCGCCAGTTCCGCCGCTTCGTCGACAGCGAAGTGGCGCCGCACGCCCACGGCTGGCATTTGCGCGACGAGCTGATCCCGCTGCCGGTGGTGCAGAAGATGGCCGAGCTCGGCGTTTTCGGTCTCACCGTGCCCGAGGAATGGGGCGGGCTGGGCATGGGCAAGCTCGCCATGTGCGTGGTCACCGAGGAGCTGTCGCGCGGCTATATCGGCGTCGGCTCGCTCGGCACGCGCTCGGAGATCGCCGCCGAGCTCATACGCTCCGGCGGCACCGAGGCGCAGAAGCAGAAGTATCTCGCGCGCATCGCCTCCGGCGAGCTTCTGCCCACGGCGGTGTTCACCGAGCCCAACACCGGCTCCGATCTCGCGAGCCTCAAGACGCGCGCGGTGCTCGAGGGCGACACCTACCGCATCCACGGCAACAAGACCTGGATCACGCACGCTGCCCGCGCCGACATCATGACCTTGCTGGCGCGCAGCGATGCGGCGAAACCCGGCTACCAGGGCCTGTCGATGTTTTTAGCCGAGAAGCCGCGCGGCACGGACGGCGAGCCGTTTCCCGCGTCAGGCATGAGCGGCGGCGAGATCCGCGTGCTGGGCTATCGCGGCATGAAGGAATACGAGATCGGCTTCGACGGCTTCGAGGTGCCGGCGGCCAACCTTTTGGGCGAGAAGGAGGGCCAGGGCTTCAAGCAGCTGATGGCGACCTTCGAGAGCGCGCGCATCCAGACCGCGGCGCGTGCCGTCGGGGTGGCGCAGAACGCGCTCGAGCTTGGCCTGCGCTACGCCAGGGAGCGCATCCAGTTCGCCAAGCCGCTCTATGCCTTCCCGCGCGTCGCCGGGAAGGTCGCCTGGATGGCGGTCGAGACCATGATCGCCCGCCAGCTCACCTATTTCGCCGCGCGCGAGAAGGACAGCGACCGGCGCTGCGACATCGAGGCCGGCATGGCCAAGCTCTTGGCCGCCCGCGTCGCCTGGAGCAATGCCGACAACGCCCTGCAGATCCACGGCGGCAACGGCTACGCCATGGAGTACCCGGTGAGCCGCGTGCTGTGCGACGCGCGCATCCTCAACATCTTTGAAGGCGCCGCCGAGATCCAGGCCCAGGTCGTCTGCCGTGGCCTGATCGAGGGCCGGAATTAGCTCTTGCCGGACCGCGGGCCTCCAGGCCCGCCTCTTCCGGACCGCGCGCGTCTCGCGCGCTTCATGAGCGCGCAGGATGCGCGCGGTCCGTTAGAGCATGAGTGGGCCTGGAGGCTCGCGGTCCGGCAAGATCATGCGCGCTCGTCCTCGCTCAGGCATTCCCTCTAGTAGGCGGGTGTCGGCTTCTTGTGCGCCCAGACCGGCTTGTAGCCGAACCGCCAGTCGGGCGGCATTTCGACCGGGCGCGTGTCGAAGCTGGCAAACCGCGCCGGCTGCCCGCGCACGATGTCGCCCTGGTGCGGGCTGGGGATCGGGCTCGGCGTGTAGGCAAAGGAATCGGCCGACGAGTAGACCGGCAGCAGCAGCGGCCGGGCGGCGCTGGCGCGGTTGGGCGACGAGCCGTGCACGACGCGGCAATTCAGCAGCAGGGTCGTGCCGGGGCCACCGGTGATCGTGCGCACCTTGTCGTCGGTGAGCCATCTGAGGTCCTTGTCGCGGATCTTGACCACGAAGTTGCCGGAGTCGTCGTACATCGAGAACAGCGGCCCTGCGTGGCTGCCCTCGGCGACCGTGAGCGGGCCCTGCTGGTCGGTGCAACCGTCGATATAGACGCCGATGGTGACCGGACTGAAGTCGGTATGGGGCCAGGCGGGGATGTCCTGGTGCCAGCCGAATCCCTGGCTGCCCTTGCCCGACTTCACGTTGAGCTTGGCGTGGTGGAACTTGACGTCGGGGCCGACGACATCGGCGGCGAGGTCGGTCATGACCGGGTCGGTGAAGAACTCCCAGAACACCGCATGCTGATCCTGCGGGCTGCTGACGCGATGCAGCCGCGGCGTGTTGCGTGAGTGGCCTTCCT
Source organism: Alphaproteobacteria bacterium (assembly GCA_019235415.1). GTDB lineage: Bacteria > Pseudomonadota > Alphaproteobacteria > Reyranellales > Reyranellaceae > Reyranella. The sequence goes on from JAFAKN010000288.1 coordinate 2,841, forward strand.
CGAGCACGTAGATGCTGTCGCTTTGAGTCACGGCTCGGCTGCGATCGAGAAGCTCGGCCATCGCGGCGCGCAGGCGATGCAGCCATGCTTGCGGCACGTAGTCGGGCAGGACCAGGAACCCTTGGTCGAAGAACGCGCACCGCTGCTCGTCGCTCAGTACCGTCGCGCGGTGTGCCAGCACATCCTGCGGCTTCATGGCGCTTCCTCCCGGACGATGGTCGCCTTTTGGCTGTTACCGTATCATGCGACCGAAAGCGGGAGGAGGAAGGGTGTTCGGCAGGCGGCACGTGACGCAGTTGATGGCGGCTTCGGCTGTCGTCATGCCGGCGGCCGCGCGAGCCCACGGTTATCCGTCCGGTCGCGTCACGATGGTCGTGCCGTTTCCGGCCGGTGCCGCGACCGACATCAGCGCCCGGGTTTATGCCGAACGCTTGGCCGCGCTGTGGGGCCAGCCGGTCGTCGTCGACAACAAGGGCGGCGGCAACGGCATTCCTGCCGCAGAGTCTGTGGCGCGCGCCAG
>JAFAKN010000299.1 GCA_019235415.1 Alphaproteobacteria bacterium
CCGAAGAACGGACGCTCCTTGTGCACCTCGTAGAACGTCTCGGCCTGCGCTCTCGACATGCGCACCCGCCGCTGGCCGACGATGCGCAGGCCCGACGCCTCGATCACGGCGTTGATCTTGCCGGTGAGGTTGCGGCGCGTCGCGTCCGGCTTGATGATCGAGAAGGTGCGTTCGACGGCCATAAAGTCCTCGTGCCGATGGGTTTTGCGGGCGGGCGGGCCTTATAGGCACGCGGTGTGCGGCCGGGCAAGCGGTTGGAGGCGCCCGCTCGCCGTGCTAAACGCCGCGCCCCATGTTGCACGTCAACGACCTTTCCTTTCGTCACGGTGAGCGGGTGCTCTTCGAGCGCGCCTCCGCGGCCATTTCCGACGGCTGGAAGGTCGGCCTCGTCGGCCGCAACGGCGCGGGCAAGTCGACGCTGCTGCGCCTGATCCAAGGCCAGATGGAAGCAGATGGCGGCTCGATCAGCATAACCGGCCGCACGCGCATCGGGTCGGTGCCGCAGGACCCGCCGGGCGGCGATACCGCCGTGATCGACGCGGTCCTGGCGGCCGACGTCGAGCGCACCGCACTGCTGGCCGAGGCCGACTCGTGCCACGACGGAGTGCGGCTCGGCGAAATCCACGGGAGGCTCGAGGAGATCGGCGCAGCCGCGGCGCCGTCGCGCGCGGCGGCGATCCTGCATGGCCTGGGCTTCGACAAGGCGGCGCAGGCGCGGCCCTGCGGCGAGTTCTCCGGCGGATGGCGCATGCGCGTCGCGCTGGCCGGCACGCTGTTCAGCGACCCCGACCTGTTGATCCTGGACGAGCCGTCGAACCATCTCGATATCGAGGCGCAGCTCTGGTTGACGGAGCATCTCAAGCGCTTCCGCCATACACTTCTGATGGTCAGCCACGATCGTGACCTCTTGAACGACGTGTGCGACCACATCGTGCACATCGATCAGCACAAGCTCGTCACCTACAACGGCAACTACGACCGTTTCGAGCGCACCCGCGCCGAGCGCCTGGAAAACGACGCCGCCCAGCAGGCCCGCGCCGCCGCACAGCGCAAGCACATGCAGGCCTTCGTCGACCGTTTCCGAGCCAAGGCAAGCAAGGCGCGGCAGGCCCAGTCCCGCCTGAAGATGATCGAGAAGCTCGGGCCGATTGCCAGCGTGCCGGTCGACGAGCGCATCGCCTTCAACTTCCCGCCGCCCGACGAGCTTCCGTCGCCGATCATCACCCTCGACGAGGTCACGGTCGGTTACGCAGATGGCCCGGCGGTCCTGCGCAAGCTCGACCTCCGGTTGGACATGGACGACCGCATCGCCCTGCTCGGCCAGAATGGCAACGGGAAGTCGACCTTCATCCGCGTGCTGTCGGAGCGGCTCCAGCCGCGCGAGGGCAAGCTGAAGCGGCCGTCGCGCTTGCGCATCGGCTATTTCTCGCAGGACCAGGAGGAGAGCCTCGACTACGAGGCGACGCCGTTCCAGCATATGAGTCACGCGCTGGGTCCGGGCGCAGGCGAAACCAAGGTGCGCGCCCAGCTCGGTCGCTTCGGCTTCTCGCGCGAGCGCGGCGACCTCAAGGTCGGGCTGATGTCAGGTGGCGAAAAGACCCGCTTGCTGCTGGCGCTGGCGACGCGCAACGCGCCGCACCTGCTGCTGCTCGACGAGCCGACCAATCATCTCGACATGGATGCCCGCGCTTCGTTGGTCGATGCGATCAACGACTTCGAGGGTGCCGTGGTCCTGGTGAGCCACGACACGCATCTGGTGAAGATGGTCGCCGACCAGCTGTGGCTGGTGGCCGGCGGCAAGGTGACGCCGTTCGAGGGCGACATCGACGACTACCAAGGCCGGTTGCTGCGCGAGCGTGTCGGCAAGCCGGCAAAGCGCGAGGAAAAGCCCGCGCCACCGCCACTGCCGTCGGCATCGAAGAAGGATCAGCGCAAACACTCGGCCGACAGCCGCGCCAAACGCGCGCCGCTGCGGCGGGCGCTGGAGACGCTGGAAAAGAACATCGCCAAGCTCAACGCCGAGCGAAAGCGGATCGAGGCCAAGCTCACGGATCCCTCGACGTACAACGACCCGGGCATCAACGTCGCCGACTTGCAGCGCGACAAGGTGCGCCTCGAGCGCGACATCGCGCATGCCGAGCATGAATGGCTGGTGGCGCAGGAAGCTTATGAAGCGGCGTGACGCTATTCGGCCGCGGCCGTGGCGACGGTGGGGATGGTGCTCTGGCGAATGGCCAGCACCAGCGCCGCGTTGATGACGTAGAGCACAACGGCGACCCAGAAGATGACGCTGGGCATGCCGGCGGACATCAGGAAGCCGAAGACCGGCGGGGCCAGGAATGACCCGGCATCGAGCCCGGAGTACACGAAGCCGAACACCTTACCCGAAGCGCCGGGCGGCGTGGCGCTGCGCACGATCATGTCGCGCGAGGGATTGGTGATGCCGCCTGCGGCCCCGGCGAGCGCGAGCAACGGTAGAAGGAACGATGGCGAAACCGCCTGGGCGGCAATCGGCACGGTGAGCGCGCCCGCCGCCAGCAAGCCAAGAGTGGCAACGCGGTCATGGCGGCGGACACGGTCTGCGAAGATGCCACCCACTAGGACGCCACCCGCCGAGCCGACAATGAAGACGATCAGGCAGAGGGCTGCGTAGTTCTCGCTGATGCCAAACATGCCAGCCCAGGCCGGCACGGCGAATTGCTGGATGCCCACCGTGTTGGCGGCGAGGAGTGCGAAATAGACCAAGCACAGCAGGATGGCCGGCTGGAAGAAAAGCTGGGTCACGGACGTCTCGCCGTGCTTTGCGGCCGCGGACCGCGTCTTGACCCGGTGATCGACGAGCACGCCCTGATGCAACCAGACCAGCACCGCCAGCAGCAAGCCTGGGATGGCGCCGATCAAGGCGGCTCCCGTCTGCCCGAACAGGCTATCCAGGAAATACATCACCGGCGCGGCGGCCCAGCCAAGCGAGCCGCCCACGCCGTGGATGCTGAAGGCGCGCCCCAGGCGGCCGGGATTTACCGACGCGTTCAACAGAGCGAAGTCGGCCGGATGAAACACCGAGTTGCCGAGCCCTGCCATGACCGCAATGGCTGCGAACGCCGCGAAGGAGTGCGCCATCGAGACCAAGGCAAGCGCCAAGCCGATGGTGGCGAGCCCACCGGCCAGGATGGGGCGCGCCCCGAACCGGTCGACAGCAAACCCGGCGGCGGTCTGCGAAAGCCCGGAGACGCCATAGAAGATGCCGGCCAGCAGACCGACATCGGCGAACTCGAGGCCCGCCTCCTGCCGAACGATCAGCAGCATCGTCGCGAACGCCAACTGGTAGTAGTGGCTGGCGCCATGGGCGACGCCGATCAGGCTGATCACCCGAACGTCGCGGTTGAGAGGGACACTCGCTGCAGACATCAGGACCTCATTTGCGCGAGCAGGATACCCGAACTATCTACCTGCCCGTTTGCGGAATTGCGCGCAGGAGCCATGCGCAGCCCAAGTGACGCTGTACAGTGCCGCAGGCTAGTCTCCGCGCCGGGAATAGGGAGATCGGAAATGAAGCGTTGGAAGTACCGTCCCGAGGGGTCGACCTGGGGCGATTGGGGAGAGGACGATCAGCTGGGACGGCTCAATCTGATCACGGCCAAGAAGGTGCTGGAAGGTGTGGCCGAGGTGAAAGAGGGCCTTTCCTTTTGCCTCAGCCTGCCGCTCGACCTTCCCGGGGGCAATGTGCTCAACGCGCGCCGCCTGCCCCCCGTCCTGTCGCCGACCGGGGACGAAAACGGCTGGCGCTTCAACTTCCTGACCAACAGCCTCAATCCGTTGTTCATGGACGTCGCCAGCGACGACCGCGTCATCCTGACGCTGCAATATTCGACGCAATGGGACACGCTGGCCCATGTCGGTGGACTGTTCGACGCCAACGGCGATGGCGTGCCCGAGCCGCTGTACTACAACGGCTTCAAGGCCGGCTCGGATGTCGTCGGCCCGCAACCAGATGCTGGCCGGGACGGCTGCGGCCATATGAGCTATGCGCATAAGCTCGGCGTGGAAAACATGGCCGCCAAGGCCATCCAGGGACGCGGCGTGCTGGTCGACTTGGAAAAGCATTTCGGCCGCGACCACAAGTACGTGAACTACGACGACTTCCGACGCGTGCTGGAAGCCGACACGGTAGCGGTCGAGCCGGGCGATATGCTGCTGCTCTACACCGGCTTCACCGACGAGATCGCCAAGATGGACAAGAAAGTCGATCCGGCACGCTGCCACGCGATGTGCTGCGTCCTCGACGGACGCGACACGCGGCTGCTGCAATGGATCACCGACAGCCAGATCTCGGCGCTGATCGCCGACAACTACGGCGTCGAGGGGGTACCGGCCAAGCCCGGACCGGCGGACGCCCAGCATCCCTCGCTGCCGATCCACAACCACTGCCTGTTCAAGCTGGGGCTCAATCTCGGCGAGATCTGGTGGTTGAAGGATCTCGCGATGTGGCTGCGCGACAGGAAGCGCTCGCGCTTCGTGCTCACCGCGCCGCCGCTGCGCCTGCCGGGCGCCGTCGGTTCCCCGGCAACGCCGGTGGCCACCGTCTAGGCGTCATGCCGCCCGCCTTCCCGGCATTCATCGGCCAGAGGCTGCGGACGGAAAAGTTCAGGCTGCTCGATATCGGCTGCTCGGGCGGGATCGACGAGGTGTGGCGCGCGTTCGGACCGAGGCTGCAGGCGCTCGGTGTCGATGCCAGCAAAAGCGAATGCCGGCGCCTGGCCGAGCACGAGCGCCATCCCGAGGTGTCCTATGTCGCGGCATTCGTGAGCGCATCGGCTAACGAACCGATCGACCTGTCGGCCGGTCCCGCCGCCCCGCTCATCATGCAGATGCGTGACCGGCTGAGCTTCATGCGCACGCGGGAGATCCGCGAGGCGCGGCTGAAGGCTGCGTCGACCGAAGAGAAGCTGCGCCACAACGCCTGGGAACTGACCGGACTTGCCGATCCGGCCAAACCCATCGTGGTGTCGGACCTGCTGGCCGAGCGCGGCTGGACGGAGTTCGACTACTTCAAGGTCGACATCGACGGCCACGACTTCGAGATCCTGCAGTCGCTCGCCGGGCGGCTCGACGCGCTCGGCGTGCTGGCCGTGCAATTGGAGGTGAATTTTGTTGGCACCGACAGCCCGCAGGACCACACCTTCCACAACACCGACCGCTTCCTCCGCCGCGAAGGATTCGACCTGTTTCGCCTCGACGTGCGGACGTTCTCCACGCGTGCTCTCCCGGCGCGCTATGTCTGGCCGACGCCGGCCGAAACAGTTTCCGGTCGGCCGTTCCAGGGCGAGGCCTACTACGCGCGTGACGTGCTGGCACCGCACCGCTCGGCGGCAAATGCGGCCCTCGGGATCGAGAAGCTCGCCAAGCTCGCGGCGGTATTCTCGGCCTGGGCGGTGCCCGATGCGGCGGCCGAACTTCTGCTAGCACGGCGGCCCGATTTTTCCGCTTTGCTCGATGTCGATGCCGGCCTCGACCTGCTCGCGGCAGAGGCACAGCAAAGCCCCAAGCGCCCGCTCTCCTATCGCGCCTACTTGCAACGCTTCGAGGCTGACCTGCCATCCTTCTACCGTCCGGAAGGTCCGATCCCGTTCCGGGAGCGCCTGAAGTCGGCCTGGCGCGGCTATTGGCATCCACGCGAGAAGCGCTTTTAGGCCTTCTTCTCCCAGCCGCCGGCCGCGGTCTGCTGCCAGTACACCACGGCGTGCCCGGCGGCCTTGTAGACCTTCCAGCGCTCGCGCGATTCGGCAACGGCGGAGTCGTCGCGACCGTCGAACAACTCGAAGCATCGTGCGTACTCGCCGACCCGCTCGGAACGCGCCCGATCGGCGATGAAGAGGAAGCGCGCGCCGTTGGGATTTTCGTCCAGATGCGTCAGCCAGATCGGTTGGCGATCCGCCTCGCCATCCTTGGCCGAGCCGTGCGGCAGAAAGCTGTCCTGATCGAAGGTCCAGAGGTGCGTGTTCAGGGCATCGACGCGTTCGGACGAACCGACCAACACTACCGCCCGCTCGCCGGCCTGCAGCGTCTTGAGCAGCAGGCGCGGCAAGGCGTCTTCGAGCGAGGAACGGGTCAGGTGATAGAAATTGACCTCGGTCGCCATCGCTCGATCAGCGTTCGAAGTTCTCGGCGACCCACTCGTCGAGCAGCCGCACGCCGAAAGCGGTGGCGCCCTTGGGGGTCGTCTCGTTGCCCTTGGTCGACCACGCGACGCCCGCGATGTCGATGTGCGCCCAGGCCACACCCTCCTGCACGAAACGCTGCAGGAACTGCGCCGCGGTGATCGAGCCGCCGTCGCGGCCGCCGCCTACGTTCTTCATGTCGGCGATGTCCGAGTCGATGAGCTTGTCGTACTTCGGCCCGAGCGGCATTCGCCACAGTTTCTCGCCGACCGCCGTGCCCGCAGCACGCAGCTTGTTCGACAGCGCCGTGTCATTGCTGAAAAGGCCGGCACGCTCGTGGCCCAACGCCACGATGATGGCGCCGGTCAGGGTCGAGAGCTCGACCATAGCCTGCGGCTTGAAGCGGTCCTGGGTGTACCACATCGCGTCGCACAGGATCAGCCGGCCCTCGGCGTCGGTGTTGATCACCTCGACGGTCTGCCCTGACAGGCTCTTGACGACGTCGCCCGGCCGCTGCGCGTTGCCATCAGGCATGTTTTCGACCAGGGCGCAGACGCCGACCACGTTGACCCGCGCCTTGCGCGCGGCGATCAGGCGCATCGCGCCGGTAACGGCGCCGGCGCCGCCCATGTCCCACTTCATGTCTTCCATGCCGCCCGCCGGCTTGATCGAGATGCCGCCAGTATCGAAGCACACGCCCTTGCCGATCAGCGCCACCGGCTTCTGCGTCTTGGGACCCTTCATCCAGCTCATCACGAGAAGCTGCGAGTCGCGCACGCTGCCCTGGCCCACCGCCAGCAGCACGTTCATCCCGAGCTTCTTCATCTGCGCTTCGCCCAGGATCTCGACCTTGACGCCGAGCTTGGCAAGCTCGCGCGCGCGACGGGCAAACTCAACCGGAAACAGCACGTTGGCCGGCTCGCTCACCAGGTCGCGCGTGAAGAACACGGCATCGATCGCCGGCTCTAGCTTCTCATGGACGCGACGCGCCTCGCCCGGCGCCGCGACAACCAACGTGAACCGCTCCAACGTCGGTTTCTGCTCGGGCTTCTCCTTGGTCTTGTATTTGTCGAAGCGGTAGTTACGCAGTTGCGCGCCGAGCGCGATGCGCGCGGCGACCTGGCCGGGATCCAGGGCGTTGCCCTTGAGCGGATCGACCACCACGGTCACTGCCTTCTGGCCCGCGGCGTTGGCCTCCCCGGCGACCAGGCCGCCGAGCGCCTCGGCCGCCCGGGCATCGAGCTCGCGCGACTTGCCGATGCCGAGCAAGGTCAGCCGGGCGATATCGGCCTGCCCGAGCAGGGTCAGGGACTGACCCTTCGCGCCGGTGAAGCGGCTGGCGTCGATCGCCCGCTTGATCGCGCCGCCCAGCTCCCGATCGATCGCCTGCGCGCTGGGCAACAGCTGCTTGTCGGCCCCGACCAAGACCGCGACGTTGCCGGTGAAGGCCTTCGGAAAGGCCGAAAATGCCACTTTCATTCCAATTCCCCGCCATTTACGCGCATCGAAGCGCGATTTTTCGCGCCTGCGGCGGGACGGCGCAAGTCGCCAATTCGCTCCGACCTTTGGCAATTTCGGGTGGCGTCGGGGAACTTCCGACAGTATCAGTACCGGCCCTTAAAATGGACCTGCATATGACTTCAGCAACTCTGCCTCGCGTATCCGTGGTTGGCCTCGGCAAGCTCGGCGCGCCGCTCGCCGCGGTGCTCGCCAGCCGCGGCTTCACGGTGACTGGTCTCGACGTCAGCAAGACCCTGGTCGACGCCCTCAATGCCGGCAAGATGCCGATCGTCGAGCCACAGCTCAACGAACTGATCGCGGCCAGCAAGGACCGGCTATCGGGCACTATGGATGCCGCCGAGGCCGTGCAAAAAAGTGACGCGAGCTTCGTCATCGTCCCGACGCCTTCCGACAGCACCGGCTTCTTCTCCAATCGCTTCGTGCTGCAGGCCATGGAAGCGCTGGGCAAGGGCCTGCGCAACAAGCAGGGCTACCACATGGTGGTCATCACCAGCACGGTGATGCCGGGCAGCACCGGCGGAGAAATCCAGGCAACGCTCGAGGCGGCGTCGGGTCGCAAGGTCGGGCCCGATCTCGGTCTCTGCTACAATCCGGAGTTCATCGCGCTCGGCAGCGTGGTCCGCGACATGCTCTTTCCCGATTCCATCCTGATCGGCGAGAGCGACACCAAGGCCGGTGACATGCTGCAGACCATCTATCTGCAGATGTGCGAGAAGAAGCCGCCGGTACAGCGGATGAACTTCGTTAATGCCGAGCTCACCAAGATCTCGGTGAACACCTACGTCACCACCAAGATCTCCTACGCCAACATGCTGGCCGACATCTGCGATCGCCTGCCGGGCGCCGACGTCGACGCCGTGACGAGGGCATTGGGCGCCGACACGCGCATCGGACCGAAGTACCTCAAGGGTGCTATGGGCTATGGCGGCCCGTGTTTCCCCCGCGACAATGTCGCCTTCGCCGCCCTCGCCCGCAAGATCGGCGCGCGGGCCGACGTCGCCGAAGCTACAGACCGCGTTAACAACTACCAGACCGACCGATTGACCGGGCTCGTCGCGAAGTTCGCCAAGGCCGGCATGCGCATCGCTGTCCTCGGCCTCTCGTACAAGCCCCAGACCCCCGTCGTCGAGGAAAGCCACAGCGTGAAGCTCGCGGCCAAACTCGCAGATGCGGGCTACGTGGTGGCGATACACGATCCCCAGGCGC
>JAFAKN010000493.1 GCA_019235415.1 Alphaproteobacteria bacterium
TCGCCGATCTCGAGATGCAGCGCGCGCGCCGCTGTTGCCCCCAGCACCGCCTGCAGCTTGTCGTTCCACATCCGGCCCTTGGCGAGATGCGCGCGATAGACGTCGATCAGGGCCGGCGTCGTCCCGACCACGCGCCAACCATTGACGTTGTCGCCCAACGCCAGCGGCGCCGACGCGCGGATCATCGGATTGCCGACGGCTTTTGTCGCCGCCTCGAGCGAGACCAGGCCGCGCGGTTCCGACACGTGCAGCGCGCAGCACAGGACCAGATCGAGCGCCGACCCCTTGGGTCCCACGACCAGATCGACGCCGCCCCACGCCTGGCGGGCCGCGCGCGGCAGGGCGTCGAGGCCGGCAAGTGCGGCCGTCACCGCCGCGACGCCCAGCGCACCCACGACGATCGACAGCAGCGCCTGGCCCCAGCGGCGGCGCAGATAGGCGAAGGCCAGATGCACGAAGGTCACGCCGCCGCCTTCATCTCGACGACCTGGTCGACGGCCGCGATGACCCGTCGATCGTGGGTGGCGATCAATAGGCCGGCGCCTTCGGCGCGCGCGCTTTGCCGCAACAGCGCGAGCAGCTCGGCGGTCGCCGCGTCGTCCAGCGCCGAGGTCGGCTCGTCGGCCAGCACCACCGCCGGCCGGTTCACCAGCGCGCGCGCCATCGCGACGCGCTGCGCCTGGCCGTGGCTGATGCGATCGGCGCGCCGGCGTGCGAGAGCGGCGAGCTGCAGCCCCTGCAATAGCGAGTCCACGCGCCCATGATCGGGCGAAAGGCCGGCGCAGCGCATGGCGATGGCGACATTGGCCGCGACGCTCAGCGCATCGATCAGGTGAAACGACTGGAAGACCAGCCCGATGCGATGGCCGCGAAAGCGATCGCGCGCTGCCGAGGGCAGCGCCCAAAGCCGAATCCCGCCGACTTCGATGTCACCGCTGTCGGGAGCGCGGATCCCGGCAAGCGCCATCAAGGCGGTGCTCTTGCCGGAGCCTGACGGGCCGAGCAGCGCCACGGCCTGCCCCGGAGCCACGGCAAGGTCGGGCAGGCTCGCGATCCTCCGCCCGCTACGCGCCAGCACGACGCCGCGCGTTGTGAGAACAGGTTGGGCCGCAGCATCAGCTTGCACCGTCGGCTCCTCGGCAACACGAACCACAACAACGAAAAAGTTATCTTATAACATGTATTGGCGCACGACCATTTCTTCGATGTCGCGGGTCTGCCAGGTTCCGTGCGCGGCGTCGGGACACCGCAAGGTCACGGGCATGGGTCGTGGTGCGAGCCCAAGTAGAGATGGCCGCGAAGGTCTCGTTGCCGACGATCATGCGGGGCGGGGGGTAACTGGAGGCCATCACAATGCGCGAACGGTGGCCCGATCTCAGGGCGACCACGATCCTCGTCGTCGAGGACGAGTTCCTGGTTGCCGAGGATATCGCCCAGCTGATCACGACCTGCGGCGGCCTCGTCGTCGGACCGGTCGCCTCCGTCGAGCAGGCGCTGGGCCTGCTCGCGCACGACGCGCCGTGCGGCGCCATCCTCGATGCCTTCCTGCAGGCGGACGACGCGGTTCCGATCGCCGAGCGGCTGCGCGCCCTCGAGGTGCCGTTCGTGGTGGTGACCGGTTACGACTGCGACAGGTTGCCCGAAGGGCTGCGCGCGATGCCTTGCATCGGCAAGCCGTACGAACCGCACGGCCTCATGCAAGCGATCTTCGGCGCGATCGAATCGAAGCACGCACGCCGCTGACATCGGATGCAGTCGAACTTCGCGCCAAGATCGCAGCTGCTTGCCCTCTCCGGAGCGCAAGCGCACAGCAACACGACGCGTGCCGCGATCATTGGGTGTGGGCCGGATGCTCCTGTCCGGGCGACCCCGTCCTTGCGGCCCTCTCCCCCAAGCCACCCGCCGTCGCAAGGCGGGGTCGCGTGTTCAACATCATTGGACCGCGGACCTCCTGGTCCGCATTGATGAATCAAGGGTGGACCGGGAGGTCCGCGCTCCAATGAGATGCCCCCTCCGGCGCTTCGCGCCACCTCCCCTTCCCGAGAACCGCGAAGGGGAGGTGAAAACTTAGAGGTTCAGCTGGCGCTGCTTCATGCGGCGCGGCGGCTTGTCGGGCTTGGGGGCTTTCGAGGGCGGTATCGATGGCGGATTGGGCCCGAACGACAACAATGTCGCCGCCAGCTCGCGCTTGTCGAACGGCTTGGCGAGGAACGGTGCGTCGCGCAGCGGGCCTGGACCCGGAACGTAGGAGCGCGGATAGCCGCTCACGAAGGCAAAGGGTACGCCACGGCGTCTGAGTTCCCAGGCCGCGGCGAACGAATTGAGCCCTGCCAGATGGATGTCGAGAAAAGCCCCGTCGAGTGGACTTTCTCTGGCAAGGGCCAACGCCTGTTGAGGCTGGCCGGTCGGGCCCACGACACTGCAGCCGAGGTCATGCAGCACCTGCTCCATGACGTCGGCTTCCAAGAGGTTGTCCTCGACCACCAGAATGCGCAGTCCCAGCCGTTCCACCTCGGCCTCCTCTCGCCGCGACGGCCGAGAGTACCGCGGGTTCCACCGCGAACAACGGCCCCGAACGGCTTTGCCTGATAACGCACAAAGGAGGGTAACGTTCGCGCGAAAGGCGAGCGCTCATTTGTAACGCGCATCGGCTCCGAGGTTGGCGGCGATCAGCGACTCCCATCGGTCGCCGTTATCGAGCAGCTTCTGCTTGTCGTACATCAGCTCCTCGCGCGTCTCGGTGGCGAACTCCAGGCTCGGCCCCTCGACGATCGCGTCGACCGGGCAGGACTCCTGGCAGAGGCCGCAGTAGATGCACTTGGTCATGTCGATGTCGTAGCGCGTGGTGCGCCGGCTGCCGTCGGCGCGCGGCTCGGCTTCGATGGTGATGGCCTGCGCCGGGCAGATCGCCTCGCAGAGCTTGCAGGCGATGCAGCGCTCCTCGCCGTTGGGATAGCGCCTGAGGGCATGCTCACCGCGGAAGCGCGGACTCTGCGGGCTGCGCTCGTAGGGATAGTCGATCGTGACCTTGGGCTTGAACATGTAGCGTAGCGTGAGCGCGAAGCCCTGCAGCACATCCAGCAGCAGGTAGGCGCGCGCAACTCGATCGAGCTTGGGCATTTCATCGAAACTTGGGCACCCGCACCCGGTTGCCGACGATGTGGTCCGAGATGCCCTGCACGATGCCTTGCACAAGGGGGGCTGGGTTCAGTGCCTCGGCAATGTAATCTCTGCCGCATGACCGACGTCGCCGACACGCCCAAGCCCTCGTCGCAGGAGTCGCCCTGGAAAATCTTCCTTGTGTTCCTGCATCTGGGGCTCACGAGCTTCGGCGGACCAATCGCCCATCTGGGTTTCTTTCGGACCGAGTTCGTCGACCGCCGGCGCTGGGTCGACGAAGCCCACTATGCCGACGTGGTCGCGCTCAGCCAGTTCCTGCCGGGGCCGGCCAGCAGCAAGGTGGGCATCATCATCGGCGTCCTGCGCGGCGGCATTCCCGGTGCGCTGGCCGCGTGGCTCGGCTTCACCATGCCCTCGGCGCTGGCGCTGATCGCCTTCGGCTACGGCGTGAGCGCGCTCGGCAACCTCTCCGGCGCAGGCTGGCTGCATGGCCTCAAGATTGTCGCCGTGGCGGTGGTGGCGCAGGCAGTGTGGGGCATGGCGCGCAACCTCTGCCCCGACAAGGAGCGGCTGGCAATCGCTGCGGCGGCCACCGTGGTGGTGCTGGCGGTGCCTTCGAGTCTGGGGCAGATCGCGGCGATCGTGCTGGGCGGCGTGGTCGGCTGGCGGCTGCTGGCGGGCGAGACGATCGCGCTGATCCCGCTGCCGATCCGCATCAGCCGCATGTGGTCGGTCGCCGCGATCATCCTGTTCTTCGGCCTGCTCGTGGGCTTGCCGATCGCGGCTTCCTCCACCGGCTCGCACCTGCTCGCGGTGTTCGACGCCTTCTATCGCTCCGGCTCGCTGGTATTCGGTGGCGGCCATGTCGTGTTGCCGCTATTGCAGGCGGCAACCGTGCAGCCCGGTTGGGTAAGCAACGACGCTTTCCTGGCCGGCTATGGCGCGGCGCAGGCCGTGCCCGGGCCGCTGTTCACCTTCGCCGCCTACCTCGGCACCGTGATGGGGCCCGCGCCCAACGGCTGGCTGGGCGGGCTCCTGTGTCTGGCAGGCATCTTCCTGCCGTCGTTCTTCCTCGCGATCGGGCCGTTGCCGTTCTGGAACTGGTTTCGCCAGCATCCCGTGATGCGGTCGGTGCTGAAGGGCGTCAACGCCGCCGTCGTCGGCCTGCTGCTGGCGGCGCTTTACAACCCGGTGTGGACCAGCGCGATCCATGCGCCGGCCGACTTCGCGATCGCCGTCCTGGCCATGCTGCTGCTGGTGGCGTGGAAGACGCCGCCGTGGCTCGTGGTCGTGCTGGGGGCGGTCGCGGCGGCGGCCGTGGGGTTGATCAACTGAGCGTCGGCAGGGGCGTATTGCAAACGCGTCGCGTATACTTTCCATCGATGAGTCGACAAGGGGAGGAAGCGATGTGCGAGATCTGCTCTTCAAGCTCACTCGGATTCACACGGCGCGGCCTGATGGCAGGCTTGGGCGCCTTGGCTGCGACGGCGTCGATCGCGCCGGCACTGGCGCAGCCGGCGCGATCTGCCGAGACGCCGGATGCAGCGCTGGCGCGCCTCGCGGAAGGCAATGCGCGTTACGTCGCGGGCAAGCTGAACGAGCGTGACTACTCGACCGGTCGGGCGGCGCGCGCCAAGGGTCAGGCGCCCTACGCCGCGATCCTGAGCTGCGCCGATTCGCGCGTCGCGCCCGAGCTTGCGTTCGACGAGGGACCGGGCGAGCTGTTCGTCGTGCGTGTCGCCGGAAACTTCGTGACACCCGATGGCCTGGGGAGTCTCGAGTTCGGTGCCGCAGTGCTCGGCACCAAGGCGATCATGGTGCTGGGGCATACCAGCTGCGGCGCGATCAACGCCACCGTCGCCGCCCTGCAGAAGGGCAACACGCTGCCCGGTCACATCGCCGATCTCGTGACGGCGATGAAGCCCGGCATCGAACCGGTGGTCAAAGCCGGCGGCGCCGACCTCGAGCAGCGCGCCGTGGTGGCCAACGTTCAGGCCAACGTCAAGCGGCTGCAGACCGCGACGCCGATCCTGGCCGACATGGTTTCGAGCGGCAAGCTCAAGGTGGTCGGCGCCTACTACGACCTGCCGACCGGCAAGGTCGTCATGGTCTAGCCGAGCCTCAGTCCGCAGCAGGACGGGACGTCAAGGCCGGCGCGACCTCGGCCGCTTCGCTTGCATCGCCGTGGATCTCCTCGCGGATCAGACGCAGCGTCACCTCGTTGAGGTAGGCCGTCAATGCCTCGTTGAGGGCCTTGAACTCGGGCAGCAGGACCTCATCGACAAAGCGGCGCGGCGCGCGAAGGACAACGGTGCTGTAGCGCTGGCGGGGATAGCGGTAAGGCGTGAGGCGTACCGCCGGCTGAGCGCGACGAACAGGCGCCGCGACCATTGATCGGGCAAGGAGAACTGCGTCTCGATGGGGGGATCGCGGCGTTCCAGCTCGAGGAGTCGCGCGCGCAGCCGCTTCAGCGCAGCCTCCGCCGCAAGACGCTCGCCGGACGTGCCGGCTCCGGCAAACAGCGCCTCGATCTTGCGCAGCTTGTCGCGCAGCTCGGTCTCGTTGCTCATCTGTCACCTCGGGTGGGAGGTGGCAGAAGCCGGCACGGGCCGTCAAAGCGGCCCGCTGTGGATTGGGTGCACCATCTGTGCCCGTGCCGCACATCCTCCTTCAGAACCAGGCGCGTACGCCAAGCGTGAAGCGCACCTGTTGTGTCTGTCCCCCGGCGGCGCTGACATAGTCGGCCGTCGTGCCGTATCGGCCGAGGTAGGTGACGCCGAAGTAGGGCGCGAGCTTGCGGGTGATCTCGTAGCGCAGGCGCAGGCCGGCATCGAGCTCGGAGAGGCCGGCGCCGACTAGGCGCGCCGGGTCGTCCTTGGTGTAGATATTGAGCTCGATCTGCGGCTGCAGGATGAGGCGCTGCGTGATGGGCAGGTCGTAGCTGGCCTCGAGCTTGGCGGCGAGATGGCCATCGCCGCTGACATAGCCGGTGGCGCCGACACGGAAGAACATCGGCGCCAGGCCTTCGATGCCGACCGCGCCCCATCCGCGGCCTGGCAAGGAATCGAGGTCGTAGCGGGCGCCGAGCTGAGCGTTGAAGAAGGTCGAGATGGCTCGGCTGTAGAACAGCTCTTGGATGCCGTCGTCGAGCTCGCCGTTGGTCAGCCTGCCCTCGGTCTTGAGCCAGATCCGGTTCTCGTCCGTGCCGGCCCAGCCTTCGCCGCTCCAGCGAAAGGTGTTGGTGTCGCCGAAGCGGCCTTCGAGCTGATTGAAGAGGCCGTGGATGAAGATGGCGTCGTCGAGCATGTGCGGCTCGCTGTGTGCTCCCGCATCGTGGTCCGTCGCCGTCGCCTGGGCACGAGCGACAGTCGACAGGGCCGCCAGCATCATCAGACCCGAGAGAGCGGCAAGGGGCTTTCTCATGCGACGCGCACCTCGCGCATCATGCCGAGCTCCATGTGGTAGAGCAGATGGCAGTGGAACGCCCAGCGCCCGGGCTCGTCGGCGGTCACGAGATAGCTCAGCCGCTCGCCGGGTTTGACCAGGATCGTGTGCTTGTAGGGACGAAACTCGTCTTGCCCGTTCTCCAGCTCGCTCCACAGGCCATGCAGGTGGATCGGGTGATCCATCATGGTGTCGTTGATCAGCACGAAGCGCACGCGCTCGCCCCGCTGCAGGACGATCGGCCCGGCATCGGAGAACTTGGTGCCGTCGAAGCCCCACATGAATCGTTCCATGTTGCCGGTGAGATGCAGGACGACCTCGCGTGTCGGCGGCCTCGGGTCGTTGCCGCGCTTGGCGTTGCGTAGATCGCTCAGTCGCAGCACGCGGCGGCCGTTGCGGTCGAGCCCGTCGCCCGCCTCCGACAGCCGCGGCCGCGGCATCATGGCGACGTTGTCGACGCCGACGCGGCCTTCCAGGCGCGCCGCGGCGGGATCCTGCGCCGGCATGCCCGCCATCGATCCGTGACCCATGCGCGGCATGCTGTGCCCCGCATGCGCGCCGCTCGTCGCGTCGTGTCCGGCGGCCGCGTGATCCATGCCCATGTCGGCCATGGTGCGCATGGGCCGCGGATCCGTCGGCGGAATCGCGGCCGCCATGCCCGGCCGCGGCGCCAGCGTACCGCGAGCGTATCCGGTGCGGTCCTGCGCCTGGGCGAAGATCGTGTAGGCCTGGGCCTCTCGCGGCTCGACGATGACGTCATAGGTTTCGCCCGGGCCGATGCGCAACTCGTCGACGGTCACCGGCACGATGTCGTTGCCATCGGCCTGCACCACGGTCATCGCGAGACTAACGATGCGCACGTCGAAGATGCTCATGGCGCCGGCATCGATGAAGCGCAGTCGCACGCGCTCTCCGGGCCGGAACAGCGCCGTCCAGTTGGCGTTGGGCGGCTGGCCGTTGATCAGGTAGGTGTAGGTCGCGCCTGACACGTCGAGGATGTCGGTGGGGCTCATGCGCATGTTGCCCCACATCAGGCGATCCTGGACCGTGTTCCCCAGACCATCGCGCCTGGCATCGTCGACGAACGTGCCGAGCGTGCGGCGATGTTGGTTGTAGTAGTCGCTCTGGAATTTGAGGTTGCTGACGATCGACAGCGGACTCTCGTCGCTCCAGTCCGACAGCACCACGACATAGTCGCGGTCGAAACGCTGCGCGAAGCCGCCCTTGGGCTCGATGACCAGCGAGCCGTAGGCGCCGGTCTGCTCCTCCAACCCGTGCGCGTGGTACCAGTAGGTGCCGCTCTGACGAACCGGGAAGCGATAGACGAACGTCTCTCCCGGCGCGATGCCGGCGTAGCCGAAGCCCGGCACGCCATCCATCGGCGAGGGCAGGCGGATCCCATGCCAGTGCAGCGAGCTTTTGAACGACAGCCGGTTGGTGACGGCAATGCTCACCACCTCGCCTTCGCGCCAGCGCAGCGTCGGGCCGGGGACTTGGCCGTTGATCGCCGTCGCCATGCGCGCCCGCCCCGTAATGTTGATCGGCATGGGCGCGAGCTCGAGTCGGAAGTCGGTGCCACTCAGCACCTGGTGTGGCTCTGCGGCAAGTGCGCTGCTCCAGGGAGAAAAAGCCGCAAACGAAGTGCCGGCAGCGATTCCCGCGACGAACCGGCGGCGCCCGATGCCCGTAGGGAAGGAGTGCCGGATCATTGCTGACCTCCCGACCCGGGGGCGGGCGCACCGCTATGGTCCATCTTGCTGTGGTCCATATGGCTGTGATCGGCCTCGCCTTGGCTGGCCGGAGGCGAGGCGGCCGCCGGCATGGGCTTGCCGTTTTCGGTGGTGGCGCTCGCCACGGGCACCTGGCGGGCTGTCGGCTGGTTCGGCTGCTGGGCTGAGCCGTAGCCCTCCCCTTCCCCGGCTTGCCCGACGATATGCGGAACGCGCGAGGAGCTGCCAAGATCGACCGCTGCCGGTGCGGAGCCGGTGTAGGGCCCGGCTGTCATGCCTTGGTCGGCGCACGCCGCAAGCAGAAGCAGGGCAGAAAGCAGGAGCAGTGATCTCATGGCCGGCTCCCTCACTTCACGAAACGGATGGGACCTTTCATCCCATCCTCGTAGTGGCCGGGGATGTTGCAGGCGAACTCGAGATTGTCGGTGCGCACGAAGGTCCAGACGAAGCTCGCGGTCTTGCCGGGGTCGACCCAGACACCGCCTTCATGAGCCATGTCGGACATCGAATGAGCGGCATGACCGCCCTTCTTCATCTGCTCGAGCATCGCCTTCATGACCTGGCGATGCTCGGCATGCTCGGCCACGGTACCGATGGTGAGCTCGTGCGGGTCCGCGCCATCGTTGCGCACGACGAAGCGCACCGTCTCGCCGTCGCGCACATCGAGCGCTTTGAGCGAGAAGGCATTGTCGGTCGCGATGACCTCGATGGTGCGGGTGACCTTTGCAGGATCGCCCGCGCGGCCGCCGCTGGGCGCGGGGCCGTGCGCCGACGCCGGCGCGGCAAAAGCCAACGCCAGAACGCCGACGACAGAACGTCGGAACAACATGATGCTTCTCCACGACTGTTGCGATGAACCGAAGGAAGCTCGGTTCAGGCGCGCGGAGGCGGTGGATCCCTGGTGACGGTGCGGCCGGCCCAATCGGGCAAACGCGCCGGCCTCGGTATCGGCAGTGCGATGTGGCCCTCGAGGCTGGGTGTCGCAGGCAGCAAGGCCACCATCGGCGTCATCAGCGAGCAACAAGTCCCGGCAGCGTGCTTGGCGGTATCGTGCTCCGGGCATGGCGCGGGTGGGGGCACATGCCCGGGGCAATCGATCGCAGCGGCGCGGTGCGATGGAGCCATCGCATGCCCGATCGCCACCGGCGGCACCGTCAGCGCCACCAGCGACACGAGCCAGACGAGGAGCCGCGCCGCCTTCATGTCAGCGCCGGCGGCTGTCGAGGACTTCGAGCAGCTCGTCGATCTTGACCTGGCGCTCACGGTCGGAGCCGGCGTGGAAGGCATGCGCCACGCAATGCTGCAGATGGTTGCCGAGA